>CABUXT010000005.1 GCA_902495705.1 uncultured cyanobacterium
CAAAACCACCGACACGCCAACGTTCACATCAAACTAAAAACTCGTACCATAGCCGAATAACTCGTCACTTTCGTTCCTCAAACAAATTCGGCTTTTGTTATTTCCTCGTTTTGTTTGATTGTTCACTTTTGGCTATTGTCGGATTTTGACCTAGGTGTCAAGTAAAATGTCATGCTGAACTTGTTTCAGCATCTCAAATAAAACATATTAGTCTTATGTGAAATTTGTAATATTAGAGACCCTGAAATAAATTCAAGGTGACGGTATAAAAAATATGTCATTACGAGGAGAATTGTTTTACAAATAGGACAATAGCTACTACAGCGCGACGTAGTAATCCCCTGCAAGATTTGTTGTGGATTACCACGTCACTTCGTCAATACCAATACAACATTTGCAAGTAGACTTTCCTCGTAATGACGTGATTTTTATTTGATTGTCATAGTGTGTTTAAACTGTAAAAAATAAATCGGAGTCATTAAATTTTTAATGGCTCCGAAAATATTTGTATTATTAAACTTCTTTTTCAAATTGGTCTTTGCCTACCGAACACAGCGGACATACATAATCGTCAGGCAAATCTTCAAATTTTACACCATCATTTTCTGCAGGGTCATAAACATAACCACATACTGTACATACCCATTTTTCCATAATTAATTTGTTTCCTTTCTTTCTTTGCAATCTTTGCATATACCATGGAACACTATATCATGACTTGTTATATCAAATCCTGTAGCCGATTGGGTATTTTTTACAATGTCAGGGGCTACATCAGATGGTATGTCAAATACTCTTTTACATTTTTCACAAATAAAGTGGTAATGCTCAAAAGTATTATGGTCAAAGTGCGCCGATGGCTCTAAACCGTCAATTTTCTTAATCATTCCTGCATCAGCAAGTTGATTAAGGTTTCTGTAAAGTGTTGTTATCCCAATATTTGAATTATCTTTATCCAAAAATTCCAACAACTTTTCTGCTGTTGGGTGAATGGCATTATTTGTTAATGCATCCAATATTTTTTCTCTTTGTTTTGAATAATTCATTTAGAGTTCCAAATTGATAACTATTATCATTTTACTTTATGTTTTAGGTTTTGTCAATGTTGCATTTATAATTTTATCATGTATTATTAACCGTGTAATAGTTTACCTCAATAGTAAAGGGATATGTAAAAATGAAAATTGGAAATATGAGACCTCGCTCAGCAATAATGGCTTGTGCTATTGGTGCAGGTATTGGCTTGGTTGGGCGAGCTTATGTAAAAAGTTCAAACTCTGAAACTCCGGAAACAGATTCTTTGAAAAATTTTGTAATGGAGGAAGCTCCGACTAAGTATCGCCAAATAGAATCAAGGGGATTTTTTCCAAAGATTCAAACTGAACATGATATATGGAAACAGGCAGCCAAAGAAATTCAAGATTCTCTAAATATTGAACGAGCATATTTTGAAGGAGCTCAAATGGTTCGAGACAGTATTATGGCTGTGGAAAATCTCAAATTTTGTAAATAGAAAATGGGCTATAATTGCCCATTTTTTATTATTTTAATTTACCTTTTGCAATTTTTTCTTCAATATCTTTTCTCACTTGATAGTCTTCATCTTTTCTCAAACCAAGCATAATTGCAGGTGCTAAAATTCCGAGTGCTCCGATACATGCTCCGATGTTTTTGAAGATTGCAGCTTTTTTCAAACTTCTTACTGATTTGAAAAATTCATCCAAGCTTTCACCTGATTTTTCGTATTGGTTAAATAATTTTTCGATTTTTGCGCCAACACCTCTTAATGCATCTAAGTCAATGTATTTTCTTGTATCAACTTTATCGGTATTTTTAGCAAAGAATAATTTATCTTCTTTTAGCATTTGAATTATATCAGAATCTTTTGCCATTTTGATTACAAGGTTTTCGTTTTCAGGTTGTACTGCAAACTTGTACAATGCAATGTCTGACTTGTCAGCAGCTTTAAATTCGTTTAAGTAATTTTTCAATGAACCGTTTTTGAATGATTCTTTCAAGTCGTTTCCAAAAATTACTCTTGAATCCAAGTCAATTGATTTACCTTTTGCATCTGCGTGTTTTTCAAGTGCTTTTGAAATCATAGGACCTGCAAAGTACATAAATGCCCAGAAACTGCCTTCTTTGATTACATAGTTCATAAAATCTTGAGGGTTTTTGGCATGCGATAGTCTTTCGCCTGTGATTGTTCCATCAACTAACATCAAATTTCTTACAGGGTCAAATATAAAGTTCTCAAATCCGCCTGTGAAAGTTAAGTTTTTATTTTGTTTTTTGTTATCTGTGTTATGTACATCTGAAAATGCTGATGAGAAGTGAACATTAGCATTTTTGTTTTGGTTATTTTGAGATTTTTTAACTTTTTCAAAATAATCTTTTTTTATTTTTTCTTCAGTATAATTGTGTCTGAATTTTGTCAAACCTAAATATGAACCGGCTGTCAAAACTGTTGCTGCTGCGAATTTTGCGATAGTCAAAGCTTTGAATTTGCCTTGGTGTTCAGAAACTTTTATCAAGTTTTTCTTAATTTGTTCAGTTGGCGCAAATTCTTTTGCTGCCTCTAAAATTTCAGGATTTTTAAGGATTCTTGCATCAATTTCAGGGTCTAACTTCATAGGTTTGAACAATGTAATATCTAAAACTTTTTTAAATAGTGGAAGACCGCCAAGCCAAATTGCTTGTGTTCCAAATTCATCAATAAATCTATCTTTTCCCTCTGCTTTGTCCCCTGACATGTAAGAAGCAGTCGTTAAACCGATGCTATTCGCAACATCTTTGATTGCTAAAGGGACTAGGGAGCTATTATTTCCTAGTGTTGCATATACTGTGCTTGCTGTTATATTTGGTATCATTTTTTCCTTTTCCTTATACAGGACAAAACATGCTTTTACCTAAAATTTAAGCATTGTCCTGCCTCAACTTGTGTATTACAAGCCCCAGATTAAATTCATCAATTTCACGATTGGGGCGTTCGCTTTAACAGTTGAGCGTCGTCGTATATTTTTTGGATTCATAATTCTAACCTTCACTTTTATACTAAATACTGTAATAAATATTAATTGCCTTTTTTACAATTATTTTTTACATTTGTTTAATAAAAAACAAGACCCAAAATTTTCAGGTCTTGTTTTAAATCTTTATTCCAACACAATCATCAGTGTCTTGTTATTTAAAACAAGCCTTTTATAAAACATCTGCTGCGTCGGTTTTGTCTATACATAATTAGCAATTTTCCTTTACTACATTTGTAAAATTATCATACTCAAGAAAAAAAATCAAGATATGGTCGAAAATATTATACAATGTAACATTTTCTGCCACAAATTTTAAAATATACTATAATGAAAAAATATTGGAATGAGAGGTTTGAGATGTCATTTATGGATGATGAAAACGACAACAACAATATGCCATCAGATGAAATTTCTATGGAAGATTTCTTCAAGCAACAAGGCGATGGCAGAAAACAAGACAAAGTCGAGATTTATAAAAAAGAAGAAAAGAAAGTATTTATTGAAAAACCTGATAACAACTCAGGCATGGACGAGGATGCTCCTGATAGCATTGCAAAACCTTTCAACTGGGGTGCGTTTTTGTTCAATTGGGTATGGGGAATCCGTTATAAAAAATGGGTTTTGCTTTTAGTTCTTGCTTTTACATTTATCGTTCCGCCTTACGGACTTATTGTATGTTTGGCATTAAGTCTTTGGGCAGGTATTAAAGGTAATAAATGGGCTTGGGCAGAAGTTCAATACAAAAATGAAGAGGATTTTCACAAATCTCAAAAATCTTGGGTTAAAGCTTGGTTCGTTTTGTTTGGTGTTGCTGTGGTTATTTCTGCAATTGCGGCAATTGTTATTTCTACAAAACCGGTTGAACCAAGAGAGGGCAAAGTCGAAGTTTCAAAAGAGATGAACCCTATTGAAAATATAAGTTTCTTTAGCTCATCTGAATTAAAAATTCCTGAAGTGGATATTGATAACACCGACTCCGCTGATAACCATGCTCAAATGCTATCTTCTGATAAAAATATTATTTATTGGATTAGAGAAGAAAATGAATTGACTCTAGCCAATAAGGAATATATTGAAAAAGCTTTTGAAAGTAATAAAGATACACTCGGTGCAAGTTTTACACTGATTCCTGACTTGAGAAAATCTCAAACACAGGATGATGCTGCTCCTAAAAAGGATAGTGATTCAATTACACTTGAGGCAAAATGCGTAAACGGAGATAGTTGTATCGATACTTGGCTGTATTCAAATTGTAATAAAGGGTATTGCATAATCAATCCAAAAACAAAAAGATATTATAAAGTCCGCTCAAAAGAAGGCGTAATCAAAAAAGCCCAAATCCTCCAACGCAAATGGAGCGAAAAGTAAGAGGGAAATTATTTTTTAGTTTTAAATAAATATATAAGAGCTTGTTCATCTTTTAGGGGAGCAGTTTTTGAAATTTGTTTTATGTCGCTCCATTTATAGAACGTGATATTATTTTTATCTTTTACTAGTACTCCTTTTGCTATTGGTCTTATTAGCAAAGCAATTTGATTGTTAGATAAAACAACTTTTGTTCCAGTCTTATTATAATCTCGGATAAATTCCCAACAGCCAAAGGAATAAAATAGGCTAACAATTACGAATATTATAGAAGTTGTTTTTATAGTATTAGTAGTTGCATAAAAATAACATAATAGAAGAATTAAATATATACAAAAAATAACCCAAAACAAAACTTTTGATAGTGGAAGTACCAAATATGATAATTGCCAAAGTGGCAAAATTAATAATAATACAAATGGTATAGAATATAAAATTGCTAAAAATAATTCTTTATCTAAAAATCCATTTTTTATTTTGTTTTTTGCTTGAATAAATTGTCGTTTTTTGTTGAAAGCTAAGTTTTTATATTTTGTACGCAAAGTAATTAGATACCAACCAAAGTATAAAGCTATTCTATATAAATATTTTATCCCCCTTAATGCAAATTTAATATGTTTTGAATATAAAAAAGCATTTGTTAATCCCATGAATAGTATTAAAACGAAAACACTTAATGGTGCTGTCCCTTCATAATAATCTTTCAATTCTAGTAATGTTAAAAACTTTAAACCAATAAAAGTAAAATAGCCAATGTTAAAGATAAAGTTCAATACTAAAAATGCAAAAACGCCAATAGATATTGTTTTTATGAGGTTTTCTAATTTAAAAATAGAGTCATTCATTAGTACACCCAAGATATATACTTACTAAAAAAGAGCCTTTCGGCTCTTATCTTTTAAATGGTACCCCCAAGCGAATTCGAATCGCTGTCTACACCGTGAAAGGGTGTTGTCCTAGGCCTCTAGACGATGGGGGCTTGGATTTGTTTACGAAATTTATTCTATCTTGAACAAAACTAAATGTCAACACTTTGCTTGAAAAATTTTTAAACTTTTTCTACAAATTCCCCATGACCCTTAATTTCATTGATTATTTCGCGAATTTCATCAGAAATATCATTCTCGGTTTCTATATTCTTTTTGACCATTTGCGCAAATTCAACCTTTTTAAATTCATGCATGCCTCGAGTTTTAAAAACTTCTTCCAAAATTTTTACCCTCGGTTCAGGTGCGTTTAGCATTTCTTTTTCCATCATTGAAATATTATTCAACTGATAATCCAATGTGCGCTGAACAAGTTCCAGTGGCAACAAGTCCTCAAATTCTCCGCACGCAAGCAAGTGGATTTTATCTATCGGTCTTAATTTTGGTTTTATTTCTTCCAAATTTTCTTTTGCATCTTTATCAAGCAGTACAAAAATAGGCAATTTCAAGCTCTCAACCAACCTGTAATACAGTTTCACCACTTGGTTTTTGCCCCCTGCAGATAGTACATAAATTCCTTCTTTATCAAAATCATATCCGCATCTTTTGGCAAATTCAGGCAGCAAAGTCTCTTCCGTTGCTCCTTCTGCAATAACTACTTTTTCAATCGGAAATCTTAAAGAGTCCTCAAATCGTTCTTGCTTGATGTTTTTAGAGTTGCCAAGAGCTTTTAACCATTTGAGATTTTTGGGAGAATTTTCGTCGATTAAAGTCACAAAAGCTTTATAATTAATTTTATTTTTTAACAAATTTTCAATATTTTCATTAAGCGCGAATACAGATTTTTCATAGTTATAAAGTCTTTGGTTAATCACATAATCATCATCTTTTTTTAATCCGAAATTTTCAAGTGAATAGTTTATAATTAGTTCTGCAAGGGCTTTTACCTCTTCGCTATCCATTTTTTCGATATCAGATTTTTTATATTTCGGTTGAATTAAATTATTTGTAATAAGTTCGCCAAATACACGCAAATACTTAACTTCAGGATTTTTAAATCTTGTTAATCTGTCAATTGAGATTGTTAGTTGTTCTTTGGTTAATGGTTTGACTTTTACGTTATTCAATGATACCCTCTTTAATTAATATTTGTTTACACTTATGGCAATTTTTTCTGATTTCAATTTTTATAATAGATGTGGTGTAATCATGGTAGAACAAGTAAACTTTCGTACTCGTCAATATAATTATAACACAATTAACAGTGTAAAAAGTGCTGTTAATACTCCTGTTGTAAAAAATCTTTCGGCAACACCTGCTTTTACTGCATCTGTGCCGATAACTTCGCAAGCACCACAAGTTGCAAGCCTAAAGATGAGAACGATTTTAGACTCAAAAGAAGAGAAAAACGAATATACAACGATATTATCTCAACTGGACAAAAACGGCAGGAAAATCGTTGATAATTTGCTAAAAACAGGTGTTTTGTTAAACTCTGAATCCAATGACCACTCTACGGTTCTTGATAATTTGTACAAAATCGCGACAGAACCGAGAGCAGAAGGGTTGGATTCAAAAACGATGTTGAAAGACACCATTGCTGCAATCGCTTACCCATATATAATCACTCAACAGTTTGGAGATATTCCGCCTGAATATCAACAACAAGTTATTGCTGCAAATAACGAAGGTAAGACCAATTTGCTTGATATTTGGCAAGGTGCGCAAGATGTAAATGTTGAACATTCAGGTACTTGTGTTGCCGCAAGTACGGAGTTTAAATTGGCAAAACAACTTCCAGCAGAATTTTCAAGATTTGCTCAAGAATTAAGTTCTCCAAAATTATCCGTAAACAAAACTATCGGATTAAATAATCTTGCAGATGAAACCTTGAATGCGATTTGGCTGTTAAATGCTTTTGAAATTCCGTTTGAAACAAAGAACTTCAACACTGCGGAATTGAAATTTGCACCTGATAAAAACGCAATAATAAGGGCACAAATTCAAACAACAAACAAAGACCCTTATGAAAGAACTCCGCTGGATGTATTGATGCAATCAACATTTATGCAAATCGGTTCGCAACAATCTTATAACAGTTTGACTGACAAAAGAGCCGGTAAATTTAATCAAAATGACAAAGGTTTGATTGAATTTGAAAAAACTTTCACTGAATCTGTTGTTTTTGACAAAAATATTTTGTCTGTAACTTATCAAACTGTTGATGAAAATGCGCGTTTAGTGGGTTACGAAACAGATTTGGGCTCAATGAAAAAACATTTGACCACAGCTCTTGATGAGGGCGAAAATGTAATCATCGGCTACACTCAAACTGATAATAACAACATCATTGTAAACGGTCATGAAATTACAATTGTCGGCTACAAAACTGATGATAAGGGCAAAGTAACATTCATCTGCAACGATACTGACGATAATATTCCAAGGGCAATTGAATATTCAGAAGATTATTTGTTGCCAAAAATCCACCACGCGGCATTGCCAAAACATATTGTCGAAAGCGACTTAAACATTGTCCCTAATTGGACGGAAGGCATTGATATGTACAAACAAATGAAAGGTGCTGCATAAATACTATAAATGTAACAATATCTTAAAATTAAGGCAAAAATAATATTCAGAAGGTTTTATAAATTTGAAATTTAAAAAGGTAGAATTATGATAAACGTACCAAACATTAACCAAGCCGTAGCAACAAATAAAGCCGATGCACAACAACAAAAAGTGCACAACCAATCTCCTCTTCCTAATGACAATACCCCAAGAAAGGCTGAATATACGGCGACAATATATCCTGATGAAACAGTTTCTGTTTACGAAAAAAGTAATCCGAAATTAACTCATACAAGTTGGTTTTACGTGAATGATGTTCACGGCAAAATGACCAACATGGAAAGAATTTACAACATGACAAAAGAATTTGATGCAACACCTGCTGCAAAGATTGCTCCTGAATTTTGGAACAAAAACACAGGTGATGTCTCAAAATTCAAAGTATCATCAGGCGATATAATTTTGGGCGCAAATTATGTTCATAACCAAGTTGCAAACAAATTCCTTGATTGGAGCGGATTTATTGCATCTGCTCTTGGCAACCACGAACTTGATGTAGTTGAACCGGGAAATTTGGCAAAACTTTTAAGTGATTCAAAATATAAAATGTTAGCTGCAAACGTTGATATCAAAGAAGGTTCTCCACTTGTCGGAAAAATTCAAAAATCAATGGTTGTAGAAAAAGACGGTGAAAAATACGGACTTATCGGAATTGCACCGGAAGATATGCTTGAACGTGTAAAAATGAACAATACATTGAAAGATTTCTCTGTTAAAAATGATGATGAAACGATTAAAATTGTTCAGGACGAAGTAAATAAACTTCAAGCGCAAGGCATAAATAAAATTATTGTACTTTCTCACGAAGGTACGAAAAAAGACCAAAGATTGGCGCAAGAAACTTCAGGTATCGACCTTATTTTTGGAGCACACACTCATGATTTGATTGAAGGTTTGCAAGAAGGTGTAAACTTGTTTACGTCAAAATCAGGTGAGCCTGTAATTCTTACCCAAGCCGGAAAAGACGGTGAAAATGTCGGAATTTTGAATGTCGACTTTGACGAAAACGGAGTTGTTAAAAAAGCTCAAAACAACGTAATCAAAACTAAAAATTACAACAGACCGTTGTTTGTGAAAGATTCTGTAGAAGATATTATCGGCAAACCTGAAATTATCGGCAAAGTCAAGGCTGCTGTAGCTCCACCGGAACAAAGACTTATCGAAAACAACCCTCACGGCAATTTGATTGCAGATGCCATGAGAAATGAACTTGGCACAGATATTGCAATTCTTAATGCCGGAAATATTCGTGGAAACTTCTCAGAAGGTACTGTTGATTCAAGATTGATTTCTGATATTACACCTTTTGAAGACAAAATGTGGATTATCGGATTGAGCGAAAAACAAATCGTTGATGCCATCAATGTCGGTTTAAAATCATTGACGAAAAGCTCAAATAAACCGGGAATTTTGCTTGTTTCAGGATTGAAATATAAAGCAAATAAACAAGGTGAATTGTTAGATTTGGAATTTGTTGACAAGAATAACCAAGTCCACAAAATTGATGTAAAAAACCCTGACCCTAATAAGAAATATACCGTAGCGGCAGATGATTTCTTTGCAACTGGTGGGGACGGATATTTGGAAAGCAATAAAAATCCTGATTTCGTGCTCCAAAAATTTGATATGGATAAGAACAAATTAGCTTGTGATTATATCAAAAAGATGGACCAACCAATGGAGATAAAAGACGACCACCGTATCGAAATCGTGGACTAAATATTTAACTGTCATTCCGAAACAGCTCAGCCTACGCCCGCATACAGGCTCACTCGTTTTGCTCTAGCTCAACGGTTCGCTTTGTAAAGTTCAGAATGACACATCCTCGCCCCTTGTGGGAGAGGAGTGAGGAGAGGGGGTCAAAGACTCACAAATGTATTATTACATTGTCCGAACCCTCACTCGAAATTGTAGTTTTTCGAGCTTCTCTCAAATACAATTTCGGTCTCTCCCATTCGGAGAGACAAGCCAAAGCTATGCGACAAAACAAATAACTGTCTGTTTTGAAATTTCAGAATGACAATAACCTATATGCTAAATTTGATGTTCAAAACTCTTTTATTATTTGTAAATTTTTTGTCAAATTTGGGCAAATATTATGGTTCATCTGTTTTATAATGAATGTTATAAAATGTAGTAGGAAATTTTTATGAAAATCAATAGCATTACCCCTCAAGTTCTTAATCAGAACTACAAAGTTAATTTAAAATCACAACAGCCCCAAACCGAACAAAGTGGTGTGTCTTCTCCATTACAATCAGTCAGGGCAAATCAATATATGGGATATCTGCCAAACTTTACAGGCGGATACAGTTTGAACCTAGCACAAACTATTGAAAATTTGGACAAACTTGCAACAAAGCATTCTGACCTTTACCCTAAAAATGTCAGAGAGTGGGCTGGCATGATTCTTGAAGAGGGGAACAAGGGCAAAGAAACCTTGATTGGGATTCACAAAAGGTTATATGCAAGTATCAAAGATTGTTTTTCATTAGAAGAATTGAAGGCAAAATTTCCTGAATTTAAAGACGTGAAATCTGCAAAAGATGTGGACTATAGAGAAGGTTCGTTCCTTGATGATATTCAAAAAGGCAAGGTTGAATTTTTCAATCCTGAAGAAGATTTATCTTTGCAGTTGATAAAATTATATTGGGGTGAGGGGTTCTCGCTAAATGATTTGAAAGCCTACGCAGGTGGTCATGAATTGAACCACATTATGAACAAATTAAATATTCCTAAGGTAAACAAAAATTATGGACAAGTTTTGAAACTTTCTGACCCTAAATATAATGAGCGATTGACTTCTCAAATGAAAGCAAAACGCCTTGAAACTCTTGATATTAAGGCGCAAAAAGAAAGTGGCGAACCTGTTTATATCAAGCGCGGTCCGCTGTCCGCAGAACACAGGCAACATATTTCAGAAGGTTTGCAAAAATATTACCGCGAAAACCCTGACCGAATTTTTGAAATGTCAGAACGTCAAAAACAATTCTACGAAGATAACCCTGAACAAAAAGATATTCTTCATAGAGTAATGGTTCGTGCGTGGAGCATTTTTGGTGCTGACCATATTAAAAAAGCTTTGTCAAAATTTATGAAAGGAAAAGGGTTTAAAGACTTTTCATCAGATGAATTGACTTCACCGGAAAGACTTTCAAAAGAAAAATCGCAAGCTATGAAAAAGTTTTGGGGTATTAATGAATGGGCGAAAAAATCTTTTTCTAAAAATATGGAACACGCTTGGAAATCAGTGAAAAAAGAACAAGATATGTTCTATATTGTAGATTTGACTCCAAATTTATTCAAGAAAAGATTTTTTGCTTGGTGTGAGAAAAATGGAATTGATACCACAAATTTAAGTTTTGATAATTTCAAATACTATCCGCACAAACCGGAACAAAATCAATTAGATTCTTCCTTAATAAGCAAATACACTCCAAAATTCATTGATGCTCAATCAGGTGATGAGAGTCGAAAAATGGCAAATACATACTTTTTATCATTACTGAGATTTAGAAGAACATTAGATAAACTTGACCCATCAAAAATGAATAAAGACTCACTTGATGCGATAGAAAAAATCAAGGCGCAAATTGAGCTTGGTTTGTTTGAAGGTTTAAATCCAAATACCTATGGTCAAGCAAGATTCAAACAATTGGATGCTGCAGAAGCCCAACTTATTTATAATAGAGTGCTAATTACATTGATGAATGTTCACGAAAACAGGTTAATCAAAAATCTGAACGAAGAATTGAATAGCGCTTATGAAATATTGGACAAAAGAGGAAACGCACCAATGGCAATTGACCCAAGAACTCTAAAAATACATGATGTGTAAGTTTGATATTAAAATAATATAAAGGATTTTCCAAATCTCAGCCTTTGTACTATAATTGACATACGTACAGTAAGAAAGAGGGAAAATCATGATAGATAAAACTGCAATAATTCATCCATCTGCACAAATCGCAGAAGATGCAATTATCGGACCATACGTCGTTATTGGAGAAGGCGTAAAAATCGGAAGTGGCACAAGAGTAATTTCTAACGCTCACATTGAACACGCTGAAATCGGTAAAAATTGTACAATTTCACCATTTGCAACTATTGGTTCTGAACCGCAAGATTTGGGCTACAAAGGCGAAGATACAAAAGTTGTAATTGGTGATGAAACTATTATCAAAGAAAATGTAACCATCCACAGAGGTGCAGCTTGCGGAGATTTCACAACAAGAATCGGTAACAAATGTTTGTTAATGGTTGGTTCTCACGTTGCTCACAACTGCGTATTGGCAGACCAAGTAATTTTGGCTAACCTTGTAACTTTAGGCGGTCACGTTCACGTTGGATTTGGCGCATTTGTTGGCGGAATGAGCGTATTCCATCAAAATATCAGAATCGGCGATATGGCTATCATTAGTGGGTTTTCAGCATCTCGTCAAGATATTTTGCCATACTCAAAAGGTGAAGGCAGACCTCCTGTTCCGCGTGGAATCAACGTAATTGCAATGAAAAGAAGAGGAGTTCCTCTTGAAGTCAGAACAGCTACAAATGAAGCTTTCAAATTGCTGATTTCACCTGAATATAACACATCTCAAGCAATTGAAAAAATCAAGGCTGAAATTCCAATGAATGAATACATTGAAAAAATGATTGAGTTTATTCATACTTCAAAACGTGGTGTATTATTGAAATCACACAAGTCAGGACACGAATCATTGGAAGATTAATAGATTTTGTTGTTAATATCTAAAGAAGGAGCAGAGCGGCGAATGAAATTCGCCGCTCTGGTGTTTTAAAAACCTTAGCCCCCTCTCCCTAACCCTCTCCCACAAGGGGCGAGGGAACAGGTGGAACTCTGCAGTGACATAAAAATGTAACTGTCATTCTGAATTTATTTCAGAATCTTTTCAATAATCAATATTTATCAATAATAACATTTGCCTAATATTAATTATGGAAAAGACCCTGAAACAGTCTTGGATTATTGGTGGCTCGACCGGCTCAACGCAGCTCTCGCCAAGACGTGCTGGGTTCGCTACGCTCACACGGCGCACTTGCCAAAATCCGCAGTTCAGGGTGACATAGACCTTTTTGTACGGTTAGAGATTCTGAATAGGATAAAATCTAAGCCAAACAAGCCCACAAGATTTTTAATCCTTTCAGAATGACACAATAAGTCTGTTCCTATTTCACATTTTTTACAACCCAATTGAAATAATCGGATTCGGTTTTGGCTCTTTTGGCGCAAGCTATCCCATTTAAAGTATTTGAAGTTTTTGGATTGCAGTAACTCTCAATGTTGTTATATTTAGACTTTTGGTCACCCATAGTAACCAATTCTCCTTCAATAAATTGAAAAGTGAATAAATCTACTCCCCAGCGGTTTGGCGGATTGTTGTAGCCGTTTAGGTCAACTGATACCCACAATTGGTCAATATCTGTATAATTCTCAAATAATATTAGCGACCCATTTTGTAGTGCGATTTGTCCATCATCAAACCAATTGCCAGCAACTGTGGCATTACCGTCAAGTGTTTTATATGGTTTTGAATGTTCATCATCTTTGCCGTCTGCAATCCAGTAATAACATACGCTCATTCTTTTTCTGTTACAATCTGTCGGAGCTTGAACATATTTTATAAATGTTTTGTAAAACTCTCCTGTTGGGTAATCTTTTGGGTCTAGTGATACATCATCGGCTTCCATTTGTTTAAAAACCTGCTGAACAATAGAATAAGATTCCATAAATTGAGATTTTAGTCTGAGTGCTTTGTTATTTGCAATTAAGTTAGGAATTGTCAAAGCTGCTACAACTCCAATTATGCCAAGCGTGATAAGTACCTCAGCCAAAGTAAAGCCAAATCTCGCTTTGGTTGGTGGCGTATCTACGTGCGTAGCACCCTCAGCTAAAGTAAAGCCTACTCTTTTTCTATAACATGCGTGCATGGTGGACTCCTTTTTTGCCCCATTATAAATTAATACACTATATTAATCAAGTGCAAATTACACTCACTAATAATCTATATAAATTTAGTGTTTTTTATATTTAAAAAATATGTAAGAATACTAAAATAAAGAGGTGATTATGTTTAAAGTTGAAAAGCCTGAAATGGTCAATAAGACATTTCGTTTACCGTTGGATTTGGTCGAAAGACTCTCTATAGTCGCGCAAAATCAGGGCGTTTCATTAAACAACCTTGTCAAACAGTGCTGTGAATATGCGCTGAATCATTTAGATAGCGATGAAGAAGAATAGTGTGCTATTTCTTTCTATTAGTGAATGTTGCAGAAACTGCTTGAACTTTTTTCTTTTTCTTTTTAGATTCAATCATACTATCTGAGTTGAATCTTGCAAGTTTTCTATCTTCTTTATCATCAGTTTTTGTTGTGTTGTTGATGTTTGCATTTGTTGAAACTGATGCAGAAACTAAATTTGTATCATCTGCGTTATCTTCTTCTGAATCGGTGTTTTGATTTGCAGGTTCGTTATTTGTTTCATTGGTGATTTGTTGAGTATTTGCATCGTTTTCTTTTATAGAAAGTTCCAAATCTTTTGTTGCGTTTTGGACTTTTTTATCAGAATCTTTGCTTTGCAATAGAGATGCTTTAGTTGAATTTGTTGCATCAGATGATAGAGTTTTAGCAAGAGCGTTTACTGTTGTGCCGACAATACCTGTGTCTGTAGCAACAGCACCTGTTGTAATTTCCATTGTGCCTTGAGCAAGTGTTGCTTGACCAAGTGCAACTTGCAAAACGCCAAGTGCGTGAGTAAACGGACTAGCCATTAGCGCCATACCTGATGCTATCATATTTGCACCATAATTTGTGTGTAAAATTCCAACTCCTGTAGTACCTGCACCAACAAGAATTGTCTTAGCAGATGCTTCTGATTGGTCAGATGAAAGTTTTTTGTGGCTGGTGATATTTTTGTTTAATTCGCTTGCTGTCTTTTTAAATACGTCAAGTTGTTGAATATTTTTGATTAAACTTTTTTCTGTGTCTGTGGTTTCTTTTGAATTTTCATTTTGTAATGTTTCATTTTCTGTTTCTAATTCGGTTGTTTCGTTTTGAGCGGATTCGGCTTCTTCTGTAGATTGAGCATTGTCCATTTTTGCTTTTGCAGCACTCATTTGTTGAACAATGGTTTGAGTTTGTTCGGCATTTTTTCTTTGTTCTGCTTGCGCTTTTGTTGATTCTTTTTCAATTGTTTTTACAATATTTGTGCTTTTTTTAGTTTCAGATTCAACTGTTGTTGTTTGTTTATTGATATCAGAGTTTTGAGTTGTCAAATCTTGAGTGGCTCTGATTGTTGTTGAAGTTGCACTGACTGCATTTTTTGCACTAAATTCTGTTGCTACGCTATAATCTTTTTTGTCAGATTTCTTTTTGTCTGTTGTTGAATTTTGAGTTTCGCTGTCGGTTTCATCTTGTACAACTGTTTCATTTTGATTGTCGTCTTGAACTTCAACTTGTGGAACTTCTTCTGTTTGATTTTGAGTATCGGTTTGTTCAGAACCTTGAGACTGTTGTGTTTCGTCAGTTGATGTTTGTTCAGTGCCTTGTGTAGGTTGAGTTTCGGTATCTTGAATCTCATTTTGAACAGAAGTCTCATTTTGTTGAGTGGTTTGGTTATTTTGTTCAGCTTTGTTATCAGTGTTTGTGTTGTTTTGTTCTGTTTCAGAACTTTGAGTTGTAACTGTTGCGCCGATTGCTTTTGCTGTTTCTTGGTAAGATTTTTTGTTAGCTTTTAATAAAGAAAGCGCACCTTTGAATGACTCTTTAGAGTCAGAAACAACAGTTGATGCGATATCAGATGCAGCTAAACCGATTGTGCCGATACCAACTGCAGCAAGTCCATAGCGCATTTCGTTTGCGCCTTGAATTTGTAATTGAGTTCCGCCGGCAACCATTCTTACGCCTTGACCGTAAGTTGTTAAGTTTGACATCAAGCCAAAACCTGTTGTAACCATAGCGTTTCCGATTGCTGTAGTTGCAAAACTTTTACCATAAGTTCCAACGCCGACAATTACGGTGTTTGTTGCAACTTGATGAGCATTTGTATTTCTTGATTTTAGTTCTGTGTTTTGTTTGTTCAAGTCATTTGAAATCTTTTGGCTGAGTGCATTTGATGCCAAACCTTTAGTCAAAGATTTTTTTACACTGTCATTAACTTTGGTATCATCTGTATCAACGGCTTTGATTTCTTCCATTACAGAAAGTTTTTCAGCTTCATTTTTATCAGTTTGTTGTGTTTCAGCTTGAACTTGTGCTTGAATTTGTCCGTCTCCTTCATTTTGAAGGTCATTTTGCATTTCAGTTGTGTTATTTTGAGCTTGTTTTTGGGTATTAACTGATTTGATTGCATTTTTAACTTTTTCAGATGTAGAACCTTCAAGTGATTTGCCTTGAATATTTTCAAGTTCGTTCACTAATTGTTCTTCTTTTTGAACGTTATCATCGTGTTTTTGTTCAGCTTTAGAAGATTCTTTTTCAACTGTTTTAGCATCTTTTTGTGCTTTTTTAAGTTGAGTTGCTAATTTTTTATCTGTGTTTTTAACACCGTTTTTCTTTTCGTTTAAGTTAGCTGTTGATTGAATTGTTGTGATTGCAGCTTTTGCAGCATTTTGAGCAGTGAAAATCAAGTCGACATTATATGATTCTTGTTTTTGTTTTTTATCATTGTTGTCGTCTTGGTCTTCGCCCATTGTGTTTTGGACTTTTTCTTGAGTTTTTTCAGATAGTTCAGTGTATTCTTGAGCAAATTTTGCAGTATCAACTGTTGCGTTTGATTCAACTTCAAGAGTTACTTCATCAACGTATTCTAATAGGTCGTTACCTTTATCAATTGCTGTATCTGCAATATCTTGCGGTTTTGCTTGATATAATTCATCAAGGCTTGGTCCCATTCCATCATCTTTGATGCCTGAAGTTTGAGCAGGTAATTCTTCTTGACGATAATTCTTTTGAAGATTGCTCAAATCTTTGCCTGATTTGATTGTGTCTTGTGCTAGGGTTTCGTTTGTTTTGATATCAGCACTCAAGCTGTCTAAAGAATTTAAAAAGTCGTCAAGGTCAGAGTTATCTGCTTGAATTTCTTTCATCATTGTTCCGTTTGAAGAATCTAATTTTTTGCTAAGTGAATTGTATTTTAATCTTTCTGTTAGAGAAAGTTTTTCACCGCTTTTCTTTTTATCATCAAGTTTTTTCCACTCAGTTGCCATATCCTCAATTTTATTCATTGAGTTTTTGAAAGAATCTTCTTTTTTGTCTTTAATTTGTTTTGCTTTTTTAGCTGTAGTGTTGTACGCTTCTACTTTTTGGTCGGTTGTTTCAATAGCTTTTTCTGATTTGATGATATTTTCTTGAGCTTTTTTTTGCAGGCTTGTTAATTGGTCGCTGTTTGATGTCGCATCTGTTGTTGCGCCATCATCTGTACCTGTTGCATCTGAAACTATTACGTAATCTGTAACGTCAGATTCTTGTTGAGCGTGTGCCCATTCTAAGATATTATCAGGGATTTGATATCCTTGATGTTCCATCTCAATAATTTCTTCATAAGAATACATTGCCCAATCTTTATCTGTGATGTCATATTGATTAGCGTTTCTTTGGTTTACTTCTCTATGAGCACGAAGTAATTCTTGGTATTTCAAACTTTTGGCATAATTTAGATAATATTCATCAGAATATTTGTCGCCGTTTTTTGCTTTTAATTCTTTTGCTGATTCAACGATTTCACTGCTGTAATTCTTTGCAAAATCTTCATCCATAGTGATTCCGGCAGTTGAATATTTACCTAATTCACTATGTGAGATTCCAAAATTGGAACGTTTTTGGCTTGTCGGTTTGTTTATTCTTGTTGACATTTCCTTTGTTCCTTTTGATTACACTCTATTGTTATCGGCTAAAATGGAGATAAACTTTAGTGATATTTGGCAAATGTTACGTGATGTTTACATAGTTTTTGAGGGTGTAATTTAGCGGTTTTTGACATTTGGCTATGTTTGTAATATTCTTAACATAACTTGTAAGGATTCACTGCAAGTTTTAGGTTTAAGGTTATGAAAAAGACATTTTTAACAGCAATAATATTTGGACTTTTGATAAGTCAGGCGGCTTGTTCTTCTAATAGTGCTTTTGCGGCAAAATTGACAAGAAAGCAGAAAAAAGAGGCTACTTTGGTGAGTGCTGCTCAAGCAAGTTTTGATGAAAAACAGTATGATGTTGCAATTGAATATTACACAAAGGCTATTGAATTAAATCCGCAAAATGCAGAATCTTACGCAAAGCGCGGTAATGCAAAGTTTTTGTTGGGACATTATAAAGATGCGGTAAAAGATTATACAAAAGCGATTGAACTTGACCCAAATACCGAAAATGCATATTATAACCGTGGTATTGCAAAATCAGGTTTGAATGCTTATGAAGAAGTTGTTGAAGATTACACAAAAGAAATTGAACGCAATCCTGAAAATATCAATGCATATTTAAACCGTGGAACAACAAAAGTTTTGTTGAAAAAATATGATGATGCGATTTCTGATTTTTCAAAAGTTATTGAATTAGATTCAAAAAATGAACTTGGGTATTACAACCGCGGAATTGCAAAGCGCAACAATGGTGATTACAAAGGTGCAATTGCGGATTATTCAAAAGTTATTGAACTGGATAATGAAAATGTTGATGCGTATAACAATCGCGGAGTTGCTAAGTTTTATTTGAAAGATTATAACGGCGCAATTGCGGATTATTCAAAGGTTATCGAGTTAAACAAAAATTATAAAAGAGTTTATTGTAATCGCGGAATTGCAAAAATCGGTTTGAAAAAATACGAAGATGCAATTCTTGATTTTACAAAAGAAATTGAAATAAATCCGAAAAATGATTTGGCATATTACGAACGAGCAATTGCCGAATCTCGTTTGTCTCACAATGTTTCAGCGATTGATGATTTTTCAAAAGCTATTGAATTATCTCCAAAAAATGCGGATTATTATGCTGAGCGCGGAGCTTTAATCAGTCAAACAAATGGCGATTTAAAGCAGGCTGAACATGATTTAAACAAGGCGATTGAACTTGATGATACTGATGCGGATAAATATTTGACAAGAGCTGTGATTTTTTGCAAGTTGAAATTATACTTGGCTGCAATTGATGATTTGAATATTGTTATCAAAAAAGAACCGCATAACACACAGGCTTACGATTTGCGCTCTTATGCAATAAAAACAATGAACGGTGAACAAGCACCTGCTAAAAAAGTCAGATAGTTCAACTATTAAAACTATTTTCTAAATTTGAATTAATGCTATAATGAACCCGAAAAGGAGAGTTTATTATGGAAGTAAAAATTGTAGAAAATACGAAAGATATTTCATGTGACGTTTTAATCGTCAATAAATTTGAAGGTGAATTGACTTCAAACGCGTTAATCAATAAATATGCACCTGATTCTTTTACAGGAAAAGCAGGTGAAGTTTTTGCAATCCACACAAGAGGAGATTTGCCTTCAACTTATGTTATGGCTGTAGGTTTTGGCGATGAGCAAAAACTTGATAATAATATTATCAGAGAAAGCGTAATCAAGGCTGTAAAAAAATGTATTGAATTAAAAGCTGACAAAATCGCATTCAATATTGATACAAATACAACTTTCGGTATCCCGACTATTATCGGTGCTGAAATCGCAAACTATCATTTTGACAAATACAAAACTAAAAAAGACCACAAAATTTCTGAACTATATATTTCAAAAGTTACAAGTGATATCGAATTAGCTAAATATGTGGCTGAGGCAATGGAATTTACAAGAGATTTGGCTAACGAACCTGCCGCTTATGCTACCCCAACAAAGTTGGCACAGGTTGCTCAAGCTATTGAAGGTGTTCAAACTGAAGTATTTGATGAAGATAAAATCAGAGAAATGGGAATGGGTGCATATTTGGCTGTTGCTCAAGGCAGTGTTGAACCACCTAAATTTATCCACATGAAATATGTTCCGCAAAATCCTAAAAAACGTATTGCAATTATCGGTAAAGGTTTGTGCTTTGATAGCGGTGGTTTAGATATCAAACCTGCATCATCAATGCTAACTATGCGTGATGATATGTCAGGTGCAGCTTGCGTTTTGGGTATTATGAGCATAATTAACAGACTTCATCCTGAAGTTGAAGTTCACGGTATCATTGCAGCTTGTGAAAATATGCCATCAGGCAGTTCTTATAAACCTGGGGATATTTTGACAGCTAAAAACGGCAAAACAATTGAGGTTGACAACACAGATGCAGAAGGTCGTTTAACTTTGGCAGATGCATTATGTTACGCTTGCGAACTTGGTGTTGATGAAGTTATTGATATCGCAACTTTGACAGGTGCTTGTATGGTTGCTTTAGGTAACGTTGCATCAGGTATTATGGGTAATGATGATGCGTTTGTTAAAGATTTGATTAAAACAGGTTCTTATGCAGGTGAAAAATTCTGGGAAATGCCAATGTGGCAAGAATATCGTGACAATATGAACAGTGATGTTGCCGATATGAAAAATACGGGAACAAGAAACGGTGGAGCATCAGCTGCCGGCATGTTCTTGAAAGAATTTGTTACCGATAATGTAAAATGGGCTCACCTTGATGTTGCAGGTACTGCATTTTTGGATAAACCGTTCAAAGGATTCTGCAAAGGTGCAACAGGTGTTGGTGTAAGAACTCTTATTCACTACATCCTTTGTCAAGGTTAGTTTATTGTTGAAATTTAACATTGAAAAATGCTCAAGATTTTCTTGGGCATTTTTCGTATATTTGGATGTGTAAAATTTTAGAAAAACTGATTATAATTCCGTTATGATGGAAATTTTTAAAAATATTAAATACTTTTTCTTGTCATTAAAAGAAAAAGATTTGCAAAATAAATTAAAACATAGTACCAAACGTACTTACATAAATAAAAAGACAAAACAGGTGCTTGGCAAAGGGGCAGATTTGACCCTCAATAGCGAAACTTTGAAAACTATTGAAGAAGTCAAAAATAATGTTACTGCAATTGTAAAAAAGACAAATTGTAATCCTGATGAGTTACTGGCTTATATAAAAGCTGCCAAAACTCCTGTTTATAAAATCAATAATGCTGATAAATTGTTGAATTTTATCAGGGAAGAAGAAGGACTAATTTGTGAAAAACGCGGATTTGAAGCTTTGTACTTGTCTTTAATTACAGGACAAGGAGTAAAATTTTCAACACAACCGATGTTTATATTGAGAGATGGTGTTATTGATAAATTTTATATGCTCCATAATTTTTATCGTTGGTATTCTTTAAAATCAGATTTGGCGGGGTTTGAACCTGATGTGCAAGCTTTATTTAAGCAGTTTTTATTTGATGATTCGGAAAACTTTATGAAAAGTTTATCAATGGAAAAAATAATTTCTCTAAAAGAGGCTATTGCGCGCGACCAAGAAGCAACAACCTTTGTACTCAATTATACAAAGGAAGTTGAAGGTTCTAAAAAGGTTCTTGATAAAATCAAAAACGATGGCGGGGCAAATGTTTAAAGGGTCATTATCTTACTTGGTCAATAACACCGCCACCTAGGACTATATCGTCATCATAAAATACGACAGACTGTCCGATTGCGATTGATTTTTGCAATTCATCAAAAACTACATCTACATTTTCACCGTTTGGAGTGATTGTGACAGGTGTAGGTTGTTGAGTTGAGCGAATTTTTGCGTATACTTTGCGTTCATTTTCGAGTTTGTCAAATGCAATCCAGTTTAAGTTTACTGCTGTTAAGCCTTTTTTGAATGTCTTATCAGCAGGGCCGATTACGACTTCGTTTGTATCTTTTCTCAATTCTAAAACATACAACGGTTCAGTTGAAGATACGCCAATACCTTTTCTTTGACCGATTGTATAGTTCCAAATACCTTTGTGATGTCCAAGAACTTTTCCATCTAAGTCAACGATATTGCCTGCTTTTTCTTTTACGCCTAACAGTTCGTTATAATCTCCGTCATAAAAATCTTGGCTGTCAGGTTTTTCTGCTACCTCTAAACCGTTAGCTTTGGCAATTTCACGGATTTGGTCTTTGGTGTAATTACCAAGCGGCAAGATAATATTTTTCAACTGCTCTTGTTTAAGTCTGTATAAAAAGTATGATTGGTCTTTGTGAGGTGCGACTCCGCGTTTTAGTAAAAATCTGCCGTCTTTTTCTTCTACTCTTGCGTAGTGACCTGTTGCAAATTTGTCAAACTCAATACCGTTTTCTTTTGCAATAAGTGGCAAAACTCCGAATTTTACAAGCGCATTACACCAAACACAAGGGTTCGGAGTTCTGCCTTGAAGGTATTCTGATTTAAAATTATCTAACACAATTTGCTCATACTGTTCAACACAATTGAAAACATGGTAAGGAATACCGATTTGAGCGGCGATTTTGCGAGCTTCTTCAATATCTTCTTTTTCGTCAGGTCCGTAACAAGCATTTTTGTGACCTGATTTAGCTGCCATTCCGTCTTTTCCCCAGATTGACATTGTTGCACCGATAACTTCATGTCCTTGTTGTTTCAAAATCAGTGCCGCAACTGATGAATCCACTCCGCCTGATAATCCTACTAATATTTTCATTATTATCCTTTCAAATTATTATATGTCTAAAATTATTCGCTATACCTAAACAACTATATATAATTAAATTATAAAGATAAAAAATAATCAATAAAGTGTTGACAAATTTTATGTTCTTGTTTTAATAAAACTATAAGGATACAAAATGTTTAATCAATCTACTACAAAATTAAATAACTGCTGTTGTTGTAAGAACCGATGTTGGGACTTACGATAACCGTGTTATACAATTGTACACTATGATATATGAGTTCCCAACAAAGTTAATTTGTTGGGAACTTATTTTTTTACCCGAAATATGTAATAGATTTTAATTTGGAGATAGAAATGATTGAAAATGTAAATAATTCAGCGGTATACAGACCGAATAAACCTGTGGCATTTCGTGGCGCATTGGATGGGATGGCAACAGGTGCGTTGAGATTTTTAGATACAAACCCTATGGCAAACGCTGTCGGAATCGACTTGTTTGCAATGGTTGGACCAAGAACATATATTGATACAAAAGAACGTAGCAAATACGCAGGTGCTGAAACATTTTTCAGAGAATTTACAGGAACTTTGATTGTCTGCCTTTCTGCCAGTTATTTTGCAAAAGCAATTTCTCATATTGCAAATAAATTTGTAAACCCTAAAACAAAAATAAATCCAAATACTTGGTTCTCTAATGATAGTTTGGCATTTTTGACAGATTCTTGGAACAAAACAAACAATACCAAAGGGTATGTTCATTCTATCTTAGATTCACTTTCAGGTCGCGACGGCAAGGATGTAAAATCATTGAAAAACATAGATTGGAACAATGTTGAGTGGGTCGATGAGAAAAAATGGTCAAAATTTAGTTGGGATAATGGTGAATTTAAAAATATTCATGAAAAATTGAAGGATAAAAACTCTATTTCTGAAGTTTTAAGTCAAATTATTGATAACAAAGAAATTTCAAAAAATGACAGCAAAAAACTTTTAAATATTATAGAGTTGCGCTTAACTAACGCTTTAGGGGCTGATAAAGTAACAGCAGGCGGGAAATTTTCAACTACTATGCACAATTTGTTGCGTGATACCGTAGATTTAGGCAAAGATGTTTTTGCAAACACTAAAATAAACACAGCAGAGGCGCTTGCAAAAATTGCTAAAATTAACAAAATAAAAAGTATTGGCGCATTGAGTTTGGCATCAGGTTTGGGATTAATAAATCAATACGTGAATAGAAAAATTACTGAAAAACGCACAGGAACTCAAGGTTTTGTCGGTGATAGCGATTATCAAAACCAAATTAAAAACAAAAAATCTACAAAAGACAAAAGTGCAAAATTTATGTTAGAAAAAGTTGTTGCAAGTTTAGGTATGGCAGCAATGGCAATTGCCGTTATGAAAATCAAATCCCCAAAAGACTTTTTGAAAAAACTTGAATTTACAGGCCCTGTAACAAGTGGTAATGCGATAAAAACAGTGTACGCTTCAACTTTAATCGGAAGATTTTTGGCATCAGATAATAAGGATGAACTTGTAGAAACAACAACAAGAGACTATTTAGGATTCTTGAACTGGCTTGTGTTTGGTGGTTTTGCAGCAAAAGGTGTTGCTAATTTGTTAGATAGAAAACGCGAAAACTTGTTTAATATTTCAGGCGAAACTAAAGGGGTAAGAAATTGGCTAAATAATCTTTCTCTAAAATCTCACAATGAAATTGCCGCAAAAGGTTCTAAATTTGCCAAATCAAATATGTGGAAATTGAATGTCGCTCATGGTGCAGGGCTTGCATATTCAACAATTGCACTTGGTGTTTTGTTGCCAAAATTGAATATTTTGATAAACAAAACTCGCAAAAAACATCGTGCACAACAAGCTCAAACCCAAACTCCACAACCGACTCAACAAATTTCTATGCAAGGTTTTATGAAAAGTGCAAAAGTCTAGTTAAAAATTCCACCTGATTCTTTTTTATGGTATAAAATATAATTATTCGATATACCTAAAAAGGAGTCTGTGGGATGAAAAACGAACTGACAGAAAGTCTTGAAAAATACCTGCTTGCAATCTATGAAATTGTGAAAGTAAATCAGGCGGCAAGAGTTAAAGATGTTTCAAATTATTTGAAAATCGGTGGGCCTGCAACTTCTGATGCTGTCAAGACTTTGGCAGAGCGCGGATTTATAAATTATGTACCTTACGGTATAATTACAATAACATCAAAAGGTAAGAAAAAAGCCGAAGAAAAACTGTTCAGGCATCAGGTTATTTCAAATTTTTTGGAAAAAGTTTTGATGGTTGAAAGTGAAAAAGTTCCACAAAGTGCTAAGCAAATTGAATATTCTATGCCGGAAGATGTTTTGAAAAAGTTTGTTAGTTTTTTGACATTTATGGACAAATGTTCTTGCAAAGAACCTAAATGGGTCAACAGCTACAAATATTATGCTCAAAATGGCGAAATGAAAGATAAATGCAAAGGTTGTAATGAGTCTAAAAGCGGTTGTAATTGTTGCTGTGGTTAGTTTTTCATCTTTTTGTGAAAATTTTGTAAAAAAGTTTTAATATTTTACTTGCTTGATAGCAACTATCAGGTTGTATTATAGTATTGTTATAGTTTTTATAAAAAAGAAGGAGAAATAAATGATTTTAGACAAAGTAAATGTACCACAGGATTTACGTAATCTTTCTATTGATGAAATGAACACTCTTGCAGATGAAATGAGAGAGTTAATTATAAAAAAAGTAAATACAACAGGCGGTCACATGGGACCAAATTTGGGTATTATTGAAGCGACAATTGCTATGCATTATGTTTTTAATTCTCCTGTTGATAAGTTCGTATTTGATGTATCTCACCAATGCTATCCTCACAAAATTTTGACAGGAAGAAAAGAAGGGTTTACAAATCCTGACAAATATTTGACATACACCGGTTATACAGCACCGGAAGAAAGTGCACACGATTTATTCAAGGTTGGTCACACTTCAACTTCTGTAAGTTTGGCAACAGGTGTTGCAAAAGCAAGAGACTTAAACGGTGAAAAATTTAATGTAGTTGCACTTATCGGTGATGGTTCATTAAGTGGCGGTGAGGCTTTTGAAGGCTTAGATAACGGTGCTGCTTTAAAAAGTAATTTTATCGTAGTGGTAAATGATAACGATATGTCAATTGCAGAAAACCACGGCGGACTTTATGGCAATTTGAAAGAATTGAGAGAAACTAAAGGTCAAGCTCAATGCAATTTCTTCAAGGCGTTAGGTTATGATTATTTGTATGTCGATAACGGCAATAATATTGAAGACTTGATTAAAGCCTTTACACAAGTAAAAGACACAACTTGCCCAACAGTTGTTCATATCCATACTCTAAAAGGTCACGGTTTGGCCGTTGCTGAAGAAAACAAAGAGGCTTTCCACTGGATTATGCCGGGGACTTTAGACAAAAAAGATAATTCAACACCAGCTCCTGTTGTTGAAGATTACAACTCAATTACAAACGATTTTATCTTGCAAAAATCAAAAGAAGATAAAGGTTGTATTGCAATCAATGCAGGTACTCCGGGGGTATTTGGTTGGACAAAAGATTATAGAGACAAATTGGGTGCTCACTATACAGATGTCGGTATTGCAGAAGAACACGCAGTTGCTTATTCTTCAGCTTTGGCTAAATCAGGAGCAAAACCTATTTTTGCAGTTATGAGTTCATTTATTCAAAGAACTTATGACCAAATGTCTCAAGATTTGGCATTGAACAATTCACCAATAACAATGCTTGTATATTGGGGAGGTTTGTCAGGTGCAGATGCAACTCACTTGTGCTCATTTGATATGTCAATAATCGGTAATATTCCAAATATCGTATATTTAGCCCCAACAAATAAAGAAGAATATTTGGCAATGCTTGAATATGCATATAATCAAACAGAACATCCTGTAGCAATAAGAGTTCCGATGGGCGAATTGATTTCTGTCGGCGCTAAAGATACTACAGATTATTCAAAATTGAACAAATTCAAACTTGAAGAAAAAGGTTCTAAAGTCGCAATTTTAGGTCTTGGTAATTTCTTTAATTTGGCAAAAGATGTTAAAGCAGAAATCAAAGCAAAACTTGGAATTGACGCAACTCTTATCAATCCTAAATTTATTTCAGGTGTGGATAAAGATTTGTTAGAAACTTTGAAACAAGACCATGAACTTGTTATTACTTTGGAAGATGGTATTTTAGAAGGCGGCTTTGGTGAAAAAGTTGCAAGTTTCTATGGTAATTCAGATATGAAAGTTTTGAATTTCGGTGGAGATAAAGAATTTACCGACAGAGTTGATATCAATGAACTTTATAATAAATATCATTTGACAAAAGAACTTATCACAGAAGATGTTGCAAATGTTTTGAAAAGAGGTTAAAAATGTATACAATCAAAGAAGTTGCAGAAAAAATGGATGTATCTGAACATACTTTGAGATTTTGGTCAAAGTCAGGTTTCTTCCCATTTGTAAAGCGCGACAAAAACAATATCAGAATGTTTTCAGATGATGATTTGGCGTGGGTAAGAATTGTCAAATGTTTGCGCTCTGTCGGAACTGAAAACAAGGCAATCAAACGATATATTGATTTGTGTATCCAAGGAGATTCGACAATCAAAGAACGTTATCAAATTATCCTTGATACAAAAGCAAAAGCGCTTGAACAGTTGGAAGAACTTCACAAACAAATTGATTTATTAAATTATAAGGAAAATTTTTATAAAAACCTTATAAAAAACAATTTGAAAGATGTTTGGAATCCAATGAATTCAATGCAATCAGAAGATGTTGCAGTGTAGCAAAATCTAAAATTTTTAAAATCTCCGCACAAAAATGTGTTTAGTGTATAATCACTTTTGAGCGGAGGTTTTTTAATGCGAAAATCACTATGTCTTTTACCCCTTGCACTGGGAACTTTCGGACTTGGGCTGACGGAATATGTTATGATGGGAATTTTGCCTGACATTGCAAAAAGTTTGCACGTCTCAATTCCTGCAGCAGGTAATTTTATTTCGTTTTACGCACTTGGTGTTGTTGCAGGTTCAATTTTGCTTGTTATATTTGGTCGTAAAGCACCGTTAAAAAATATTTTATTGGTTTTGGCATCAATAATCACGGTTGCCAATTTGTTATCTTCAATCGCAGGAAATTATCATTTGTTTTGCGCATTGAGATTTATTGCAGGGTTGCCTCATGGAGCTTTCTTTGGTGTCGGCGCAATTGTTGCAGGCAAATTGGTTTCTAAAGAAAATGAAAATCGTGCTGTGTCTATAATGTGTTCCGGCATGACGATAGCCAATTTGGCAGGAATCCCTGTTGGAACATACCTGAGTCATAATTATTCTTGGCGTTTGACGTTGTTTCTTGTAGGTTTGTTCGGATTTTTTATTTTGTATTCTATACAAAAAATTGTTCCAAAAATTCCACCACTTCCTGATACAGGATTTCGCGGTCAGTTCGGGATATTTAAACACCTTGCACCTTGGCTTTTGATTTTGGCGGTTGTTATGGGGAACGGCGGAATTTTCTGTTGGTACAGCTACATTAACCCTTTGTTGGTTAATCTTTCAGGTATCAAGCCATCTTTGGTGTCATTGCTTATGATTTTGGCAGGTGGCGGTATGGTTGTCGGAAATCTTTTAGGCGGCAAATTGTCCGACAAATTTTGTCCGTCAATCGTTGCAGGGACAACTCAATTGATTGCTGCAATTTCTCTGATTTTGATATTTTTATTCGGTAAAAATCCGTTTGTATCGGTTAGTTTGATGTGCTTGTGTACAGGTTGTTTGTTCGCGGTTTCAGCTCCTCAACAGGTTTTGTTGATTAGAAATGCAAAAGGCGGCGAAATGCTGGGGGCATCTTGTTCGCAAATTTCGTTCAATTTAGGTAATGCAATAGGCGCGTTTGTCGGAGGAATTCCGATTGCCCACGGTTTAGGCTATCAATATGTTGCGCTCCCCGGGGCAATGTTCGCTTTTGTCGGTTTTTTGACACTGTTTTATTTTTACAAAAGGTATGAATGTTAATGAAAATACTTGATGCAATAGTTTCTAATAATTTATCTAAGGTGAAAAACCTTTACTATAAAGCTTTTCCAAAGGATGAGCTAAAACCTTTTAACTTGATTTTGCAAAAGCAAAAAGAGGGTTCTGTCGACGTTTTGGCAATTGAAAATGACAGTGAGTTTGTAGGTTTAGCAATTACTGCAATTTATAAAAATCTTGTGCTCCTTGATTATTTTGCGATTGAAGAGAATTCTAGAAATCGAAAATTTGGTACAATGGCGTTTAATCTAATCAAAAACAGATATGGTGATAAAAAATTCTTTTTGGAAATAGAAAATCCTGAAAATATGGAATGTGAAAACAAGTTGGAGCGTTTGCGCAGACGAAATTTTTATTTAAAAAACGGTGTTGTGGAACTTCCGTATTTGGTTGATTTGCTTGGAGTTGAGATGAAAATCTTGGCAAATACAAATGATTTGTCTTATGACGAATATTTGAGCGTGTATTCAAATGTTTTTGGTCGAGAAATCTCTGATAAAATCCATTTGCTAAGTGTAGTTACTCAACCGTAATGTCTGCAAAATCAACATCTTTCAAAATCTTAGATAGTTCATTGGGGTTTAATTCCACTTGGTAGCCGATTTTGCCTGCACTAAAAATAATGGTATCAAAATTTTGAGCAGTTGAATCAATGACGGTTGGGAAAGGCTTTTTCATTCCAACTGGCGAACATCCACCATGGATATAACCTGTGAGAGGTAGAAGTTCTTTTGATTTGAGCATTTCGACAGATTTTTCACCAACTGCATGAGCAGCTTTTTTCAAGTCTAATTCATGAGCTACAGGGAGCATAAAAACATAGTATTTTTTAGATTTTGCAACAGTGACAAGAGTTTTGAAAACCTGCTTTGGATTTTGACCTAATACTGTCGCAACCTCAATTCCGCTGATTGCATCTGTGTCAGCGTAGGTGTAGTGTTTGTACTCAATCTTAAACCTATCCAAAATCCTCATGACATTTGTTTTGAAATCTGTTGTTTTCATTTTCCGCTCCAAACTTTTTAGTATTATCTTAGCACTAAAATTTTATAAAAAGTTCACTTTCCAAATTTTGCAAGTTCTATCTTCTTCTATAGTAACCGCTTACAGTAAAGTAGGGTGGGCTCACCAGCCCACCTGTTAAAATTTGTCGGCATAGTAAAGCCGACCTACAAACTGAACACACCCCTCACCCTAGCCCTCAGCCATACGGCACGCAGTCTCACTCATTTCGCAAAGCTCAATGGTTCGACTAGTGTCCCTTGGAGAGGGTAAAATGTCATTCTGAAAGCTTAGAAAATTTTGGAGAGTTTACGAACACATAATTTTCTTGCTATTCAGAATCTTTTCAATAATCAATATTTATCAATAATAATATTTGCGAAATTATTAATATGGAAAAGACCCTGAAACTCCGCAGTCGCATTAAACGTGACTCCACTTCGTTCCACCTGCTGTTCAGGGTGACATAGACCTTTTTGTTCGGTTAGAGTTTCTGAATAGGATAAAATTTAACAATAAAAAAGACTCTGCAATTTGCAGAGTCTTTTAAAATCTGGGGTGGAAGGACTCGAACCTCCGAGATGGCTGGACCAAAACCAGCTGCCTTACCACTTGGCGACACCCCATTACTTTCGTGTCACATTTATTATTTTATCTGATAAAAATTAATTGTCAATATTTTATTTCTTAAAAATTTTCTGAAATTTTTTGCCAACATAAATACTGCCGATAGAAATTCCCGGAATTGGTATCAATGCCGTGACTACGCCGAGTATTTCTGGCAAATGCGGTATTATTCCTTTGCGGATAACTCCTTGTGTTTTATAAGAAAAACTGTCTTTGTTTTGCATTTTGGCAAGACGTGCTCCCTGTTGATATCCTTGTTTGATATCAGATGGCATGCCTTTTATTTTTTTTATTTCCTTTTTAAAACTCCTATAGCCGGAGTTTATTACTTTTGAAATTCTTGCCATTTACAATTTCCCTATTTCCAAAATGTTCTTTGGAATAATTATTTTTAAACAAACAAAACTCTTTATCAATCCCCCAGTCGTTTTGAAAATTTGCTCATTCAATCGTTCGTATGATTACACTTTTGGGATTTTTATGGTATTTTCTTAGTATGAATAATACGTTTAAAATTATAATATTTGGAGTAGCTTTATTTTTAATTTTGGCTTTAGGAATCTTTGGTTTGACAAGGCTAAAAGTTGATGATTTTCATAAAGCTGCAGTTATTTTTGTAGTTGATGCATCAGCATCAAATCAAGCAAATTTGCCTGCTGAAAAGATGTTAATCAGGCAGTTATGTTCAATGCTTGACCCAGAAGACCATATCAAGATTTTGAGAGTTTCAGAAGAATCTTATTTGATTTATGAAGGTTCACCTCAATCAAGTTCTGAAGTGCGCAAAGCTATGGAAAAATTTACTCAACTTAATTCCAAAGAGTTTGGTACAGCCTATGGTTTGTCTTTGAAAAAAGCATTTAACCATGCCATCAATATGAACAAAGAAGGCTATGTACCTGCAGTTGTTGTGATTGGTGATTTGGAAAATGAGGGTGCTGTAGATAAGCAAATCGATTGGAATGAATTGCCAAAAGAAGTTTCTAATGTAAAAAATCAGGCTAGTGATTTTTCAATGATGTTTTTGTATGCACAACCTGAAAAATTGGATTTGGTGAAAGAAAAATTGGGTCCTGTTTTGGGCGAAAATAAATTGATTATCGGAAACGAGGCTACGACCGGTAAATCATTGAGACGTTTCTTAACTGCTATAGGAAGGTAATAAAATATGAAAGTTGTTATAAAGTATGGTGATTTAACTCAAGAGTTTGAAAATCGCGCAAATATTACAATTGGGAATAATACAAATTGTGATATTGTAGTGCCGGAGTTAGGGGATGAAGAAGTCCTTAAACTTGTTTATGCACAAAAATATAATAACTATGTTCTTATGAATGTCTCACAAAGTCGAGACATTCTTTGTAACAACAAAGTATTTTCAAAAATTCTTGTAACGCCAAAATTTGTAATAACTACAAAATCAACTTCAATCCCAATTGAGGTGAATGTTTTGGTCTCAGTTGAAACACCTCACAAAACGTCAACTGCCACAACTTCTCATGTGGCACAGGGTTCAGAAGATGATATGTTTGACAATGATGTGGAGAAAAACCGAATCGCAATTATTAAAGAAATCGGTTTTAAGATTCTTGAACTAAAAAACAACATCAAATCAGCAAATATTACAAATTTTGTATTGAATGTTGCAATGGCGATTTTGTCAGTTGTTTCATCTTTTGCAATTACAAACTTTCTATTAGGATTCAAGGTTGATAACACCTCATCTGTTTTGAATTTGACAACAAATTTCGGATTTTTGGTTTGTGTGACAGCGATTGTTATCGCAATTTGTTTAATTTTGAAACAAGGAATTTATTCACTGTTAGACTTTAATCAACACAAAAAATTTGGAGATTCTGATATTGCGCAAAAAGCTATTATTGGTATATCTTCAGTATTTTTGTTTATCGTTTATGTGATGAATTTATTCTATTATAAAGCTATTCCAGGGTTTGCAGTAGCTGCGTTGTTTATTTCATTGCTTTTTGTCGGAGCATTGGCTGTTGTGACAATCGGTAGCGGTTATTTCAAATTCCAAATAAAAAATTACAAACAACAATTACAAAACTGTGAATATCGTGAAGATTTTGAGTCAGTTATGAAAAGTTATAGAAAATTTATTTCTGATTACGTAAACAAAATGACTCAAAACAAAATCAATAATGTTAAATCCAACCTTGTTAATAATCAAATGAGAATGGTTTTTGAAGTATTTTGCGGTATCGTAACGGCTCCATTTTTGGCTTATGGTGTTTCTAACACTTTGGCAAGTTGTTTCCCTGAGGCTGCAAACTGGGTTCGTATTTCAGGTTTGAGATTCAGTCCGATATTTTTGGTATTGGCAACATTTTTGATTATCTTTGCATTTTTCTCTTTTGTTAGAGCTTTTACAATCGGCAAACAAATCAAAGGTTCTGAGATTATTAAATTTGACGGTTTCCACGATTATAACAGCCATGGAGTTACTGTTTACGGACTTGATTCTATGCGCAGTCTTGAAAAAGAAAAAACAGTGGTTATGTTTATTGCATGTTTTATTATTTTGATTGAATTTACAATGAACGTATCTTATTTTATTACTGAAATCGGCGGAGATATTCAAGGTATGTTCTTGAGTATTGTGACAGCACTTGTTCCAACAGCGTTGTTGATTGCTGAAACTCACATGCTTAGTGCTACGATGTTTAAAATTAACAACTATAACGAATTGTTATCAACATTAGATTAGGTAGAAAATGAATAAAATCGGATGGTTTGTATGCGTATGTATATTCATATTTGTGACGGCATTTGTAATGTCGGTGGATACTTCGACCCAAACTCGCCAAGTTCAATTTTCTAATCAAGCTTTTGAAATAAATAATAAAGGCAATCAGGTTGTTAATAATTCAAGCACTAAGATAAATTTTAACGATACAAATATTCAAAATAAACAATTAGCGGCGAATAATTCAAAAATAAATTTGCAATCTACGGAAGTTAATGCCAAAAATGAATCAGGTTTTGAAAATAAAGATGTAAATTATAACAATCAGTCAGGTTATTCAAATCAAAAAACTAATTATAATAACCATGGTTCAAACTATTCAAATCAGTCATCTAATTTTCAAAATTCTGAACCTTTGAATTTTAAAAATCTTGATGATAGAGAACTTGAAGTTGCGCTAAACAAGGCTAAAACAGGTGGCGGCAATTACCAAAGAACAGGTGTTAATGACAAACCGCTAAATTATATGAACCAAGACCGTTATGCTTATCAAAATGTTGATTGGAGCAAATGGAAAAGTAATTTTGTAAACAAAATCCTTGACGATAGTGTCTATATCAAATCATTAGACCGATATCAATCAGGTAATTGGCTGTGGTACTCTTTCATCGTAGATGATAGGGGACGAATTTCAAATATTCAGGTGAAATCTCCGACAATTGACCAAGCAGATAAAGATAAAGTTGCAAAACTCATAAAAAGTTATGAATACACTGCAATTACTACGTTTCCAACAAATACCAAACGTAAAACTGCAAGTATTTCGGCAGTTATGATGTTATCTGACGAGGCACAAAAATCTAAACCTAGTGATTTTAATGATGTTGAACACATAAAATTCAAATTATAGATTAATATCTATTGTTGAGCCAAACTTTTTAATTATGGGATTTATTTTATGCTCCAATTCAATTTTTGAAATAAGTGGATTTTGCGCAACGATATTTTTTATCTCTTCTGTTGCTTTGGCAATTTCAGGATATTTTTCCATAATTTGTTTGCCAAACATGTTGGCGAAATATTTGTATCCTTTTGCTCCTGTTGCTCGTATTGGTTTGTCTAATAACGCATTTGTGACTTCTTTGAATCCTTCCACTCCATCGTTATGGAAAATTTTCATACTAGTTACTTCAAATACGCTCGGTGTACTTATTTTTGCTCCAAATGTCGGATTTGGATTGTTGTTTTGTAATGGTTGTATTCTCATTTTAATTCCTGTAATCTTTGCTTTTATATTAAATCAAAAAATATGAATTTTTGCTAAGACTAAAAAAATCGGACCTTGTGTAGTCCGATTTTCTAATAATTTTATTTGTTATTTTTAAGAACTTTCCAAATAACATCCATAATTTTTTTATCTTGTCTTAGTGCTGCAATGTTTGGAAAAGCTTTAACATACGGTTCAATAAAATCTATATGTTCTAAGGTTGCAAGTACCCCCTTTAAGCTATCTCCGGCTTTGTTATATCTGATTCTTAAATTTGCACCGCGCAAGAGAAAAAACATTTCTTTTGTTACCATTTTAGGTCTGTCAGGTGTACCAATATTGGTTGTAGTACGAATAAGGTCTATGCTTTTATCTTTTCTTCTGGTAATTAAATTTAAACAATCTTCTCCACGGAAGTAACTGATTTCTCTAGCTCCTCTTCGTTTAGAATCTCGAGTACGAGGGTCTGAAACTAACTTTTTTTCAGCCTTCATGACCGGTTCTGTTTTATAAATACGATTTAAAACTTCTTGCATTGAAATCGGGTTGAGGTAACTCACGATTGATTCCTTTCTAAATTTAATATAAACACTATTGTTTTGATGTTCTTTATAATATCCGTAAAACTAATTTTTTGCTACTCTTTTAGTAGAATTGTTACGTTTCTGTAATAATTTCATCTTAACGGATTAAGAGTTTTGAAAAATAGTATGCTATGATTTGCTTATGAATAGAGAAGAAATTAGAGCATATTTAGATAAAGATACCATTGCAGATAGTCAATTGGGGTTAATTTTGCCCAATTTAGATAACTTAATTTTAGCAAATTGTGAAAATATTTCGGATGAAACTTTTGGGATATACAAAAAATTCCAACCAATGAAACAAGAAGCTCCAATGAGCATGAAAAATGAATTGTTTCGTGCAATCAGAAATTTTGTTATTGAAAAGTTTTCTAAAGGAGAAAAGGCTGATACCCTTTTGTTAGTAAGGTTTTTGGCTGCGAAAACAGAACTTGTTTCAGGAGATTTGTCAATATTATCTGAATGTGTTGCAGATTTTGGACAATTTGATTTGGCACTAGAATTTTTAAAACTCTATGAAGAAAAAGAATCAAATTTGCCGTTGAAACTTCTGACTCTTGGCAATTTCTATAACTTGAGACTAAAGGATTACAAAAAAGCTATCAAATATTATGAACTGTATTTAAAAATAGATGAGACAAAATCTGTTATTTATACTATCCTAGCGAGTTTGTATGCCAAAGCCTATGGGGATTTGAGTTTGGGTGACCAAGTCAGATATTTTGAAAAAGCGTACAAATTAAAACCTAATGACAGATTGATTTTGCATGGTTTGGCTTTTGGGTATGAAAAATTGAAAAATCCGCAAATGGCAAATAAATTTTATGAAAAACTTCTTCAACACAATCCGACAGAGACTGATTACTATAATTATGGTGCTTTTTTAATCAGTTGCGGAGAATTTGAAATAGGTCATAAATATTTTACCCACAGATTTTCAACAGGAGACAAAAATCTTGAATATCCTGTCAAAAATTCTCCTGAAAAAAGGTGGAATTTGCAATCTGATATTTCTGACAAAACTTTGTTAATCCACTATGAGCAAGGCTTTGGTGATACTTTTATGTATTGCAGATTTGTTCCGATGATGAAAAATTTGGCAAAACAGGTGACTTTTGTTGTACAAGATAATTTGTATGATTTGATTAAAAATTCTAAAAGCATATCAAATGGAGTGAAGATTGTGCCTGAAAGTCAAAGCTGGAATTTAGACTATGATGTCCACATGGCACTTTTAGACACTCCGTTTGCGTTAAATATTTCATCTCAAGATATTCCATTATGCGACAAATATCTTGAAGTAGAAGATGATAAAATGAAAAATTATGCGGATAAATACCTCCAAAAATCAAATAACATAAAAGTTGGGATTTGCTTGCATGGGAATAAAAATGCTAATTACAAAGGTCGCGACCTTGAATTATCAAAAATGCAAGAGTTATTTAATTTAAAAGATGCAGAATTTTATCTGCTCACAGAAGATAAAGACGTCAATATTGAAAACCTAATTCCGCTTGGAGAAACTTTTAAATCTTTTACAGATACAGCTTGTGCGATTAAAAATATGGATATTGTAATTTCAACAGACAATGTTATTTTGAATTTGGCAGGCGCGTTGGGAGTAAGAACGCTTGGCTTGTTTACAAAATATCCTAATTTCAGATGGTTCAAATGCTCAGTCGAAGATGTCGGTTGGTACAAATCAGTTCATCCGATAAAAACAGATGATTTTGATTGCAATTCGGCGCTGGTTTCAAAATTGATAAATTATGTTTCAGGTTGCAAAATTTCCTAGCAAAAAATATTTTTAGCTATTTTATAAACATTATTATGAAAGTTAATAATGTAAGTTTTGGGCAAACATATTTAAAGCCGTCAATAAAAAATTTATCCCCTGAAAATCGAGAAAAGCTTAAATACTCCTACGCGCTTGGCGAATTATATCCTGTTGATTTATATTTGGGAGGAACTCCAAAAGGTGATTTGGAGGTTACGGTCAAAGGATGTTCTGTCATGGATTATTTGGTCGTAAATAACGCAATTCCATTAACTCAGACAAATATCAATTACTATCTATTTACCAAAGCTTGTGACAAAATGTATGAGCGCCTCCATGGACCCAAATATCCTAAACAAAAAACAGTGATAGACCAGCTTGATTATATTCCTGAAGATGTTTTGCCGTTTTATATAGCAGCAGAAATTGAGGAATATACAAAAAAATACGCTCATTTGCTTTATAATTAAATTTTGTTTGATTTTGGCATATTTTTAGGCTAATTTATGAAATGAGGAGAGCTGAAATATGAAAGAGCAAACAAAAGGATTGTTATATGGTGCTGCCGCATCATCAAGTTATGGTACAAATCCACTGTTTGGACTTCCCTTATATGCAGCAGGAATAGATACAAATTCTGTACTGTTTTATCGTTATGCACTTGCTGTATTGATTTATGGAATTTGGCTAAAATTAGTCAAAAAAACTCCTTTAAAACTTGAAAAAAACGAAATATTTCCGCTGTTTTTTCTCGGAATATTGTTCTCTTTATCGTCATTAACTCTATTTGGCGCTTTTAAATATATTGATGCTGGGATAGCTTGCACAATTTTGTTTATTTATCCTGTGCTTGTTGCGCTGATTATGGCGATATTTTTTAAAGAAAAATTGACCAAAACCATTGTCGGTTCAATTATTTTGATATCAATCGGTATAATTCTTTTGTACAAAAACGGAGGCGGTGCAGGATTAAATTTGCATGGCGTTCTCATCGTTCTATCGTCAGCTTTGCTTTATGCGGTTTATATGGTCGGAGTAAAAACGATAAAGTCCATAAAAGATATGGGCAGTGAAAAAATGAGTTTTTACGTAATGCTTTTTGGACTTTTTGTTTACATTATCAATTTGAGATTCTGTACCCAATTACAAATGCTGAACAGACCGATTTTGTGGGTTTATGCGTTTTGTTTGGCGCTACTTCCTACAATTATTTCAATTGAGACAATAAATATTGCAATTAAACTTATCGGCTCAACAAAAACTGCCATCCTTGGTGCGTTAGAACCACTGACAGCAGTCTTTTTCGGAGTTGTTGTATTTCATGAACATTTATCGTTCAGAATTGTTGTCGGAATTTTATTCGTTTTATTTGGTGTTATGCAAATCGTTTTGCAAAAGCAAAAAGCTTAGTTTTTGAGTGCTCTTAGGGAGTTTGCAACGGCAATCAATGTTACGCCAACATCTGCAAAAACTGCGCCCCACATTGTCATAAAGCCAAATGCTCCTAAGATTAGAAATAGAATTTTGATAAAGATTGCAAAGGCGATGTTTTGTTTAACAATCCCCATTGTTTTTTTAGAAATTGAAATACCTGTTGCAATTTTTAGTGGATTATCATCCATAATTATGACATCGGCTGCCTCAATTGCAGAGTCTGAACCCATTGCGCCCATTGCAACTCCAACATCTGCTCGTCTTAATACAGGAGCGTCGTTTATCCCATCGCCTGCAAAAAGTACGGTTTTGTCCTTTTTGCTATCTGTTATAAGTTGTTCCAACTTTTCGACTTTCCCAGATGGCATAAGTTTACCAAAAGCCTTGTCTGTTCCAAGTTGAGAAGAGACATTATCTACAACATCTTGGTTATCTCCGCTCAGGATTACCGTTTGTATAGAGAGTTTTTTCAATGTGGAAATTGTTTGTTTTGAGCTGTCTTTGATTTTGTCAGCCAGTTCAATATAGCCTGCGACTTGTTTATTTTTGGCAATATAAATTACTGTTCCGATTTCATTTGCTTTTGAGCAATTTATGGCAAATTCGCTCATCAATCTGTCGTTTCCGACAAGGATTTCATCTTCGCCCAGTTTAATTTTGATGCCTTTTCCTGAAATTTCAGAAATATCAGAAACTTTTTCGGTGTCAATGTCACCTTGGTAAGATTCTTTGATTGATGTTGCGATTGGATGGTTTGAATATTTTTCAGCCGTTGCGGCAAGTTTTAGGATTTCATTTTCAGCTGTTCCATCTGTTGAATTGATTTTGACAACTTCAAATTTTCCTTTTGTTAAAGTTCCTGTTTTGTCAAAAACTGCTGTTCCGACTTTTGAAAGAGCCTCTAAATATTTGCTCCCTTTGATTAAAATTCCTGCTTTTGATGCTCCGCCAATTCCTGCAAAAAATCCTAACGGTACAGAAATAACAAGTGCGCAAGGACAAGAAATTACAAGGAAGGTCAAAGCCCTGCTAAACCATACGGAAAAGCCGGCATGGAGTAATAATGTTGGTAACACGGCTAAAAGCAGAGCGCAAATTACAACAATCGGTGTGTAAATTTTAGCAAAACGTGTGATAAAGTTTTCGGTATTTGCTTTTTTTGCACCTGCATTTTCAACAAGTTCCAAAATCTTTGAGACTGTAGACTCACCAAATGATTTAGAAACTTTTATTTTGATATAACCGTTATCTACAACGCAGCCGCTAAGAATTTCGTCTCCTGTTTGAACTTTTCTCGGATAAGATTCACCTGTCAGAGCAGATGTATCAATATAAGCTTCTCCATCTGTTATTGTGCCGTCCAGTGCGATTTTTTCGCCTGTTTTTACAACAATAATGTCACCGATATTCACTTCTTCAGGTGATTTTTTGGTGACTATATCGTTTTCGCAAACATTTGCATAATCAGGTCTCAAATTCATCAAAGAGGAAATAGAGTTTTTAGATTTTTCGACTGCTTTGTCTTGCAAAAACTCTCCAATTTGGTACAAAAACATTACCATTACGGCTTCAGGATATTCGCCAATTGCAAGCGCTCCAACCGTTGCCAAACTCATAAGAAAGTTTTCATCAAAGACTTTGCCTTTTATGATGTTTTTAAAAGCCTTTAATAATACATCGCCACCTGCGACAAGGTATGCGATTAAGAAAAATCCGATTTTTAACAATTCAGGTTTTAAAAACAATCCTGAAATAAATAGCAAAAGGACAATGACCGCTTTTTGCGGTGAAAATTCATTTTCTTCTTCGTGGCAATCGTGATGGTGTTCGCACATATTTTATCCTCTCAGTTGAATGTCTGTTCAATTATATTATAGTTGAATATTTGTTCAACTGTCAAGTGTATGGAGTGATTATTTTTACAGAAGTTCACAATAGTTGAATATTTGTTCAATTGTATCTATAATATAAATATACAAACAAGAGGAAAATCCCATGGCTACAAAAAAGACAGATTGTGAGGCAATAAACCCTCAAATAGTAGAAAAAGTTTTACCAAAAATGCCTGATACCAAGGTGCTTTATGAATTGTCAGACTTTTTCAAGGTTATGGGGGATGGCACAAGGATTCAACTGCTTTGGGCACTTGATGAATGTGAAATGTGCGTTGGGGATTTGGCTGTGTTGTTAAATATGACAAAATCTGCTGTGTCTCATCAATTGAAGGTTTTGAGGACTGCAAAACTTGTAAAAACGACAAAACAGGGGAAAAATGTTTATTATTCCCTTGATGACCATCATATTAAAACGATTTTAGAAAAAGCTTTAGAACACGTAGAAGAATAATTTGAACCTAATAACCGTATTGTTCGTGAGCGTTTAGGTATTCTCTTACGGTGTTTAAAGATGCTTGGACAATACGAGTAACCCTTGATGGTGATAGACCGATTTGCTGAGCGATATCTTTAACTTGCATATTGCGGTAAAATCTGTATTCTACAACAGTTCTTTCTTTTGCCGGAAGTTTTGAAATAGCGGTTCTTATCATTTTACCCATTTCAGAAATTTCCGCATTTTCATCAGGCATAGCATGAGGGTCTTTGACAAAATCGAACGGTGAATCATTATCACTTGCAGCTGCAGCCAAACCATCAATAGACAAAATAGTTTCGTAAATAGCTTCACGAACTTTTGCCTGTTTCATATCCATGCCTTCAACTGCTTCTTCTTCGTCGTATTCATCCTCCGCTTTATGTTTTAGAGAATACCATTTATATCTGATTCTCAACTCGTTACGAATAGCCCAACGTACAGCAGTAGCGATATATGCAGAATTGTATTTTGCCAACTGTTCAGGCGTTTTGTTTTTAATCATTACCTGTATGGCGATAATACCGATAGAAAGCAACTCTTCGTATTCAACCATGTGGGATGGAATACGTCTGTGCTCTACTCTTGCAACTTTCTGCACAATGTCTATATAATGTTGTAAATTTGTTTTATCGTCGTTTGTCATAATTTTACACATCAATAATACTACAATATATTAATTTCGCGGTCGTTTATTTGAATGATTTTTCATTTTGTAAACGAACATCAAAATTTCAGCTACAGCCTTGTATAATTCCGGCGGAATCGGATGATTGATATCAACCATTCTGAACAAAGCTCTTGCAACTGGCGGATTTTCGATAACCGGTACATTATTTTCTTTTGCAATGTCAATAATTTTCTTTGCAATAAGCTCTGTACCTTTTGCAATCAACATTGGCGAATCCATTTCTTCTGCAACGTATTTTAGCGCACATGCCACATGGGTTGGGTTTGTTACGACAAAATCGGCTGTCGGAACGGCATCCATTGCACCTTGTTGAAGCATTTGCATACGGCGTTGACGCAGTTGTGCTTTTACGTTTGGGTCACCTTCTGAGTTTTTGTATTCATCCTTAATTTCTTTAAATGACATTTTTTGGTCTTTTAAAAATTTCCACTTGGTAACCCCATAATCAGCCGCGGCAATTACCAAAAAGGCAATACAGGCTTTGAAAATAAATTCTGTGATAAGTTTTCCAAACTCAATCATAACGGCAAAATTGTTATCAACAGACGCAAGCATCAAAATAGATTCAATGTGGTCTTTGTAAACCATCCAACCTATGTAGCCAAGGATTATAACCTTGATAATGTTTTTGAACAGTTCAAAAAGAGTCTTGATAGACATGATGTTTTTGAAATATTTTGTCGGATTAAGTTTGTCCAATTTTGGCATAAGCGGAGCTGTGGCAACCAATGGTCCAACTTGAATAAAGTCAGCCAAAACAGCAACCAGCCACGCAATAGCAAGAATAGGACCAATAATTAGGGCAGCTCCTTTAACTGCAATCAAAAGTACGTACATATAACCTATTTGGTCAACATGCGCGTTTGGAATTTGCTCATACAACAGGGTGAAAACTTGGACAATTTGGTCCCAAATAAAAGGAGCCAAACCAAAAATTACGGAGAACAAAACGAGCAAAGATACAGCTGTTGAAAAGTCTTTTGACTTAACAACCTGACCTTCTTTCCTTGCCTGTTCCAGCTTTCTGGGGGTGGCATCAAACTGCTTGTCCTCATCACCCATGGCGTATCCTTTCTGATTGATTACATTATATCATGGATTTTACGGAAAAATAATTGCAAGGCAATGCGTGGATGGACAGAATAATTAAAATACTTAACTGTCACCCTGAACTTGTTTCAGTGGCTCAAATTTAGCAAAAAAGTCTATGTCATTCTGAAAGGATTAAAAATCAAGGAGCGTAGCGACGTAGATTTTATCCTATTCAGAATCTATCAATGTTTATTTTGTTGTCGGCGTAGCAATGCTGACCTACATTATTTCAAACAAATAAGTTTATGTCATTCCGAATTGCGGATTTTGGCAAGTGCGCCGTGTGAACGTAGTGAACCCAGCACGTCTTGGCGAGAGCTGCGTTGAGCCGGTCGAGTCGCCAATAATCCAAGACAGTTTCAGAATCCTTTCAATAATCAATATTTATCAATTGTAACATGTGTTAAATTATTAATATGGAAAAGATTCTGAATCAGCTCAGCCTGCGCCCGCATACAGGATCACACATTTCGCTCTAGCTCAATGGTTCGCTTTGTAAAGTTCGGAATGACATTGTTTAATTTGTTCGGTTAGAGATTCTGAATAGCAAGAAAATTTGGCGTTCGCAAAGCTTACACAAATTTTCTAAGCTTTCAGAATGACAATTGATATATGCCGAACGACTTTTTAATTGTCCTATTTGTCCAACTTTTCTTTCAAAATTTCCATTTCGGCTTTGAGTTTGTTAATCTCGCATTTTACAGGGTCAGGGATTCTGTTGTGCATAAGGTTCCCTTGTTTGTCGATTACTGCACGGTGGACTACTCGTCCGGGAATTCCGACAACGGTTGAGTGTTCCGGCACATCTTCCACAACAACTGAACCTGCACCAATTCGTACATTGTCACCAATTGTAATGTTACCTAAAACTTTGGCACCGGCGCCGACAATGACGTTGTTACCAAGGGTTGGGTGGCGCTTGCCTGATTCTTTGCCTGTTCCGCCCAGTGTTACTTGTTGATAGATTAAAACATCATCGCCAATTATAGTTGTTTCGCCTATTACAACCCCTTCTCCGTGGTCAATGAAAAAGCGTCTTCCGATTTTTGCTCCCGGATGGATTTCTATACCTGTGATTATTCTTGTTAAGTAGGATATAACTCGCGGAATTAGCGGAATATCCCATTTGTAGAGCCTGTGTGCAAATCTGTATGCAACAAGTGCGTGCAACCCAGGATAACAAAGAATAACTTCTAAAAGGTTCTTTGCGGCAGGGTCGTTTTCGTAAATGACTTTTATGTCTTCTCTGACTTTTGAAATTCCACGCTTGATTACACTAAGCATTTTGGCTCTCTTTCTTGTTATTTAAAAATCAGGTCGGCATTTTGTGCCGACTCTGAATGTTTTATTTTAGTTTTGTTATTATTTTACTAATTTAGCAAATTTACGTTTGCCTGCTTGTAATATTACGCTATCTTTGATTTTAAATGTATAGCCCATATCAGCAATTTTTTCACCGTCAATTTTGACACCGCCACCTTGGATTAAGCGTTTTGCCTCTCCGCGGCTTGCTGCAAATTTCAATTCTGTTAATAAGTCAAGAATATTTTTGCCATCTTCAACTTTTACTTCTTCAATATCTTCTGGAATACCTTTATTTGATACAACATTGATAAATTCTTCTTGAGCTTTGTCAGCGCCTTCTTTGCCGTGGTATTCTTCTGTGATTGTGTGGGCAAGTTGCATTTTGATGTTGCGCGGATTGATTGTGCCTTCTGCGATTTGCTTGTCATAAGTTTCAAGCTCATCTTTTGTTGTATCAGTCAATAAGCTGTAGTAACGAGTAATCATATTATCAGGAATACTCATTAATTTGCCAAACATATCTTTTGCACTGTCAGTTAGTGAAATACAGTGTTCAGGATATGTTTTTGACATTTTTACAACACCGTCTGTACCTTCAAGTAGAGGCAACAACATAACCAATTGAGGGTATTTTTTGCCGTAAGCTTCTTGGATGTCACGTCCTAATAAAGTGTTGAATCTTTGGTCAGTACCGCCTAATTCGATATCCGCATCAATAGCAACAGAATCATAAGCCTGCATTAATGGATAGAAAAATTCGTGAATTGAGATTGGTCTGCCATCAGCGTATCTTTTTGCAAAATCGTCTCGTGTCATCATTTGCGCAACGGTTACTTGAGCAGAAAGTTTCAATAAATCAGTAAAGCTCATTTTGTGTAACCAATCAGCATTGTTTGTAACTTCTGCATCTGTTACATCAAGAACTTTTGACATTTGGTCAAAGTAAGATTTTGCGTTTTCAGCAACTTGTTCTTTTGTTAGAGCCGGTCGAGTTTCTGATTTGCCGGATGGGTCACCAACCATAGCTGTTGCGCCACCTACGATTAAAACGATTTTGTGACCGAGTGATTGAAATTCTCTTAATTTTCTCATTACAACCGTGTGCCCTAAGTGAAGGTCAGGTCTTGTTGGGTCCATACCAAGTTTTACACGTAGCGGAGTATTTGTATCTGCTGAGTGTTGAAGTTTTACTGCAAGTTCTTCAATCCCCCCAGGTAAAACTTCCGCGTTTCTTGCCAAATGTTTTGCTTGGTTTATAAATTCTTCTCTAATTTCTACCATAATTTTTCTCCTATATTTACTAAAAATTATAACAAAAACATGATAAAAGATTTAAGTTTAAAAATAACGACATTGAATATTATTCAATGCCGTCAGTTTTGTTATATTTGCGATTTCAAACTGTTTAGTTCAACCCTCAAATCATAGATTTGTGAATTGTAATAATCAAGCCATGTTTGGTTTGTTTTTTCATCTTTAATTTCGTCTTCACAAACCGCTCGAATACGTTTTAAATCAAGTTCATTTAACTCTTGCTCAATTTCGTTTGCTCTTTGTTTTATGGCTAAATTTTGCCTTTCGGTGTCGTATTGCGGATTTTTGATTATTTTTCCATCTTCAAAAATGTATAACAAATTATCTTGAATAAATTCATTATAAATATTTTCCTCAACTTCAATGTTTTGAATATCTTCGCCGATTTGTTCGGCGCCTCCTGCACCTGTGATTTTGTTATCTTCTACATAAATTATATACTTCATTATCTGTCCTCCCTTGTTATCTTACTTTTCTGTATGCTTTTGCATATAGTTCAAATGTCGCGTTTCCTGATTGTGATGAGTTACTGAAAATCGAAACGGTTCTGTTTGTTCCGATTGGTAATGTCACGGATGATGCGGCATACATTCCTGCTGAATCTGCTCGGCACATCGCAGCATTTGATACATAAGAAGAACTCAAAAAGATGTAGGCGTAATTGCCTGCTACATTTAAAGTAGTTGAAAATAGGACTTCGTAAACGTTATTATCGCTTGGCAGGTATGATGATAGGGAAAAGTTTTTGGTCTGACCTGCTGAAATTGAGGTTGATTGAGCGATTGTGAGGGATTTTTTGACCCATTTGCCATCAATGTCAGATGCGTTTGCTTTTGCGCTGAACATTGCTTTTGCATCTGTTCCAAGGTTTGAAAAATTCAAATCGGCTTTCTTTTCTATTTCTGTTGTTAATTCTTCTTTTGCGTCTTTTAAATCTTGGTCTGATTTTGTGTTTGTCTCATCAATTCTTGAATTTGTGTCTTCAAGTTTATTTAAAATATCGATAAAGTTTGCATTAACTTCATCGGCTTTAGCTTTTGTCCCCGGGACAAAAGAATATGGAACTCCGTATGTCATAATATCCTTTCTGACATATCAGATGACCTGTTAGGTGGGGTAAAACTCAAATCAACTCTTGTATTATACCATATTGAGTAAATTTTCGTCAAGCAAATAAAAAAGCAAAAAGCGAACCACTCCACAAAGAGTAATCCGCTTTTTGGTTATTTGTTAATAGGTTTTCTCTCAAGTTATAATTAAGCTGCCGGTTTTTTAGACCATAGTTTTGCAACTTGGTCATAAGTGTATTTGCTGATAAATTCACCGGCTGTTGCCAAGTAGTGACCGATTTTCTTAGGACTATAGAATTTAGCTTCTTTAAGCGCATCTTCTCCTAATTTTGTTAGTACACCACCTTTTGTCAAGCCAACTAAAGCTGCAGCTGCTACAACTACACCGATAACTGTGTTACGGATAGCATGACCGCCTTTTTTCTTTTCAGCTTTGTCAGTTGTTGATAAATCTACTTTGTCGCCTTCAGGTTGTTTAGCAAATGCTCCCGGACGTTCTAAAACATTATTTGTATTTGCTGCTTTTGTTTCTTGAGCCGGTGCAGCTTCACCGCAAAAACGTACACTTGAAATTGGACTCAATGCCATGAGAAAACCTCCTTGTAAAACTTTTCTACTACACTATAAATAAAACTCCTAATACAATAATTTTGACTCAATCTTGTATATTTGGAAAAATTTGTTACAAAAATTTACAATAATTTTGGAATATTTTAAATTCTCGTGTCATCTATAGTTTTGTAGAGGGAGGAATAATTAAAAATGGCATCAAAACAAGAAACATTAATTTATATCGAAAAAGAAAATACAACTGAGGCAGAATTTATGTCCAGAAGTTTTGTGAATAAAGAAGTTAAAAATAGAGCATATATCAATGCTTTAGGGGCAGAACTTCTTACAAAATATTTAGCATCGGAAGGGGTTAATGTTTCTGATTTGCATAACCTTCATTCAATTTCAAAAATTTTGGAAAAGAATGACATCGCTGATATCTTGTTGCCGAATATTCATATTGATGTTCGTGTGATATTTGACGATAATCAAATTTTTATTCCAAAAAGCCACTTTGAACTTGGCTTAACTCCTGATATTTATGCAGTTTTAAAAATTGATGCCGATTTTAAATATGTAGAATTTTTAGGATATTTTAAACCTTCTCAAATAAATAAAGATAACCAAAATGATGAATATTATTTCTTTAGCAAAAATAAATTATCTTCCCCTGAATCTTTGACAAAATTTATTCAAAATTTCCCGGGGAAAAATCCGAGAAAACTTACGGAAGAAGAATTTTTCCATGGCAGAGAACTTTCAATTTCTTTGGCAGACCACAATATTACGTTGGATGAAGAAATTGAATTATATGAGTTGTTATTGTCTAGTGCGCAATTAAGAGACAGTGTTTTAGAATTTGATAATTTTGAAACTTTAGCTTATAGCGTAGCGCCTGAACTTGCAAAATCATCTAAAGCAGAAGAGGCTGCATTTACACTATTGCAGGCAGAAGACGAGGATGAGGCGCCAACAGAAGAAGTAAATGAAGAAATTTCATTAGAAAACACTGATGAAGATGAAATGATGTTGGATGAATCTTTCTTTGACGATGAAGAATCAGAAGAAGAGCCTCAAAATGAGGAACAAGAGCCAGAACAAGAAGAGGATAATTCTGAACCTGAAACTGAACCTGAAACAGATGTTGAATCTGAATTAGAACCACTAGAAGAAGATGAACCTCAATCTTTTGATATCGGCGAAAATCTTGAAGATTTAACAATTGAACCTTTGGCAGAAGAAGTGGAAACCGAAGAAGTTCAATCTGTTGAAAATTCAGTTGCAGAACCTGTAATTGAACATGAAGAGATTGCTCAATCTGAACATATTGATAATATTGAAGTGGAAAATATTGAACCGCTTGAAGAACCTGCATTAGATTTTGGTAATGCAGATTTAGGTGACGATTTGTTAGACGATGGTTTTGGCGAAGAAGAACAAAAACCTGAACCTGAACACCATGAGCCTGCTCCTATTGTTGAAGATGTTAAGGAAGAGCAAAAAACTGAGGTTGAAGAAGTTCATGAAATTGAAACTCCAAAAGCAGTTGAAGAACCAAGTTTTGTTGTTGAGCCTCCAAAACCTGTAGCTAATATGGAAAATCTTTCTGTTGATGCATTGTTAGATGAAACCATTGCTGCAATAGATAAAAAGCCTGAAGAAGATAAAAAAGAAGAACCTAAAAAAGATATAGCAAAAGATTTGGCACAAGTTGTCAGTGATGCTGTTCAAAGTGGAATAGAAAAAACTGTAGCAGGCGCTGCCGCTGCAGGCGCTATTGCCGCAGGAGCCACAGCGGCTGCCGGTGCTGCAACAACAGCCGCAAGTGCTGTAGCATCAACTGAGGCAATAAAACTTGCCTCTGTTGCAGGCGAAATGGTTGACAATGTTGTTGGTAAAAACTTAGAAAAACAGCAAAAGAATTTAGATAGAATTGATTACGCAAAAACTGATATCGCACCTGACACAACAGAAATTCCTGAACATATTGCTGCTATGGGTGATTTGTCTACTGCAAAAATTGAGGCTAATATGGAGGCAGAGGCATCAGGACAATTTGAAACTCCGACAGACCTTTCTAATTTGCATACAGTAGAACAAAAAGCAGAAGAAAAATTTGAACAAGAAACTGTTGATATTTCAAAAATGGAATCAGTTCAAACAGAAGAATTTCACGAAAATACGGATGAAATTGTTGAGTTATCAAACTTGCAAAATATTGATTCTCCTACAAAACCTGTTGAAAATCTTCCTGAAATTTCTCATGAAGATGAATTTAAAGGAATGGATTTGCCAAACTTGTCTTCATTTACAATCAATGAAGACGGTACATCTTCAATTGATGGATTTGCGCAAGATTTGAGCCTTGGGGAAGATGTTAATAAAGGTGATGAACATCTTGTCGATATGGGCATGAAGATGAATTTGAACGAAATTTCATTAGATGATAATGATTCGTTAGATTTAGGCATGGATATGGATTTGCCTCAAGAAGATTTGTCTAATTTGAATGACGATATCTTTAATAGTGAAGATAAAGTTACAATTGAAGATTCTAAACCTGAAGAACTTCCGCAAGAAAACACTTTGAATTTGGATGACTCTCTAGGGTTAGATGATGATATTACTTTGGATGAAGATATTTCTGAATTAACGGAATCTCCTGTTGAAGAATCTAATGATGTTCAAGAGTCTGCTCCTGCAGAAGATACACCTATTGAAAATATTGATGTTGAAACTCCTCAAGTTGAAGAGCAAAAAGAAGAAAATGCTGTAGTTGCTGATTTAGCCCCTCAACAAGAAGAAAATGACACAGAAGAATTGACATTAGAAGATTTGGAACTTTTGACAGATGATGAAACAGAATCTGAACAAAATGATGAAGGTTCAACAAATGGTGAAAAATTAAACCTTGATGATGTTGACTTTATGTCAGAAGAAATGACAGAAAATCAAGAAGAACAACAAGCCGTATCAGATGAGGAACTTAATTTTGACGATTTAGAGGAACCTCAAGAGGTCGCAGACGAAACTCCTCAAGAAGTTGCAGATGATTCTCAAGACTGGATGGAAGATACAAATTATGATAATTTGGAAGTTACACCACTTGAGGAACAACCTCAAGCAAATGATGTTGAATTGAGTGAAGAAGATATGAATATGATTACCGAACCGCCTGTAGAAGAGCACAAACCTTTAGCCGTTATGGAAAACTCTATGGTAATCAGTGATAAATCATTCAGAGTCGGCGAAATTCCTATTGATATCAATAATCCTGAAATGCCTGTGATGGAAGGCCCTGAGTCTTTGGGTGAATTATATAATGAAGATTCAAAAGTCCCTGGGGGTGCGTTATTGCAAAACCCTGGCAGATTAGGTTCGGCTGCAAATGCTAAAGGTAAAGCTGGTCTTGGCTTAGGTTTGGGTATCGTTGGTACATTGATTGCCTTTGCTTTGATTGGTGCAATCGGTTTTGGGGTAGCTAAGATGTTCAAAACTCCAACCGAAGAGACTCCACAACCTATCACAGATGATAATGCTCCGACTAGTCCTGATAATGGCGTTGCTGATAGCAATACATTGAATGTAAATCCTGATAATGTTGTTAATATGGATAATAATACCGATGCGTTAGCATCAACGGCGAAAGCTCCTGTTGCAGCAAAAACAACAACACCTGCAAAAGTTGCAGCTCAACCTGCATCATCAGCTAAGCCAAAACAAATGCCTGTTAATACATTTATTGATGTAAGAAAATTGACATGGGAAGTTCCTGATTATATTTCTTATAATGCAGCGTTTAAGCAATACTTCCAAGCTGTTGGTAAAAGTTTGAAATTGTCATTATCAAGTGATTTGTTGCTAGCAACAGATTATGCATATTCAAATGAGGTTAGAGTTAGCGTAACGTTTGATAAAGACGGTAATTATAAAAATTCTCAAATCATTATATCAAGTGGTTCTCCACAAATTGATAAAATTGTGTTACAAACTGTAAACCAAACTTTGAAAGCCCTCAAAGCTCCTCATAGCTTGAATAATGACGAAAGTACAACCGCGATACTTAAAATTTATTTCTAAATATGATATACTGAAAAAAGAAGTAGAGGAAGTTAAATTGTGGAATTAACACAAGACAAAATAGATTTAATTAACAGAATAATAAAAAATGACCGCAAATACCCAAATAATGAGGATTTGTATGATGATTTCTTTAATGAAACATGCAAACGCTCAGTTGCGATTCTTAATGCTATTGATACCGAATCTACTTTGGAAGCATATTTAAAACGCATTGTTACTACTTCTATTATCAATGTTTTAAAAGATTCAGGACGTTTGAGGAGAACTCGTTCAGGTTACATGTCGACAAGAGAAGTTGCTATCGACGAAACTCCTGTAGATTATTCAAATGTTGTTATCAACTATTCAAATGTAAAAGTTCCTGAAAATCCTGAAGAAATTGTTATTCAAAAAGAAATTTTGCAATTTGTTGCTAATACTATTAAAAATATTGATAATGAAGAGCCTGACAAAAACTATTTACATATTTATACATTGCGCTATGATAAAGGCATGACTCAGAAAGAAATTTCTGAAGAACTCGGCTTATCTCAATCTGAAATTTCAAAAAGATTATACAAATTGATGGATAAAGTCAGAGATATTATTGAGTAGATATGAAATGTCCTGTTTGTAAAAAAAATATTTCTGATAATTCTTTAAGATGCCCATATTGCAAAACTCGCACAGGTTTAATCTGTTCTCATTGCAATACGGTTAATTCTATGGGTACTTTGTTGTGTGAAAATTGCGGACAGGAGTTGTTAAAGGTTTGCAGCCATTGTCATAGTGTGAATTTTCCTATGGCGACAAAATGCCGAAAATGCGGTTCTCCTTTTGGAGCAAATCCTGAAACTAAAATTGTTGAAGAATCAAAAAAAGTTTCTTCAAAACTTGAATTTTCACCGAACTTGACCACACAAGAGCAAGCCTTGGAATTGCTATCAGAAGGTTTACTTTCAAAAGAGGAAAAAGTTTTTTCTATAACAGGTGAAAAAGGTATTGGCAAAACTTCTTTATTAAAATCTGTTATAAAAAAACTTGAAGACCAAAAGTTTGAATGGTGTATCGGCAAATGCACTCAACTTACACAATTGACTCCGGGGGGAGTTATTCAGGATATGTTGTTGAACCTTTTCAAACTTCCGAATTATTATCTGAATAGTGATGATTTGAGAAAAGACGGTGTTCAGTTTTTTAGCAACGAATTTCGATTTTTGACCAATTCGGAAGTTTCTGACTTTTTGAACTTTTTGTATAATTCAATTGACGGTAATTATGAAGATATAATTATCAACAAAAAGCGAACGACGGAAATTTTGAATAAGATTTTTGATGCTTTTTGTAAAACCGGCAGATTTATTTTTGTTGTTGATAATTTTGATTTTATCGACGGATTTTCGATTGAATTTTTGACTAATTTTATCAGGCGCGATTACAACTGGAAAAATTTAAAATTCGTTGCGATTTATAATGAACATAAGCCTGTGAGCAGTTTTTTCGGAATTGAAAATAAATCACTAAAAGCTTATAAAGATATTCATTTGGCACCTGTTGAGACTGAAAAAATGGAACATAATATGCGCTTGACAGGTGAATCAGGAACTTATGTTTCACAACGCGAAAAAGAAGTTATTTTTGAAAAATGCAAAGGCAATCCGGCATTTGTTGAGCAAGCCATAAGTTATTGTTTTGATTGTCAGATTGCAGATAAGGCGTTTTTGATGCCAAATTCGTTTTCTGAACTAATTAAAGAGCGTTTAGTAACTTTGAAAAAATCCAACCCTGAGGCTCACAAAATGCTATGCGGTGCTGCAATTTTAGGCGATAAATTGAATTTGGCATTGTTAAAACAGATTTTTGGATATAAAAACCAAGAATTTAACGACATTATGTCATATTTGGCAAAATCAAATTTTGTCAGACCGTATAATGAAGTTTTCTATGAATTTAACAACCTTCTTTTATGGGAAACGATTTTGAAAAACATTCAAAAGGATTCTTCGTTTGAAGACCTAAATGTCAAGGTGGGCAAGGCTATAAGTATTTTTACTCTAAATACAAATGCGACAATGGCGATGATTGCGCATAATTTAAAAGAAAACCGCATGGCGTTTGATATTTGGACAAAGACAACTAGACTTGCTGCTTATGTTGGGGATGTAAATTTGTACGTAATTGCCCAAAAGCAATGTTTGGCACTTTTGAATGAATTTAATGAAAATGAAACCTTGAATATTCGCTACAATATCAGCGAACGTCTTGGCAAATTGTTGGCAGAATATGACCCTGAAGAGGCTATAGAATTTTTGCCTGATGCGATTTCAAACGCTAAAGCTCAAAACGATGAGGCAAAAGAAATTGACCTTTTGGGGTATTTGGCTTTGTGTTGCAAAAAAGTCGGCAATTATTTCGGAGATGTTGAATGTGTCGATAATGTTTTGAAAAAACTTTCTCCGACACAAGAGCTTGAATCCGCAATGATAAAGGCGTCAAAATTAACTTCTTTATTAAACATCGGAAATTGTGGTGAGGTCGTAAACCTTATTGATAATGATATTTTGCCGATTATTAGCGCAAATCTTTCTAACAAAAGACAAAATACAACACTTCCTATGGGCTTTTTGTATGACACATGGTTAAGAGTATATCTTGCGCTTGCAACGGCTCTTGCTATGCAAGGAAATGACCGTTCGTTTGAAGTTTTGACTTTGCTTTTTGAAATTATTGATAAACACAAAATCAATGATTCTAATTTGATGTGCAAAGCTAAATTTGTTTTGGCTTATGCAAATACGATGAAAGGAAATTTCCAAACTTCTCAGGAAATTTTATCTGATATTACCAATATGATTGGCTCAAAAGATATTGATTTCAACGACCTGACGGAAGAATCAGCCGACATATTTAATTGTTATTCTTTGATAAGTTTGATAAATAAATTTTTGCAAAAAGATTTTGACGGCTTGAAAGAAGAGTTGTTTGATGCTGCAATGATGGCAGGTGATACAGGTAATGAATTTTTGAAAAATGTATTCAAAACTCTGCTTGGAAAGTTGTTCTATGAATCAAAACAGGCAAAGCATGCGGTTGAAATTTATAATGAGCAGGTTACATATTTTGCGAATAAAAAAATGGCAATGGGAGCATTGCTGGCGTGGTATTTGATAGCAGAAGCCACAATGGTTACCGAATCAGTCAAAAACGCTATTGATATTGCAAATCAGACTCTTGAAATTGCGCAAAATCCGCGAATAAATAATACATTTTTTATTGTAGCGTTGAAAATTTTGTTGGCAAAAGCTTATATGGAAACTTCTGATTACGAAACAGCTAAAATCTGTTTAGAATCAGGACTTGTGCTTGCTAAAAAATATAGTATGTATGATATGATGTCTCGAATTTATTTGCTTTACGGCAAATATTACAACGACATCGGAACAATTCAATCACCTAATCAAATTGAGTATTTGAAAGGTGCATCAAAAATGTATGACAAAGCCAATGAAATTGTTATAAAAACGACTCATAATACATATTTGAGAGAAAGTATCGATAATAAAAAAAGTGCGCTATCAGATTATTGTGTGAAAAATAATTTTACTATTTAAAACTTTCAAATTTCAAAACCTATTTATAGCCCAATTTAAGTATTCAGTTTTGTAACGAAAAAATATATAATCTTTACAAGAAAACATGTTTATTTTAAAAATAGGGTATAAAAAGGATACGAAATTGCTAAATAATTTTGAAAGTTTTGATAATTCTGAAACCGCCACAAAGAAAGATATTGTTATTCAAGAGAGAGTTGAACTTGTATCTTCTCACATGTATAAACAATTCTTGGATTATCAACATTCAACAGTCAATACAAACGATATTTTCTCAAGAATGATTGATTGTCTTGAGCTTGTTTCTGACAATTTGAAACAGTCTTTTTCTTCACGCGGAGTTACTACTCAAAATATTTATGTCGAATCCGATGCCCTGAAATCAATTGCAGTAGTCAATATTTTGTGGCATAAAATGAGTTTTACAACCAGATGTAATTTTCAACCGCAGGCGTTGTTTAGAGACGATGGCAGACATATTTTCTCAAACAGAATTATGGCAATTCGCGGAAATTATAACGAAATTATCAAAGATGCGCAGGACAGAGATGAAGAAATGGTGCGACTTTTGGACAAAGAGATTGCGTCATTGTATATTCCGCCTGACCAAAATAGAAAATGTATATTCAAAATCAAACACACAGGTCAAGAGTTTATGTTGAATCAAACAGATGCTCCTCGTGAAGTTGTGTTGAAAGTTGTTGAAACCGTTTGTGGCGGAGGCTTGTACCACCAAGACGGTTCTGTTAAGACCTTTATTGTATAATGATTTTTAAAAATTGTTGTATTTGCTTTTAATAAGGTCTTTGATTTGACATCCGTTAAAAAATCACTAAAATTATATTGTTAAGAGGTATTAGGGCTAGATATGAAGTTAGTAGAGAAATTAAAAGAATATGAAAACCAATATATGTTTATCAGATGGGCAACAGGCGGAGAGTATGGCAAACTGATTTACGCAGGTGAAGATTTTATTGAATTTAATATCATTGATTGCGATACTATGAATTACCGCGAAACTGCGCTTATTTATGCACCGTTGATTTTAGAAGTTTCAATCGGTGGTGCTGATATTGCAAGAATCATTGCCGAAGTTTCTTCAAAAATGTCTATGCAAGACAATTAAACCTTTCTCCCTCATTTTGATACTAGTAGGAAATTTTTTGCAAAAAAAAAGTCACAACTACTGCGACTTGAACAATAATCTTGGGAGGAGATTTTGGGATAGTTTGTACATGCATGATAAAATAAGCATGTCAAATTGGTTACGTTTACTTTGTAAAAATTAACAAAAATTTACAAATTAAGTTTTTTGTATTATAATAAATCTATGGATAGAAATTTAAATATATTAATTATTAATGGTCCAAACCTCAATATGTTAGGGGTTAGAGAGCCTGAGCAATATGGCTCAAAGTCATACAAAGATTTGGAAATGGAACTCCATGAGTATTCATTTGAACTTGGTATAAATATTGAAATTTTTCAAAGTAACTTTGAAGGTGAAATTATTGAAAAAATTCAGTATGCACTTGGAAATTTTGACGGAATTGTCTTAAATGCAGGCGCTTACACTCATACAAGTGTTGCAATACGTGATGCTTTAACATCAGTTAAAATTCCGACAGTTGAAGTTCATATTTCAAATATTTATAAAAGAGAAGAATTTAGACATAATTCAATGTTTGCAGATGTTTGTGTCGGACAAATTACAGGGTTTAAAATTGATAGTTACAAACTGGGTTTACAAGGTTTGGTGAACTTTTTGACCAGTGCAAATGATTAATTGATGTTTTTTTTATAAAGGTTTTAAAAAGGCGGCAATGGTTTTTAACCATTGCCGCCTTCTAATAAATTATTGAATATTCTTTCAATTATGCTTCATCAAGAGCTGCAACACCTGGTAATACTTTACCTTCGATGAATTCTAGTGAAGCACCGCCACCTGTTGAAACGTGAGTAAAGTCTTCAGCTTTGCAGAATTTTTTAGCAGCAGAAACTGAATCCCCACCACCGATAACTGATACAGCACCGTTTTTAGTAGCTTCTACGATAGCTTCTAATACAGCTTTTGTACCTTCAGCGAATTTAGGATTTTCAAAAGCACCAACTGGACCGTTCATCAAAATTGTTTTTGAAGCTTTGATAACTTCAGCAAAAGCTTTTCTTGAATCAGGACCTGCATCAACGCCTTCAAATCCGTCAGGAATTTCGTTGATAGCAACAAATTTGTTTGTGCCATTGCCTGAAAAATCGTCAGCAGCCAAAACATCTGTAGCCATAACAAGTTTAACACCTTTATCAGCGGCTTTCTTTTCGATAGCTTTTGCAACATCAATTTGGTCATCTTCGCAAATTGAGTTACCAATTTTACCACCGTTAGCTTTAACGAAAGTATAAGCCATACCACCACCGATGATTAGGTTATCAACTTTGTCGATTAAGTTTTCAAGAACACCGATTTTTGAAGAAACTTTAGCGCCACCAACTACAGCTGTGAATGGGTGAGTTGGGTTGTCAAGAGCTTGAGACAAGCATCTGATTTCTTTTTCCATCAATAAACCTGCAACAGCCGGTTTAAGAATATGAGCAACTTTAGCAGTTGATGTGTGTTTTCTGTGAGCAGCACCAAATGCGTCGTTTACGTAGAAATCGCCAAGTTTAGCAAGTTCTTCGGCAAAAGTCATATCATCATCTTTAGCTTCTTCAGCTTTGTAGAATCTGATGTTTTCCAAAAGTGCAACTTGACCTTCTTTTAATTCAGCCAATTCTTTATCTGCGCCTTCACCAACAGGTGATTTTACAAATAATACATCTTCGCCTAAAACTTTAGCCAAATACTTAGCAACAGGTTCTAGTGAAAATTCAAGGTTCCATTCACCTTTTGGTCTGCCTAAGTGAGCCATCAAGATGATTTTAGCACCTTTATCTTTTAAGAATTTTACGGTAGGTAAAATTGCTTGGATTCTTGTGTCATCAGTAACATTTTTGTTTTCGTCTAGTGGAACGTTTACGTCAACTCTGACTAACGCTCTTTTTCCCTTGATATCGCCAAGGTCTTTGATTGATTTTTTCATGTGCGTTCTCCTTCTTAAAAGTATCACATGCTTATTCTACAAAAAACATAACAGAATGTAAAAATTATCGAAAATTTTTGAAGATATGTTTAATAAATCAGGTCATTAACCGTTACTTTTAGTGAGTCTGCAATTTTGAATAATATATATATGCTTGGATTTACTTTTTCGTTTTCAATTTTGCAGATGTATTGTTGGCTAATTCCGCTTAGTTCTGCCAATTCGTCTTGAGAAATCCTATTTTTTGCTCTTATTTGTCGCAAATTATCTGCAATATTTTTGTTTAAGTCCTTCAAATCCATACAGTAATATATTATTTGAAAAGTTAAAAAACGCAAGTAGTTTCAGTTATTTAATTGACAGATGTATTTCAAGGTTATATTATTATGTCAGTTGTTACTTAATACGAGAGAGAAATTATGAGCGAAAACCAAGTGAAAATCTGTCAGTTTTGCGGTGGCGAAATAAATGAAGATGCAAAAAAATGCAAATTCTGTGGTGAATGGGTTATCTCTGAAGAAAACGAATTGCCTCAAGAATTGAAACATTTTAACTGGGGTGCATTTTTGTTCAATTGGATTTGGGGAATTATGCACAAAAAATATATTACTTTGTTGTATTTTGTCGCTTGCTTAATTCCTGTTATCGGACCTATCGGAATTTCTGTGTGGTTTGGTATTGCAGGCAACAAATGGGCATGGCAATCTAAAAACTGGGATAGCATAGAACAGTTCAACGAAACTCAAAGGAATTGGGTAAAATTGTGGTTAATCTTGGCTGTAGTTTCTGTAATTTTAGCGATTAAAATATTTATAATATTGACTTTGATAGGTTCATACCAAGTTTAATCCGCACGAGGTCGCAGTGCCCTTGGAAACTTATTAAAAGCTTATAAAAAACATTGCCGATATAGCTCAGATGGTAGAGCAACTGATTCGTAATCAGTAGGTCAGGGGTTCGATTCCCCTTATCGGCTTTTGTTTTGTGCACTTTTCAGCTTTGCTCTTGACAAGTGTTGTATAATTAATATATGGGCATTAGAAAGTTTGCTTGTTGGGTTTTGGTTTTATTAACCTTACAAGTCGGATGTATAAAAGTATTTGCGATAGAAGATGATGATTTGTTCAAGCCGGTTGATATTCACAACGGTTCGGTTTTGACAATTCTTGATTGTGTTGCGGCAGCTTTTAAAAACAGTCCGAAAATCAAGCGACAAAAATATAATCTTGATATTGCCAAAAGTAATTTAGGGATTGCAAAGTCTCAATATTTCCCTGTAATAAATATTGGTGCAGGATTTTACAACGAAAATAACTCGGATAACACTTATTACAGCAGTCATTATCGAGAATTGCCAAGTGTTGGGGTTTCTGTCAACAAGTTAGTTTGGAATTTCGGTAAAACAACTGCCTACATCAAGATGGAAGAGTTTTACAAAATCGGTGCAGAGTATGAATTTATGGACAGTTTATGCAACACTCTTTTTGATGTTAAGTTAAAATATTATGCACTATTAAAAGCAAAAGCTCTTCAACTCGTTGCGCAAAATAATGTTGAAATTAACGAAAATTTTTTGAAATTAGCCCAATCAAAACATCGTCCTGATATCAAAACTGCAGAATTGAATTTGAGTGAATCTAAGATAAAATTATTGGAAGCTCAAAACGAATATAAAAATGCAAAAATTGATTTGAATAATTCAATGTATCTTGATTCTCAACCTGATTATACAATCAAAGATACTCATACTTTTTCTTATGAAAATGATTATGCTTACAATGAAAAAACAGGTAGGTCAGAGGCTTTCATACCAATGACATTTACATTTCCTCTGGATAGGGCGGTTGAAATTGCGTATGACAACAGTCCAGATTTGAATGTTCTAATTTCCACAAAGCATGCAATGGAGCAAAATTTACTTTATATCAAAAGAACTTACCTGCCTGATTTGACGGCTAATGCAGGTTATGGATTTAACAATTCAAATCAAACAACTAATAATAGTTTCAAAGTTGGGGTAAATTTATCATCATCGGTTAATCTGATGGAGTTGAAACACAGTATTAAAGGTGCAGATGCGCAATTAAGTGTTGCAGATAATGAGATTGAATTATTTAAAAAAGATTTGTATTTTGAGGTAAAAAAAGCTTTAAATAATGTTGATAAATACCAAAATCAAATTCCGACCGCGAAGATGGAAGTTGAACAATCACTTGAAAATTTGCATTTGGTAGAAGAACAATACAAGTCAAATCAACTAAATTATGTTGCGTTGCAAGATGCAAGAAAAGATTACAATAATGCATTAACAAAATATATTGAAACAATGTATGACTATAATGTTTCGTTGATTCAGGTTGAAATGGCAATGCACTATCATATCGTAGATATTCACCATAAATCAGACCACGCCGTACATTATCACTCAGACGAACTCATTAAACATTTGAACGAAGTTCTTGGCTGTGATGAAAAAGAAGTGTCAAAGAGTACAAAAAATAGAAAACATTAACTATTAAAAGAAGTTAATTATCGTTTTGGTAATTATGTTTGGAGTAGATTTTTTGAACTTTTTATTTTGCATAATTTGATTAACAAATTTTTCAGCATTTTTATAGAATCTAAATTCAAATTCGGAAAGTTCAATTTGAGAATTATCTTTCATTATTAAAGTAGGGGTATAGTATGTGAAACTTCTATGGGATGTTGTCCCATAAAAATGGTGTGTTTCAATTCTGTAGGTTGCGATATCTGCCGGTTTGAAAGATTTAAAATCCATTAAGCCGTTCACAATTGAAGATTCTTCATAAGTGCACCCAACAATTGGTTTGCAGGTAATTGTTTGTTTTGGTTGAAATAAAAGTAATACAATTATCAATAGCGCAAATGGTAACAATATCCATGGACTATGTCGTCTTTGTAGCATAATAAATTCCTCTTATAAATTTTCAATAATTTTATTTTAGCGCTATCTTAATGACTTTTCATCATTTAAACAATCGGTATTAAAATTTAATTTGAGTTGAAAAATTTAATTGCGAGCGTGATGGTGTTGCATCTTGGTAATTTATTTGGCTTGCTCCGACATTGAGATTCATTCTGTCATCGTTAAACGGTTTGAGGCTAAATACGACTTCATTTTTGCTGCTTTTGTCCATTACATTTACGGTGTATATATTTTGTACAGATAAATGGTTATTTATTTTGTATTCAGGCGAGAAAGAAAATGAACCTTTGAACTGTTGGTCAAATCCTCCAAGCGTGTTATTTTTATAGGAACTTTTTATTGAAAAGTTGTCCTTTTGATATTTTGTAAATAACGTTCGTGTTTGGGTTAATTGATTTGGATTAATTGAGTTATCGTAAGTTGAACCGAATGAAAAATTCCCTTTAGTTTTTTCAGTACCAAAACTTGTGGTTTTGGTGTTATATAAATTTGTATTATCAAATAAATAATTTCTGTTATCAGAAGTTGTTTTGGAATTAGAATCAATACTCAAGTCTTTTATTTTATCTTTCTTTTTTGTTGTTGGTTTTTGAGTGGAGTTTTTTGTATCATCTAAATAAATTGCATCTTCTGAGTCGTCATATAAAAAATCTGAGTAATCAGTGTCGTCATCTTCATCATTTGAGTCAAATTCATCTTCTTCATCATCGTCATCAGAAACGATAGAATCATTTTCTTCCGGCATGGTGGCATTTTCTTCGTTTTGAGTTTCTTGTTGAATTGTTTCTTGAGGTGGAACTTTATCAGCTTTTGATTGAGATAAAAAGCCCATGGCAAAATAAATTATAGATATATAAATTATAATCTTTTTCATGCCTATATTATATTTCTATAAAACGAAATTTCAAAGTTTATTTTACTTATTTAAGCTTTTTTCGGTCGAATGTTTTTCTATATATTTATCTATCTTTTCGCCCATAAATGTTGAAAACATAGGTAGTATTCCATAATAAATTGCTGCAAAAATGATTGCCGGTCTTAAAATATTTATACCTTCAATATATTTTGCGATTTTTGGGTCTCCAGCATTTATTATTTGGAATTTTTCAATAAATTTTTCAGTATGTTTTTTGATTGCTCTATCTATTGCATAGCCTCCAACAAGAGTTATTGCTGTTGATATTATGTTGTTATAAATTAGAGCTTTTTTGCGGTTTTCTTTTATGCCGGAACTTTGATTTATTCTATACGCAGAGGATGCTGTCAATAAAATATCAGTTCCTGCTGTCATGTGTTTTGCGATATCTTTATCTTTGTTTTGGTATTTTATTGCCAGATTTTGTATTTGTTCGTTATCAATAATTTTGCTCAAACCTTTTGCGATGTAGTTTCCTGTAAAGTTTGGTTTTTGATTTTGTTGTGTCGGTTGATTGTCGTGGTTTTTCGGTTTTGATTTTTGTGTTTTTATGAATAAATTATCCATAATAATCGGAATCAGCGCGATTGTGAGCATAGATTTTGGAATTGCTGTCAAAAATCCTGTACCGAGTTTTAAAATTTGGGTTATTAATTTATAACTTTTAGATTCTGCAAAAACTTTTTCAGTCTCTTTCAAATTTTTAAGAGTTTGCTCGTTTAGAAAATTTTGTGGATTTTTGTCAATATGCTTAATCGCTGTTTCAATCGGAAGTGCAACTGCTTCAACTATTCCGAATTTGATTATCCCTGAACAAATTGAATTTGCTGCGGCGTATTGTTTGTTTTCTTTTTCGGTATTTGGAGTTGCAAAAATCGAAATTGGGCGAACCGCAAGCGACATCACAAGAGATGTTCCGTTGGAAAATGAAGTTCCATGGTCAGAAATCTTTTCTAATGCTGATAATACTCTTTTATTTTTCAAAAGTTTTGTAGAAAAACTGTTTGGGTTGATTTTTTGAATTGCCATTTTTGATTCCTATTATAAGTAGACATCACACACAAAAAAAAGTAAAATGATTTTCAAAAATCTTAAAATATTTCAATAAATCGGTTTTTTAAGATAGAATAAAATCATGGCAGTGTTGAATTTTATCCGCAGAGAGTTAAGAGGTTGGGGCAAAGTTGAACGAGTGGTTTTTCCGCTTGGTATTTTTGCAATAATTTTCCTGTCTTTTATTATGAATGATAGCAAAATCGCGCTTGTTTCTGCTGTTTGTGGTGTGAGTTATTCAATTTTGGCAGGAAAGGGAAAGATTTCTTGTTATTTTTTCGGACTTTGCGGAACCTTGTGTTACTCATATATTTCATTAAAAAATCATTTGTTTGGAAATTTGGTTTTGTATATGTTGTATTATTTGCCAATGCAGGTTACTGGGATTTTTAAATGGAAACAGCATTTGAAAAAAGACTGTCAGGAAATTGAAAAAACTAAACTTTCAAAACGTGACCGCGTTGTTTATTTAGTGTTATCTGTGTTGTTGACTTTTGTTGCTTATGCAATTTTATATAAAATGCACGACCAAAGTCCGATTATAGATTCTATAACAACAGTTTTTTCTGTTATCGGAATGATTTTGACTGTAAAACGCTGTATAGAACAGTGGTATGTTTGGTTCGTTGTGAACGGATTATCTGTTGTAATGTGGATAAAAGCATACGCACTTGGTTCAAATTGTTTTGCAACGATTTTGATGTGGGCGATTTATTTTGTTTTGTCAATCTACTTTTTATACACTTGGAAGAAGGAGTTGAAGGAATAAAGTTTATACTCTCTCCGAGGGAGAGACAATGCAAAAAGGTCATTGTCATTCTGAAAGCTTAGAAATTTTGAGTGAGCTTTGCGAACACAAAATTTTCTTGCTATTCAGAATCTCCAATTGAACATATAGGTCAATGTCACCCTGAACTTGATTCAGGGTCTATCCATTTGATTGATAAGTAATACACAAAGGTCAATTTTTAAAATCAACATTGATAGATTCTGAATAGGATAAAATCTAAGCCAAACAAGTTGGCAAGATTTTTAATCCTTTCAGAATGACATTATTTTTAGAAAATGTAGTGTGGGGAAAACGAAGTGTCCCCACAATTATTTCAACACATAGGTCAACAATCCGACAATAGCCAAAAGTGAACAATCAAACAAAACGAGTAAACGACAAAAGCCGAATTTGTTTGAGGAACGGAAGTGACGAGTTGTTCGGCTATGGTACGAGTTTTTAGTTTGATGTGAACGTTGGCGTGTCGTGGTGCTATTGCCACCAAAAGCACCCCTGCACGGAGTGCATGAAAAAGAATAATTTGAATGACCTTGACCCCCTCTCCTCACTCCTCAGCCATTCGGCATGCAGTCTCACTCATTTCGCAAAGCTCAATGGTTCGAGCTAGTATCCCACAAGGGGTGCTGAACTTTACAGTTAGTAGGTCGGCATTGCTATGCCGACAACAAGCCTACAGCAAGGTCGGCAGACAGAAAACTCTACAATTTCACACTCTCAAGCTTGAAATTTTCATCATTAACTTCGCGCAAAAAGTTTGTCCAACTGTTATAATAATCAGCCAAAGCATAAGTATACCCAACAATTATAGACTTATATGATTGTTTCATTACAATAAGTGAAGTCAAATCGGATTTTCCTGTTTCGTATGCGTGTTTTGAAATATCAATAAGTTTTTCTGAACCTGTTACAATTTTGGATTCGTAATGATTTAAGTTTTCTGCAGCAGTTAAAAATTTGTCATAGGCAGCTGCAACATCTTTTTCTGCCTTGTTTTTTACAGAGTCATATTTCAATTCGGCTTGTTGAAGTTTTAATGTCGCGTTTTTTATTTCAGGGGAATAATTATAAAATAGCGGAATATTTACAATGCTTGCGCCAAAATACGCACCGCTGTTGAATCTTCCATCATCTGTGTGTGTCGCTTGTTGATATGCATAGCCTCCATTGATTGCAATATCAGGAATTTTTTGACGTGCAACGACTGTCAAATTCTTTTCTGCAACATCAATTTCTTGTTTTGCAATTTGTATGTCGTAGCGGTTTTCGAGAGCTTTTTGCATAATCTCAGAAAGCGGAGGAAAATCTTCTGTCGGCGGTGGTGTTTGCATTTCTGTAAAATTATTTTCTTCCGAAAATATTTGGTCCATACTGTCATAAGTGACTTTGTGCGGGTCATTGATTACCTTGTTGAAATCATAGAGTGCATTTTTTACGTTGACTTTTGCAGTGTTTACTTGGGTAATAATTTGATTTAGCGCGATTTCTGCTTGGAGTTCATCTACTTCCGGCACTTTTTTCATTTGAACTCTGGTTTTAACAATTTTTAGTAACTCTTCTTGCAAACTTTGTTGCTGCTCAAGTGTTTCAAGAATTGATTTTGTTGCAATAAGGTTGATGTATGCTTCTCTAACATCCATTTTTAGGTCAAAAATGGTGTAATTAACATTTTTTTGAGCAAGTTTATAATTAGCTTTTGCAAGATTTTTTCTGGCATTTCGTTTAGCAATCTCAACAGTTTGACTTATCCCAAGTTGTCTTGGCTCAGTCCATCCTGCAGCACCTGCATAATAAAACGCATCAAAAGATGGGTTTTGTAATCGGTTTGCCTCTTTGATGTTGTTTTTTGCGATATCAATATCTAATTTGGTCGCTTGTAAGTCGATGTTATTTTCTACGGCAGCATCAATTGCGCCTTGCAGATAGACTTTTTTTACATCTTCTATCCCAAAGCTAAAAGGTTGAATAACCATACATAACAGTAATGATGCCAGTATTCTTCTCATAAAAATATTATATTTAAAACTCATTATATTAACAACTTTTAATTAAAAATCTTATATTATTGCATTGATATTTTGAGGGGCTTATATTGGAATTGTAAGAAGAAATTTTTAATATAATTTATGGCAACAAATACAGAAATACAAAAACCGATTAACCCCTATATAGTAGCAATTGCAGTGCTTTTGCCATCATTTTTGGCACTTGCGGCGTCTTCTGCTACAAACGTTTGTCAACCGAATATTGCAGGGTTTTACGGAGCAACTCAATATGAGGCAAATACCGTAATCACTTGTTATATTATTTCAGGTGGTATTATGCTGCCTGTAACAGGGTATTTGGTGCAGGCAATCGGCAAAAAACTTTTGATGATTTATAGCATTTGGTTGTTTTGCCTTGGTTGTTTACTTTGTATTTTGGCTCCGAATTTGCAAGCACTGATTGGAGCAAGGGTTGTTCAAGGTATTGGCAGCGGTTGTATTTTGCCGTTATGTCAAGCTGTTTTGCTTGATGTATTTCCAAAAGAACAACGCGGAGTCGCAATGAGTTTGTTTGGTGTTGCTGCAATGTTTTCACCGTTGGCAGGTCCTTTTATGGGCGGATATTTGACGGATAATTTTTCTTGGCAATGGGTATTTATAATAAATATTCCGCTGTGTATATTGTCAACATTGCTTGTCAAATTGTTTGTTCCATCGGATTTGCCTGATAAAAAAACTCGCAAAAAGAAAAAATTTGATATAGTCGGATATGTTTCGATTGTTATTGCAATGGCTTGTATGCAGATAGTTTTGGATAAAGGTCAACAGTACAACTGGTTTGACACCGATTGGATTTGCTACTTGTCAGGTATCTGTATATTTTCATTTGTATTTTTCTATGTTTGGGAACTTGAATACAAAAATCCTGTTATTGATATCAGGGTATTTAAAGATAGAAACTTTTTATTCGGAACTTTAATAAGTTCGTTTATCAATGTAATGCTTTATTCAACATTGTTATTGGTTCCGATGTTTGTACAAAGTTTGTTGGGATATAGCCCATCAATGTCCGGTTTAACAATGTTTCCAAGGGCTGTTATTTGTTTTATCGGACTTCTTGTTGTTGGTGAAATTTCGAAATACGTTGAGGCAAGATTGCTTGCAATAATTGGTCTGTTGATGATGGGCGGTTCAATTTTGATGATGACAAGTATGAACTTGACTTCTTCTATGCCAAGTGTAATTTTGCCAAATATATTACTTTGTATCGGTGTTCCGACTGCATTTGTACCGATTACGGCTTTGTCATTTCAAACTTTGCCATCAAAGAAAAATGCTGATGCTGCAGCATTGCATGCCTTGTTTAAAAACGTTGTAACTGCAATATCTACAGCAATGTCAGCAACATTTATTGCAAGGGTTTCACAAGTTCACCAAAATTATTTGGTTGGCGATTTGGCTCACCATAATTGGATGTTCAGATATAAATTATTGATGTTGAAAAGCAAATTTTTAATTCATTATCCGGAAGTTATGGCAATGCGTAAAGCTAATGGTATGTTGTATCGCGAACTTTTGCAACAATCAAGATTAGCCTCTTTTTATGATGTGTTTGCCTTGTTGGCTTTACTTTGTGTGATTGTAATTCCTCTTATGATGTTTTTGAAAATCAAAAGAGTCCGCAAAGCAAAATAAATCAACCATTCGTATAGGTATCATGTTTAAATATTAGGGTAAAAACAAAAAATCGGGATGACAGGATTTGAACCTGCGACCCCTTCGTCCCGAACGAGATTTTTAGAGTTTTCATAATATCACTTAAACGTACATAAATGCCCTATTTATAAATATTTCAGCTCGTTTAATTCGTTTAATGATTTTTATGTTTTCTTACATTTTTTCTTTGCAATTACATAATAATTACATAATGAAAATATATCAATTCTTCCGATTAAATTCTTTCCTAGATTTATGAGGATTTTTTAATGAAAAAAGATATATTTACCGTTCTTGGAGCAAGTAACCACAGCAAAAATGAACGAGAATCTAATGACTACTATGCAACTGACCCCATTGCTGCAAAATTATTATTAGAGGTTGAGCCAAATTTGAATAATATCTGGGAATGTGCTTGTGGGGAGGGGCATTTAGCACGTGTTTTTGATAAAGAAGGCAAATTAAGGAAATCAACCGACCTTATAAATCGTGGGTATGGAATGGTAGAAGATTTTTTATCTAATACTGAACCATATCACAATGGCGATATCGTAACAAATCCTCCGTATAAATTCGCTCAAGAATTTGTCGAACATGCATTACATAAGATTGATACAGGAAGAAAAGTTTGCATGTTCTTAAAAGTCTTATTTCTTGAAACTCAAAAACGCAAACAACTTTTTACTAAGTATCCACCCAAGGCAATATATATTTCAAGTTCTCGTATAAACTGTGCAAAAAACGGTGATTTCAAGACTTACAACCAAAGTGCAATTGCTTATGCTTGGTTTGTTTGGGTAAAAGGGTATCAAGGTGAAACTATTATAAAGTGGATTAACTAATCTAATGATATATATTATACAATTCCTATAGGATATTTTCATACTTTTCATTTAAAAAATATTTGCGTTTACGCCCTTCACCATCATAATGAAGAAAGCCAGAATTTACCCATTCTGAAACTAATAAACGTGCAGTTCTTGGAGCAAATTTAAAAAATTCTGCCACATCCTTTGTTGTTATATATTTTTGAGATTCAAACAAATTCAAAATTTGTCGCTGCTTTGAGTCGAGCTCTCTTAATACTTTTACTTCATCTTTTGTATTTTTATTTTCTTCGGCTTTTTTATAAACAGAATTAAACGCAATAGTCATACCATTGACAAAGTATTCAATCCATTTTGTAATATCTGATTCTGCACGTCCTAAGTAGTAGTTGTGCGATTTACCAATAGTTATGGCATCATAGTAGCCTTGTAAATCTTTTGCATAATATTCTTCTAGCGAATAAATTCCTTTTAGGTCATATCCTCCTTTATGTAGAGCTAATGTAGTTAAAAGTCGTGCAGTTCTTCCATTTCCATCAAAATATGGGTGAATTGTAACAAATTGATAGTGGATAATTGCAGCTTTAATTGGTACAGGAATATCATTTGTTTTATTTATCCAATTTACAAATTCTTTCATTAACATTGGTACATCTTTAGCCTCTGGAGGCATATATACAATATTTCCAGACAAAGAATCTGTTATTACATTTTGCCCCTCTCGATATTCGGTTGGTTTTACCTTTTTACTTCCTCCACCTTCAACAAGTGCATGAATTTGCTTTATGTGCTTTTCTGTAATAGTTACTTTTTCTTTAATTAATTTTTCAATATAATCTAAGGCAATATAATATCCTTTAATTTCTTTTTCATCTCTAATTCGTCCTGTATTAGAAATCACTTTGTTCGGATTTTTTAAAACATTATAAACTTCTTCTTGAGAAAGTCTGTTTCCCTCTATTTGAGTAGAATAGTGAATAGTTGTCATTTTAGCAGTTTCTCTAAGGGAAGTAAGGAGTTTGGGATTTATTGGTAAACTTTTAATACCCTCTTTAACCCTTTCAATTTGAATAAGATTATTAGCGATTGAATTTGTAATCTCGTATTTGGGTTCAAATTTTGCCATATTAATTCCTTATTTTTGCCACTATTTTGCCACATTCTTGCCACAAAGTCAAGTGGTATACTTATTTATAATGATTAATTGTTGCACGTACAAATTTATTCATAAGATTTGAAACAGAACCAGAACGACCATATTTTTCATTTCAAGTTCTCGTTTAAATTGTGCAAAAAACGGTGATTTCAAGACCTACAATCAAAGTGCTATTGCTTATGCTTGGTTTGTTTGGGTAAAAGAGTATCAGGGAGAAACCATTATAAAGTGGATGAATTAAAAGTAATAGTTTATAGTTTTAAAATATGTAAACTATAAACCTTTAACTATTGAAAAATACAACTGCATAGTTTATAGTTTAAGAATATAACAACTATGAACTATGAGGTTAATATGAACTCTGTATTAAGCGAAATTAAAACAAACCAACAAAAACTAAAAACATTATTAGAAAATTCTAACAACAAAAAAGAAATGTACAAATGGCTAAAAACTGAGTTAGCCTACACTTCAAATGCTATTGAGGGAAATACATTAACAAGGAAAGAAACGGAACTTGTTATTGATGATGGTATTACATCAACTTCTAAACCATTACAGCATTATATTGAAGCTGTAAATCATGCGAAAGCATTTGAAAAAATTATCATGTTTTTAAATGAAAGCAAAAACGTAAATGAAAATTTTATGCTCAATATCCATAAAATAATTTTAACAGGCTTAGATGATGATAATGCAGGGTTCTATAGAAATTGTCGAGTAAGAATTTCATGTTCTACGGTAATTATGCCAAATCCCATAAAAGTTCCAGATTTAATGACAGATTTTTATAATTGGCTTAGTGTCAATATGGATAATGAACCCCTAACAGCCATTTTAGCTCATTTAAAGTTTGTATCAATTCACCCGTTTGTTGATGGAAACGGAAGATGTGCAAGACTTTTAATGAATACAATTCTTTTGAAATTTGGTTTTACACCTATAGTAATTCGACCAACAGACAGAAAAAAATATTTGTCTGTAGTTGAACATTACCAATTAAAAGGTGATGACAAACCCTATATAAACTTTATGTTAAATCTTTTGAATAGGTCTTTAAAAGTTCTTATTACAATGTTAGATACTAATATTGATATTGAACCAAATGAGTTATTAACCATTTCTAAATATGCAAAACTAAAAAATGTTCCAACATCAACAATTAGATATTGGGTAAAAGTCGGAAAAATTAAACCTACAAGTTATACTGATTCTGGTTATATGTTATTTAAGAAAGATTAACTAGGTAAACATAAAAAGACGTCGAGTTGAGCGAACTCAAACCTGCAAATTCGACGCAGTCTCGACGTACCTATATTATAACATATATATTAAAAGCTTTCAACCCTTGTATAAAGTTGGGTTACAATAATTTATTTATGCACACACACACTCATTATGGTGCATAAGTTTATCTTGAGCAGGACAAAATATATGTATCCTAGTTAGCCTTATATAGAACTGTTTTCATGACCCTCTATCGGAGTTTTAGGAACAAATTTCAGCTCATAGCCAAATAATTCTGCTATATCCATTAGTTCCGTTATCTTAAATGATGCCCTTGCTAATTTGTTCTGTAAATTAGAATCAGATGCTGAACGACCATACCGTTTATTAAGCTCTCTTGCTAGGCGGTACACAGATGTATTATTCTCATTTAAAAACGTCTTCACGAGCCTTCTAGCCTGTTCTTTTCGTTCTTCTGTTGCTATGTATTTGGGTGTTTCTGGATTACTCATTTTGTCCTCCTATTTTTAGTATAACATCATATTTCTATAATTCACGTAATCGTAAAGTTTTGTGTTGACAATTTCTCAAAACCGTTGACATTCCTACTAATTAGATACATCATGATAACGTAACATATAAACGAAAGGAGGTCAAAATGACAAACGTAATTTACACAAACACAAATTTAGAAGATGAAATCAAAACTATCAAGGCTCTTGAAGCAAAATTGCAAGAGTTAAAGGAATTAAAAGAAGAAAAAGAAAATCTAGTTAAAAAAGTTTTGGACGATGCAGGAATTGAAGAATTACAAGTTGGAGCATTTACAGTCAGATTTACAAATGTTGTAAGAAATGGTTTCAATACATCCGCTTTCAAAAAGAAGTATTTAGAACTATATAACGCTTTTATCAAACAAAGTTCTTACAGAAAGTTCAGTATTTCATAGTTAAGTGGGGTAAATCCCCACTTTTAGTATTAAATCTTTGTACTCCGCTAATAATAAGAGTTTGAGCAGATAATCATAAAACAAGAGAGGTAAAAATGAGTAAAATATTTGCATATATAAGAGTTTCTACTCGTGAACAAAATGAAAATAGACAACTTGATTCCCTTACAGGGTTCAAGGTTGATGAAATTTTTATAGAAAAAGCTAGTGGAAAGAATTTTGTAGGACGTGAAAAATATCAACTAATGAAATCAAAACTTAGAAAAGGAGATTTATTAGTTGTTAAAAGTATAGATAGGTTTGGAAGAAATTATTCTCAGATTTGCAAAGAATGGGAATCTATAATCAATATGGGGTAGATATTCAAGTTCTTGATATGCCAATTTTAAATACTCGTAACAATCAAAATGGATTGACAGGAAGATTGATTACCGATATTGTATTGAAATTACTTGGATATGTTGCAGAACGTGAAAGAGATAATATTAAAGTACGTCAAGCAGAAGGAATTGCAAGTGCAAAATCAAGAGGGGTTAAGTTTGGAAGACCACATGCAGAAATTCCAAAAGATTTTATAAGGGCTTATGAATTATATAAAAATGGATTGATAAAAGTTAAGGATGTAATGTCTATGTGTAATATTGCCAAAAGTACATTCTATAAATACCAAAAGTCTATAAAAGTATAAATGCTTTTCATGTACCTTTTCTTTATAAAATAACAACTAAATTCCATTGATTTTACGTTGTACAAAATTGTCCACAAAAAGTACACTTTTTATAGACTAAAATTTAATTAACAATATTGTTCAAATCTTCTCGTACTACAGGAACAGTTTTATTTATTTTTTGATTGGATTTAAAAATTGAAAATATTGCTATTATCCCTACAATAATAACAATTGCAAATACCATAGTTAGGAAGGATTTATTATCAAAAGTATTATTCATGCTACGAACCTTATATATCTAACCTTCTACCATGTTTCCCATTTGAAACATAATCATCTTTATTTTGAGAATAGTTTATTTGTTGACTCATTCTTATTATGTCGTCAAGGTTCAATACTTTAAAATTCGGTTTATTGCTTATAAAATCTGCTCCTGCTTGTGTAATGCCAGATGATGCAACTAGTATTACTTCATTTGCATTAAAATCATCTTTACAACCCCATAATGCCCTAATTGGTTCTGGAGGTACAGGATTTCTATAATGCTTGCATTGCACAATTCCCCTGTATCCTTCTTGTTCTATTATAATATCAACACCGCCGTCGCCAGAACCTTTTGTAACCGTAGCTTTATAACCATTTAGAATGAAAATTTTTGCAACTTCTTCTTCAAATTGCCAACCGTCTAAATTCCACCACCATGAATTTTCAGCCCAGTAACTTGAATTACGTTTTAATTGATTTTGAGAAAATTGTTTATAAGGACTGCCATTAAACAGATGGCTCCAATATACGCAAAATGCAATAAAACTAATAACGCAACTCCAACCAAACACAGAAAACGGTAATACGTTTGTAGTCCCTAAATAGTAAAGAAAGTAGTTAAAACCACCAACAAAACCAACGGATAATATACATTCTTTCCATGATCCATGTTTATTTACTTCTATTAAAAATGTTGTTGCTCCTAGAACACAAGCTACAAATAATAGCACTAGATTATATAAATCTCTGTTATCACTTTTTCTTGACATTTTTCCCCTTCTTATATATCTATCTTTCCGCCTATTTTATAGGCTCTATCATAATATTTGTATTGTTGTATGCCCAATTATCAATTATTACTGTTTAGCGATAATACAACTCCTAAACTCTTATAGTAAGCAATACCGAGTTATCCTCTAATACTTCTTCTTGTTCCAATTTCATAGAAGGATTTTTTGCAATTTTTGATTTAATGTTTTTACAAATATTAGATTGAACAACTCGTTCATATTCAGATTCGATTTTGGCAAAGTATCTGTGAATTTCTTTTAAATCTGCGTATCCTGTAGCTTTAAATTCGTAAGCCCCATTTTTACTTGACTTTAATTCAATTAAACAATTCGGAATTTCAAAACTTAATTTTCCTCTTTCTTCTATTACTGAAATTTTTAGGTTCTTTAAAGTTTGTTTTAATACAGTCTTATCTGTATAAATAGTAGGAAAATTATATACAGGAGTTTTTGTTTCAGAAATACTATCAAAAAAACAAGGTCTGCCTGCTACATGTGCAATGGCATTAGTAAAATTATCCAATACCTTTTTATCTATATCAGCAGAAACAGAAGCTACCAATTTATTTTGTTCATAAATCCAATAAATAGGATATTCTTTAGTAATATGAGTTTTTACATATCTATATAGCATTGTATATGTTTCAGACCAATCATAACCAGCTTTTTTAATATATTTTTTCAATTCTGTTTCATCTTCAAAATTAGTATATTTCCTAATTTCTTGCGACCTCATCCATTCATCAAATTTTTTAGCTCCCATTTTTCTGCGTTGTTGAGCCATCCATAATTCACCATTCATTAAATCCTGTTTTATAGACATTATCTATACTCCTTTACCAATCAATTTTTCTCCCAATTTTATTTTTAGGTTTTGATGGGAATATTAACCTATCTTGAATCTCTATCATTTGATGCGGCATTAATTCAAATTCTGCAACAAAGGATTCTATATCATAATAATATTTTCCGTTATTACGTTCTTGTAATAATTTATCTGCTTTTTCATCATCAAAACCGTCTATTGTAAGCAGGTCTTTTTTATTACAAGATTCAAGTTTTATTTTTTTATTTTTTGAAGAAATATGACTCTCTTTATTGTTTTGGGAGTTATTTTGTAATGTTGTGCTTTCAAAATTATCTTCAACAGAAGTCTTTATTGAAAAAATTTTATCTGCTATTTGTTCCTGTAAATTAAGATATTTTTTTTCCTTAGCAATCTCAAGTGCTAAATTAATAAATTCTTCTGCGGATTCATAATCCCCTGCATTATAATCTGTAAGTGCATTTTTATAATAACTTTCTGCTTTATGATATTCGTATGCTCTTATGTACAGTTTCAAAATAAGCAACATCATTTTTGGTAAACCCTTTAAAAGTTTTACAATATCTTTTGCCTTTGTACATAAAGTTGTAGCCATAATAACCTGATTTGTGTTTATATACACTCATTATTACCCTCTTTCTACTGTTGGAGAAAAAATATATGCCAAAAGAGCATCCGCATTAAATAAATATTTTCTTCCAACTCTTCCACAAACTTCAGCAGGGAATTTTCCTCCCTTGGCTAGTTTTTGTAATGTTCTAACATCCAATTTTAGTATTTTTGATGCTTCTAATGTACTAATTATTTGCATACCGCCTCCTTTTTGCGTACTTGTACGTCATATTGTATCACATTATTTTATTTTTGTCAACTTTACGTACATGTTCGTATTTTTAGTAGTTTTGAGTAACGTACGTGTTCGGCTTGACGTAAGTTATTAAAATGATATAATTATCAAATGAGGGAGGGGATGTATGGCTGAAATCAAATCCTTAGAGTATTTAACTAAGCAATTTAACAATGTAAAAGATCCAAATCATTTACGAATAGTTTCAGAAATAACTGATTCTTTAGAGGCATGTGTTTTAAAAAATTTGGCAGTTTTTATATCTACAATAAGAAAAGATAAAGGATTATCTGTAAGAGAATTAAATGAACGTTCAAGAGTAAGTCTAGCTGTAATTAACGACCTGGAAAAGGCTCGTAGTATGCCAAGAGTTGAAACATTAATAAGATTAGGATTGGCTTTAGAAATAGATTTTAATGAAGTATTTAGAGCATTGATACTACCAGATAAAATATCTACTGATATAAATTTTTGTAAAATTAACAAAACTGATTTGGCTATGGATATTGCAAGGTACGGCTATGATAAAAACCAAGTTGCTGAAATTATAGACTTTATTAAATATATAGACTTTAAAGCCACACAAAATAATAAGAAATAATATAAGCGAGTTTTAACGAACAAATGTTCTATTACATAATGGTATTAAAAAAGGCTTTCAGCAAATCTCTGAAAGCCTTTAGTTTAAATGGTCGGGATGACAGGATTTGAACCTGCGGCCCCTTCGTCCCGAACGAAGTGCGCTACCAAGCTGCGCTACATCCCGATACTTATAATTATAATAACAAAAAAGCAGATTTTGCAATCTGCTTTTTTATAAAATTTTATTTTTTTATTAAGCTTTTGGTTTTTGAAAGTTTTTTGACCATTCTTTCATAACGTCAATGCCATCAGCAGCCATCTTTTGGAGATTTGACAAGAAATCTTTTGCAATTGCTTGAATTTTTTCGGGGCTGCCTGAAAACATTTGAACATTTGGATGTTTGTCACCTTTTTTTACAAAATATACGTCAAATGAATTGTCATTTGATAAAATTTTAGCCATTGAATTGTCTTTTAGAGGAATACTTGTCAATTTTTGTCCTCTTCTTGCTGCTAAATCAGCAAAAGCGCTACGTCCGGCATTTATTGCATCTACAGTACTCATTTTTTGTACCTTTCTTTTTCAACTATGAGCTTTTACATATTATAATATCTGTGAAAAATATTTTTTGCTAATTAAATTCATGTTTTGTAATAAAACTATAACAAAATTTTTTATTTCTATATTTTATAATAAAATTAAGAAAAACGCATGTGATAGGGATAATTTTTAATAAAAGGATTTGCAAATTATGTTAGTATCTGGGATTAAAAATTTTGGCAATAATTTATTTTTCGGAAGAAAATTAAGACCTGATGAAGAACAAGACTACAGGCAAAATGCCTTGCAACCTGCTTTAGACTATTTGGGTACAAAAGAAGTTGCAATGATAATCCACGGAACAAGTTATCCTGAAAGCAATAACGATATCGGTGTAGGCTCACCTTATGGCAAAGTTGCAGCTCAATTGATTCCGTTTGAAATCTTGCATGGCTTTAATGCAAATCAACTCGGTCCGGTGGGCGTAATCCGTGATGCTCAGCATGTTTCGCCATATACATCGACAGTATCTAGTAGAAACTATCTGTTTTTAGATATGGAAAAACTTACAACCGATGATTATGCAAATATTTTATCTAAAGATGATATAAATAAAGTTTTTAATCATCCGAAAAATAATGGCAAAAACTACTCTTATTCAGAATTTGCCGATGCGTTTGCAAATTATCAATATTGTATGAAAATTGCAAACAAAAATTTCAAAAAAGAATTAGCTCAAAATAATCCTGCTGCGCAAAATTTGAATGAAGAATTTGCGCAATTCAAAAAAGCAAAAGGTCAACAAGTCTATGATGAGGCGTTGTTTGATGTTTTAGCAAAAACTTATGCCACAGATGATTTTAATAAATGGGATGATATTGATAAAAATATTTTAACTCGAGTAAAAGAAAATGACCCTGACGCAATCGCTCGTTACAAAAAGGTTGTAGGACGTTCTAAAGATGATTTTGACGCGTTTGTTTTTGGACAATTTTTGTTGGATAAGCAAATTAAAGAAAACGCGAAAATGCGTAGGTCTTTGGGTTTTGAATACATAAATGATTTGCTTGTTGGGTTTTCTAAATCTGATGAATGGGCACATCAGGATTTGTTTTTGAAAGATTATCGTATGGGCTGTCCTGACGGAGGTATGTATGGACCTCAAATGTGGGATGTGCCTGTCTTAAATCCTAATAAATTATTCAACGCGGATGGCAGTTTAGGCGATGCAGGGAAGTATTTGAAAACTAAAATCGAATCTGCGTTAGAAGATTTTGACAATGTCAGAATCGACCATGCTTTGGGGCTGATTGACCCATATATTTATGACAAAAATTCTATAGCTTATTCAAACGGAAGAGTTGATATGGGTAAATTTAGAGCAGGAAATATTTCAAATATGCATGAAATTGACCCAAACGGCAACTATAAAAGAGTTATAAATGAAATTGTCCTTCCGATTTTGGAAGAGCATGGAATTGATAAAAATTATCCTGTTTGGGAGGATTTGGGGACTGATACTCCGGGGTTTAACGAAATTTATCACCAAAGAAACCAGCTTCCGGGGATTACTCAACTTGAATATATGAGGGCGCAAGATTCTCAAGACCCTGATGATTGGGGGCTTATCGGTTCTCATGACTCTGACCCTGCAATGAAAATGATTAAAAAAGACTGGGTAAGAGGTCACAATGCTTGGAATATCTTCTATCTTGCAGGTTTTTTAAATTCTAATCCTGCAAGGGCACAATACCGTGATGAATTTTGCAAAAAGATTGATAATGATGACAGAGAGCGTGTTAAGGCAAAGTTTGCCGAATTGTTCTTGACTTGTAAGAAAATCCAAATTTCTTTTGCGGATTTCTTTGGGATAGATAAGACATATAACGAAGGCGGTAAGGAAAATAACCGAAATTGGAAATTGAGATTGAGCAAGGATTATGAGGACTCTTACTATAAAAATTTGGCAAGTGAACCTCCAACAGCGCTCAATATGCCTGAAATATTGAAACTTGCAGTACAGGCAAAGGCTGATTTTAATGTAGTAAATTCCGCACAAAAAAATAATATTCCGACCGAAGAACTTTCTGCGAATAATCCGCCTGAAGTTGAAACAATTTTGGAAAACTTGGATAAGTATCAAAAGATTTTAGAAGAGCCTGAAGAGTAAGACTGGAACGGAAGTTTAAACAAATAGGTCTATGTCATTCTGAAAGCTTAGAAAATTTGTGTGAGTTTTGCGAACACTCAATTTTCTTGCTATTCAGAATCTATCAATGTTTATTTTAAAATTGACCATAGTGAACAGTTTTCAATCAAATGGATAGACCCTGAATCTACGCAGTCACACTCTGCGCCTGCTGTTCAGGGTGAAATAGAGTTTTTTAACGAATCATGTCATTACGAGGAGCCATGTTTTACAAATAAAATAATAATCTATACGTAAATCCCCAGCAAGTCTTGTTGTGGATTACCACGTCACTTCGTTAAGAGTAATGCTACATTTGCAAATAAACTTTCCTCGTAATGACGTAATTTTATAACATCTAGGTCAACAATCCGACAGTAGCCAAAAGTGAATAATCAAACAAAACGAGTAAACGACAAAAGCCGAATTTGTTTGAGGAGCGAAGTGACGAGTTATTCGGCTATGGAACGAGTTTTTAGTTTGATGAGAACGTTGGCGTGTCGGTGGTTTTGCGGTGCTTTTGCCACCAAAAGCACCCTTGCACGGAGTGCATGAAAAGAATTTTATCAATGAATACATTTGATTAATACTCTCTATGGAAAAGATTCTGAATCAAGTTCAGAATGACATAGACCTATATGTTATATTAGAGACCCTGAAACGGTCTTGGATTATTGGCGGCTCGACCGGCTCAACGCAGCTCTCGCCAAGACGTGCTGGGTTCGCTACGCTCACACGGCGCACTTGCCAAAATCCGCAATTCGGAATGACATAGACTTATGTGTTTTATTAGAGACCCTGAAACAAGTTCAGGGTGACATTTTTTTTATTTTGTCGGCATGGCAATGACGACCTACAGTTCACGTCATCCTGAATCGGCAAAACGGTCAATGTCATTCTGAAAGCTTAGAAAATTTGTGTGAAGAATGAACACATAATTTTCTTGCTATTCAGAATCTCTAACCGAACACTTTAACCCAAGTGTCACCCTGAACTTGATTCAGGGTCTATCCATTTGATTGAAAAGTAATGAAAAAAGGTCAATTTTCAAAATCAACATTGATAGATTCTGAATAGGATAAAATCTAAGCCAAACAAGTTGGCAAGATTTTTAATCCTTTCAGAATGACAATACAAAAAGCCAGACCTCCTGCACTCTTGCCTTCCATATTTCCCTTTTGCCCAAAACATCCTCTTCATGACTTGAAAACATGCCGAAAAAGTTGTATAATTTGTATATACGTAGACAAAACAGGATTTTAAGAGTATGAAAAAAGCCCTAACAATCGGCGAGTTATTGATTACTATGGGAATTATCGGGGTTATCGCAATGTTGACTCTGCCGGGGTTCATTCAGGATTATCATAAACGAGTTTATACCACTAAATTGAAAAAAACGGTGGAAATGATTGAAAATGCCGTAAATCAGGCATGTATAGATAATAATGTTTCTTATTTTTATCAAACACCGTATGTTAAAGTTGCAACTGCAGAAGCTAATAAAAATTTTTTACGAAAATACTTTAAGTTAGCTTCAACTCAAACAACTAAACCTTTTGCCAGCACTTATCGAACCCTTAATTCTAATGAAGATAGAGCATTAGGACTAAATGATAGTAGCCATGCATATGCAAAACTTGTTGGTGGTGAGGCTGTATCTTTTTTATGTTTTAACAGCCCATCTCTTGCATGTGTTTTTCGTGTAGATATAAACTCGACCGATGGACCTAATATTGGTGGTAGAGACTTTTTCTCTATCTATATTAATCCTATGACTAATGAATTATATGATACAGGTAATCCTGCACTTTGTGGCGGTAAAGCTAAAACAAATGATGAAAAAGTCGATGCAGCAAATAATGCTCGAGCAGAGTACGGTGAAGGTTGCTTTGCACGTTTACTACAAGACAATTGGGAAATGAACTATTAATTACGGAAGGATAAATATGAAACAAGGTTTTACGTTATCAGAAGTTTTGATTACATTGGGTATTGTCGGAATCGTTGCGGTTTTGACTATCCCTGGGGTTATGAAAAACTATAAAAACAGATTATATACTGCGCAATTAGAAAAAGTTTATTCACAAATTTCTGACGCAACACAAGCTATTATGGCAGATGAGCACGTTGATAACTTCTATGAAACAACTGCAGCAGGAAATTCAACCTATAAAGAAGGTGCAACAGACCACCAAGAACCTCAGACTGGTGAAGGTTACTTCTTAACAAAATATTTTAAAGCCGTGAAAAAAGATTGCCGTAAAGCAGACAAAACAGGTTGTATGACAACTAATGCAAACACTTATAAAACAATTGGCAATGCTGCTGTTCCGGGATATGCCGGAAATTACTGTATTCAAACAGTATCAGGCGCAGCTGTTTGTGCTAATTACAACCCAAATAATACCTGTATGAGTATGGTCGTCGATGTAAACGGTATGGCTGCCCCAAATGTTATCGGACGTGATGTTTTCGCTCTAGATATAAACAAAAACGGTTCTATCTTAGATTATGGTGTTGGTTGCCAAATTACAAATACTGATAGAGCATCATTATGTACTACAGGGAGCACTGAGAGTATAGCCACCGCTGCAATAGGTTGTCTTGTAAATGTAATGGAAGCCGGCTGGAAGATGGAATACTAAGGGAAGGTAGGATATGAAAAAAGGTTTTACTTTAGCAGAAGTTCTTGTAACACTTAGTATTGTCGGAGTAATCGCAATACTAACAATACCTTCTTTGGTAAAAAATTACAGATACAAAGTTTATTCAAACTCTATCGAAAAAGCTTATTCTCAAATCAGTGCAGCCGTTAAACAAGCCATGGATGATGATATGACAAACGATTGGTACAAATCAACATCAGGCGCTGTGGATGATAACGAAAACTGCACAAAAGGTTCTTGTTATTTCTTGAATAATTATTTCAAATTAGCTCGAAAAAATTGTGGCGGAAATTCTTCACCTAAATGTTTTGCAGCCAAATACACAAACCTTGACGGTTCATCTGGAAACTTGAATTTTGAAAGAGGATATTGCGTACAAACCGTCAACGGTATGACAATGTGTATGAATATTGACTCTGAACATGCATCAACAAAAATTGCACTAGACACAAATGGACCAAGCCAGCCAAATATTGTGGGACTTGATACATTTATTTTGCAAGTTTTACCTGACGGTGAAGTCAAAGACTGGACAGACAATCCTGACCTTTGCAACACCAAAGCCTCTGAATACGGAAACATTGCCGACTATGCAACAGGATGTTTAGTAAAGGTTATGCGCAACAACTGGACTATTACGGATGATAAGTAATTTGGGACAATAGGGTGACAGTTTGGTAAAAACTTCCTCGCCCCTTGTGGGAGAGGAGTGAGGAGAGGGGGGCAAAGACTCACAAATATATTCTAGTCTTGACTGAACCCTCACTCGAAATTGTAAATTTTCGCGTTCAGCTCAAAAACAATTTCGGTCTCTCCCATACGGATAGACTGGACAAAAAGGTCTATGTCATTACGAGGAGCAGGGTAACACATGTTCCCTCTCTTTGGGAGAGGAAGTTTTGCTGTCATGCTGAACTTGTTTCAGCATCTCAAATTTAACATATTAGTCAAGTACAAAATTTGTTATATTAGAGACCCTGAAACAAGTTCAGGGTGACTAAATCAATATTGATAGATTCTGAATAGCAAGAAAATTTTGTGTTCATTCTTCACACAAATTTTCTAAGCTTTCAGAATGACAATAAAAAGTAGGGTGGGCTCACTAGCCCACCTTAAAAATTTTGTCGGCATGGCAATGCCGACCTATAGACTACTGACTAACTAGACGACCCCTCACCATTGCCCTCACCCTAGGAGAGGGTAAAAATGCTTGCCATCCTAACTTCTTGCCTTCTTGACCTCCGCATGCACAAGGCTTTTAAACTTCTTCCAAACAACTTTGACTTTCTCTTTCAATGTCAATGCATTGAAAACTTGTTTTAACATTTCATCATCAACCCCAAGGTTTTCCATCTCATGCCTGTTATAATCCAATTTTTGCGCAAGATAAGAAACCGTAATTAAATTATATTTGCATTTACCCTTTTGGTAAGAATTTTTCAAAAATTTATGGATATCTTCAAAGTCATAATTAAGATTTTTATTATTCAAAATGGACATAATTATGTCAACAGTTGTCGAACCATTGTCCTTTTCAAAAAACTTCAAACTATCGCCAAGCAAAAATTCCAACGATGGTTGATTAGTTATCCCTAGCGACTTCATCGCATTTTTGGGTACGGTTATTTTTTTGTTTTTTACTGCAAAAACATCCCAAACTTTTTTACATTTTTTGTCCAAAAATCTCTTAGCGGTGGCAAATTCTTTCATATTGCCATATTTCGCTTTCAAAAGTTTTATATCTTCCACAGAGTCTTTGTCGATTGCTCGAGACAACTCCAAGACAATTTTTCTGATAGTTTTATTAGACAATTCTTCATCTGTAATAACACCCAAAAATCCGCCGTAGTTGTTTATTCCACTGGATTTTAGGATATAAGATGTTAAAGATGACTGATTTTTGTGAGGAAAATCCATATAAGGATTTGAAGTATTTTCGTTTTGCGAAAATATTTCATCAAAAAGAGTCGAGTATTTGTCCAATACTTTTTCCATAATTATTTCCCCTATACATTAATAAACGATTTTTAGAGGAAAAAATTGACATCAAATCCGAAAATGTAACAAAAATGTTAATTCAAAAATTTGCAAATACCTTGAGAAGTTGAACGGCGAACACCAAACATCGGATTGTCATAAGTCATTGTGGATGTTGAATTGTATTCTAAAGAATTGCGGTCAATTGTTGTATGTGCCATCATAATATAATCATCGGTCATTGATTGGAGATTGTACTCAATTTTGTCGTCTTCGTAATACAAAATGTGGTCAATCGGCTCTTTTTGTAAGTAGATTAATTTGTTCTCATCATCAAGATGAAAAATCCTGAACAATTTGCTCTTTGTTAATACAGTATTGTCTTGATTATAGACGGTTTCATCAAAATCACAGCGAAGAGTTTTCATCGTCGCAAAATCAGGAACAAATGCATCCCCAAACGCAGTTGCTGTTCCAAAAAACAAAATAAAAATCGCAAATAATAACTTCTTCATACAAAAATTATAGCATTAAAATGAAGGTTTAGCTTTATAAACGCAATATCCTAAACACTTGGCAAAAATTTGGTTATCGTAAATAATATTAATGGATAACCTAAGGAACATTTCCTACGATTTTTCGTATAGTGCCTTAGGTTTTTGGCTGTTCAGGGGATATTTTTATAGAATTATTGTAAACAAATTTATCTTACCAGTAATCTCTATTTATTAGTATAAAAAGTTTTGTTCTGACGTGGAATTTGTTGAGAATAATTATAAGGATATGTCTGATATTTATCTAATCCTAAGTTTATATAAGGAAAGTCTTTACTTATATCTGTTCCATCTGTCAAGTGCATACAGGTATATGATGTAAATTTTTCAGCTTCACAATACGTTTTTAAATGTGATAATTTTTCGTTTGGATATTTTATTTCTCTCATCATTACCAAACCTAATTCTTTTGAATAATTAATAGGTAATTGAAATTCCTCAGATAGCTCCCAAGCTACCAAAGGACTATCTTTTCTATAATTACGAACAATACATTTATTATTCGATATTCCGACAATTTGAGTTTTGTAATAACCTATAGGAATAAAAAGAGGAGCATTTACAATAATTGGAGTTGTATATAAATGACAAGTTGACAAATTTTTAAAAAACTTATAATCTACATATCCATCAAACTCTTCTTGGTTTTCAAAATGTAAATTTTGAGAAATAGGAATACCAATCATATTTTTAACTATAAAAAAAATAAAAAACGCAAATAAGAATATAAATATAGATATAATTAAAGAAATCAATATTTTAGACTTAACTCCTGATTTCATATATTCCTCCGTGATATCTGTCGATGGGGGGAGTCGAACAGCGAAAAAATCTACACTTTTGAACGTTTTTTCAAGGGTTTGAATAATATGAAATATATCCAAAATCTATGAAATCAGACATAAAGTGGACACAGAATGGACATAAAATTTAGACTTCCTCTTCTTGTATATTATTTATTTTACGAAAATATTGTTCAAAATCGGAATGTGTAAAAACTCTGTGCATAAGTTCATTTACTGAAATACCTAAAGACAAAGCATAACCATTTATAAGGTTTCTATCTGCCACATAGATATTTGCTTTAGTCGTTGGTTTACCTGTTGGTTTTCGACCTGCTCCAGCTCTTCTACCACCTGTTGGCATTATCCTCTCTCCTAATTTATGTATAACAATTTTATTATATCACCCCTCCTAGCAAATTTTACAATGGTGGTACTAAATTTCATATATCTAGGTGATAAATGCTTAAAATATAAAACCCGTACAAGTTTATACTTTCCAAGGGTTTATAAGTCCGTTATATTCATCTGGGAATTGAAAATGTTTAATTTGATTCCACCTAAATCTATAAAAATCACTTTCACCACTAGCGGTTAATAAACTATGTACACAATAATTTTTTTGAGGCGGTGGACAAATTATGATTTCTTTATTTGGGTACAGTTCTTTTACTCTTTTTACAACAGGAACATAGTCGTTATCTTCACTCAACAAATATGCTCTATCAAAGGAATTTGTCATAGCATTTTCAAGTAGAGTAATTGCAACGTTTACATCTGTATGTTTTTCTTCATGTTTTAAAATTTTTTCATTTGGTTGCTTTTGATTACATTCTTTGCACGGATAAATATATTTTTCTTTAAATTCACCCAAAACCACTTTTATCCCTGATTGCTGTAAGGCTTTTAAATATGTTCGGTGTCTAATTTGAGAATCAAGCCCCCTATGAGTTGCTATTGCAGAAAAGAATATAACTTCTAATTCAAATTCTTCTGTTTTTAAATGACTTTTGATTGCAGCATTTAATAATGACATATAATCAAGCCATTTTACACAAATATTATGTCTTTTTTGGTATAAAGTTAATTTGTGATAATAATTAAATCCGTCTATTAGAACAAGAATTTTCTTTTTACTCATGCCTACAATTATACTGCAAAATCACATATAACGCAAACGACAGGCATGTAGCCTGTCATTTGAACCGCAGATAAATCCACGGCGAGTATATCTTTATTAAATTTATTAGTTCTTTGAACCTTACAATAATATTATGACATATTATATACCTTTTGTCTAGTGTGTAATTAGTTAATAGAAAGCAAGTTGCCTATTTAAAACTTCCAACTTTTCTGCCGTAGCGGTCGTATTGGGGGGTTCTACCTGTTGAATCGGTTTTGAATGAGCCTGTTTTTCTTCCGTACTTATCATAAGATGTGGTTGTACCATTAGAATTTGTTTTGTAGCTGCCTGTTCTAGCTCCATATTTATCGTATGAGGTGTAGCCAGTTGATGTCTTTTTAATTGTACCTTGTCTTGAACCATACTGGTCATATTTTGTCGTTGTACTACCGTTGGTTTTGTAAGTTCCTGTGCGTGAACCGTATCTATCATAAGTTGTAGTTGTTGAACTATTTGTTCTGTATGAGCCTGTTTTACTGCCATATTGGTTGTAGGTGTTAGCCGCAAATGCACTGCCAGTTAATAACAAAGATACAAATATAATTGCAAAAAGTTTTTTCATGGTTTTCTCCTAATATTAGAACGATTTGAAGTTAAAAATGTTCATTTTAGAATCGCCTAAAAAAGTTAATGATACCAACAATTATAGCGACAATTATTAAAAATGCTACAATGCTACCTGTAATATTCATTACTGCATCGGAATCACTACTCATTGCAATCAAAAATAGTACAAGAATAGCTATACCAATCGGATTGGTAAATAAAAATCGAAGTAATAGTATAAGTGCTACAAAACCTCGCATAGTTGAATACCTATTTTTCTCGTTTTAAATTTAATGTATCTTTTGCGTAACAAATACCTTTATCTGTCAATACAAGTGCTTTACTCTTTGGATTTGGGCAAGGCATTGTATAGCCATCTTTTTCTAGCACTTCCATTATTTTTACATAAGAATTATTGCCCACTTTATCATTTACAGTTTCAATTGCATTTATGTAAGGTTCTATATTACTTTGTCCGTTCATTACACCTAAATAAATTACTTTTATCAAGTAATTAAATTGTTCTAATTCTTTAGTTTTTAATGCTTCAATCATTTTTACCTCTTCTCTTTCTATTCCTAAAAATTCTTCAATATATTTTTGTTCGTAATATTGTGGTGAATTGATTTTTACATGTTCAAACTTATTATGGTGCAATACCAATTTATAAAAATTTTGAGATAGACCATACATATAATTGATATCTTCAATAATTTCAGGATATGAACCTTCATCTATTCGTCCTTCTTTTATTGCCTCTGATAATTCTTGCTCTAATAGTTTTTTAGAGTATTTATATGTTTTATTTAGTAATTCATTCAAATTATCTTTAATTTTTTCAATAAAAGAATTAAATCTATTTTCGTTGATTATATCCATATTCAAATGAGCAGCAGAGTTTCTTAAATCAAATATTTCATTATTATTTTTGCAAAGATGAGAATCACTACACAAATTAAATATATGAAAGAAATAATTGATTGTATTCTTTTCAACATTAGAAAAAGAATTTGCATCAAACTGTTCATCAAGTTCTATTTGCTTTCGGTTATCTCTACTATTTAATGAGCCTGTAGTATGTTGTAGATATTTTAGTAAGTTCCGATTTTCTTCAGAGTAATATATTTGAACTAAAAAACAATGTAAAATATAATTATAGAAATGAGTTAAATTTATCACTGCATTGTTATAAAAACCAGTATCATCAATAAATAAAAGATTTTCAAACATAATGTTAAAATATGGATTTTTCATATTTAAAGGTAAATACTCTTTTAACTCGCTCAAATCATCTTCCAAATGTATAATATTACTCATCTATATCACCCCAAATTGATTTGATTTTGTTATCTATTTTTTGTTTATATAATTCAATTAACTGTTTGCACGAATTTACCATTTGTTCTTCTTTTTCGATTTCAGCAACTATTTGGTTTTGTTCTTCTAATGAAGGAATAAATATATCCACCCCATTAATATCATTGTTGTTGATTAGAGCTATTCCTGCAGAATTTGATATAGTTGTTAAATCAAAATTTTGCATAAATCTAAATAAAAATGCTGGCAATATATAGTTCTCATTTTTTAAAGTTATTGCCATGCAATTATTATCTATATAACATGGTATAAGATTTAGCCTTTTTTTATTTGTAGCAATTGCAGCTCCCCTCTTTGGAAATATGACAGAATTGGTTTTTACAATTCTATTAGGTTTATCTATATTGGTCCAATGAGAAGATGTTGTGATGTAAGTTTGATTATCTGGTAAATTCATATCACCAACTTTTATACAAGCAATTTTTCCATTGTCTTCAAAATTTGTTGCGACATCTCCATTATTAATTAATATATATTCTCCAAGTTTTACTTTTTGCCAGTTGGGATTGGTTGGAATTGTCGGGTGCCAGTTGTCTATGACTTTTTGTGATCCGTCTATTATTGCTTGATAACCATCTAACTCTTTTACAATTTCTTCTTGAACTTCTAATGGTGGAAGTGGGATTTGAATATTTTTTAAATCTTTTTGCGTTAATTTTGGAACTACACAACCTGATATAAATTGGATTAAATCTAAATTATTTAAAATATTTACTAATAGTTCATCTATTATTTTTGTTCTATTTGGTCTTAATATATGACAATGGTTATTAACCCAATATTTGCCAGTTGCTATAAATGCAGATTGTTCTCCAGCCCCCCACTTAGCCCCATCTTCACCTATTAATACACATTTTTCATCAAAAATATATTTGTCTATATAATCAACAATACCACTTGCTCCATAATATGGATATATACCTTCAACTCTATTAGCTTTTGAAACAGGTTCTCTTAAATTATCTAATATTTCACACACATCACCAAGTTTTACCATATCCCATTTACAATTTGAATAATCTTTTATTACTTTGTAGCGAGAGGCTGTAAGGTTGTATTCTTCATTTTCTGCAATTTTTGATTTTGCGACAAGTGTTACCATTTTTGATTCTATTGCAAATTCAGAATGAGTATTGATTGCATTTTGCCATTGGTTTATAAATTCTGTCGCTTGTGGTAAGTCGTTTTTATCAATTTCACGTCTTTGAGCTCCTAAATCAAAACCATCATTTTGTATTTCTACAAATAATATTTTATCTGTCTTTTTAGCAAGTTGTTTATCCATTAGTAAAATTGATGTTTTTACTCCTGAATACGGTTGAAAAACTCCACTTGGTAAACTTACTACTGCATATAAATAATTTTCATCAACAAGTTTTTTTCTTAATTCTTTATAAGCATTTGCAGATTGGAAAACTATACCCTCTGGAACAATAACTCCAGCTCTGCCGACAGTATTCAGATGTTCCATAATATAATCAACAAACAAAACTTCACTTCTATTGGCTTTTACTCCAAACCTATTATGTGGTTGAATACCGCCTTTCGGAGTCATAAATGGTGGATTGGCTAAAATTACATCAAAATAATCATCCCATCTGTCTAATTTTGTAAGAGTATCATATTCATAGATTTTTGGTTCTTTGAATTTGTGCAAATACATATTTACAAGTGCTAATTTAACCATATCAGGCGAAATATCGTAGCCTTGAATATTATTGGTTAGGTCATTCAATTCTTTTGGTGCTAACCTTTTGTCTGCTTTTTTAGCCGTTTCAATAATATATTTATAAGCGGAAATCAAGAAGCCAGCTGTACCACAAGCGGGATCTAAGATTTTGTCAATTTTAGTCGGTTTAACGATATTTACAATAAAATCAATAATATGTCGTGGTGTCCTAAATTGTCCTGCATCCCCTTGTGAACCCATAATTGAAAGCAAATATTCAAAAGCATTACCAAGATTTTCGCTATTGTCATAAGAAATTTCATTTATTTCTTTTAAAAACAATGTCAAAGTTTGACCATCTCTGAATGGTAGATATGCACCTTTGAAAATATCTCTAAAAAGTTTTGGAATACTGTTTGTCAAAGGAAGTTTATCAAGAGCAAGTGTATATAAATTCATTTTGGCTTCTGCCCCAAGTTGAGGTGACATAAGTTTAGACCAAGCAAATTCTTCCAACTCTCCTGTAAAAAATTGTCTTTCCCCACCAAATTCGACAGATTCTATATCCATATCATCCATAAATTTATAAATCATAGCAATAGTTATTTGTTCAATTTGTGATTGTGGATTAGGAATTTTCCCAACTAAAACATCTCTTGCATTATCTATGGTTTTTCTTATATCTTTTGTCATCATTTTCAGTATTCCTTTATATTTTTCTTCCATGTAAAAAATCCCCACCTTAACCATTTCAAATTGAAAGCAGTTAAAATAAGGCTATAACGCTATTTCATATACTTGTTGAGTACAATATTATCTTTTATGTATTCTGGTAAACTTGCTCTATAACCATTCAGATTCCTATAATCTTGCATTGTAAAGCCCTGATAAAAATTCAGTTCAGCAAATCGTTTACCCTCAATAATATTTCTAAAATTAGAGTCAGTAGAATATGCCTTAATAAAATTCTTTATATATGGCACATGTTCTGCATCAGGTTTATAAATAGAAATATATTTATCGCATTCATCTTCAAGTAATTCATCTTGATTTTTAAATCTTTTAATAAATCCAAAGGCTCGTTGTAATACTTCAATCCAAGTTAATCGTCTATCAAGATTTTCAGATTTGCGAAGGTTATCAAGAGTTATAAACAAGTTTGGTTTATTTTCATATTTTTCTTTAACAATATGTTCTGCTCTTGCCCAATCTTCTCTATCTACTGCTTTTACAATATCTTCATCTTGAGTGAATTTATCTTTTGCTTGTTGGAATAACTCTCTATCAATTCTCATTCCATCTAAACCTACAGGAGTTTCTGTGAGTTCTTTTAATTTGTCAGGGTCAAAAATTTCTATTGTGTCAATGGTTGGAATATCTATTTCATTAGGCTTTTTACTTGCCGAATTTTTTGAGGAGTTTTTAGGAAGTTTCAATTCTTCATCATAATTAAATTCATGTTCAAAGTATTCACAGTTTGCAAAGAAATCAAAAAGTTTGAAATGTTGTTTTTCAAATGAGATTTGTTCCTTGTTGCTATCAGTATATTTGAAAGTGCATTTTCTAGTTCCACGACCTTTAATTTGTACAAAATCAGTCGGAGAAAATATTGGTCGCATTAGAGCAAGGTTTAAAATATTTGGGCAATCATAGCCAGTTGTCATCATTCCCACGGTTACGCAAATTCTACTTTTAGAAGATTTATACCCCTCTAAAAAGCGAGAGTTGCCATTCAAATTATCGTTAGAGAAATAAGTTGTCATATCTTGTGCTGTTGGAACACTAGAACTTACTTGAACCGCAAAATCAGAATTATACTTATCTTTCCAGATAGAATGAGCCATTTTATTCAAAATTTGAACAATTTTTGTACAATGGTCTTGACTTACGCAGAAAACAATAGTTTTTCCAAATTCTCCGCTAATAGGGTCTTTTAAGCCATTTTCAAGAAGGGTTTTACAAAATTGAATGTTAGTATTTTCGCTAAAGAATTTCTTTTCAAATTGTCTAGAAAAAATTTGTTCTTCAACTTTATTACCATCATCCGTAATTTGAACAACCGAATACCCTTTTTCTGATAATAATTCAGTTGTTACATCTGTTCTTGCATCAACTACAAGAGGATTTATCAAATAGCCATCTCTTACACCATCTAATAAACTATATCGAAAAGTCGGTTCCCCACTTTCACAACCAAAAGTTCTATAAGTGTCAAGCATTATACGTCTTTCGTATGCTTTAGGATCTTCAAATTTTAATTTCTTTTCATCAATGTTTTTAACATAATCTTTTGGTGTTGCGGTTAATCCTAATTTATAACCAATAAAGTATTCAAAAACAGCTCTTGAGTTACCACCAATACATCTATGGCTTTCATCTGAAATTACAAGGTCAAAATCAGTTGGAGAGAATAACTTTTTATACCTGTCATCTACTAATAAGCTTTGTATCGTTGTGACTACAATTTCCGCTTTTTTCCAATCTGAACGAGCTTCTTTATATACGACAGTTGTATAATCTTTTAAATAGTTCTCAAAGTTAGATTTGGCTTGTCTTTCAAGTTCAATTCTATCTACTAAAAATAATACTCTTTTGGCATTTCCTGTTTTTAGAAATAATTTTATAATACCAGCAGAAGTTAGCGTTTTACCAGTACCTGTCGCCATTTCAAATAAAAAACGGTTATTTCCTTGCTTTGCAGATTCTTGTAGTGCTTTTATGGCGTTTAACTGATATGGTCGAAGTAATCTATACCCATTATCATAACAATATTTATTTCTTGTTATTTCATTTATATAGTCTGGCTCTTGCAACAAATTAGGATTTTGCATTAATGCTACATATTCTTTTGTTACATTTTCAGAATACAAAGTCTTAGGGTTAGGTTTAAAAACATTTCGTTGCTCTAAAGATTCTTGAGTAGGCATTGAAGTTATAATTTCAGGATTGCCAATTTCAATATCCCATAAATAACTAATATTTCCATTAGATAAAATTACAAATCTGATATTTTGACTCATTGCATAAGCCCTAGCTTGGGCTTTTGCAAATAAAGGGTTTACATCTTCTCTTTTTGCTTCTAATACACAAAGCGGAAAACCATTTGAATCTAATAAAAGATAATCTAATAATCCTGTTTTAAATTTGTCATCACGTTTTATTTTGGTGGAATATTCCAAATCAACGTTAGCTTTTCCCTCTTCATTATCCAGTAATCGCCAACCAGCTTCTTCTAATAATTTGTTAATTTTAATTCTAGCTTTTGCTTCTGTTTCGATAGTCATATAATCATCCTTAAATTTTACCCCTAATTTAGATATACCATGAAAACTAATATTTTAATACCTAATATCAATAAATAATTTATCTGTATGAATAATTATAAAATACCTAAATTGAAAGAATATTAAAAAGTGCATATTATTAAATAATGAGGTATATATGTTAGATGAAAATTCTCCAATCTTAACAGTTGGACAAGTAGCCAAACAATTAGGTATATCTTCTGATAGATTACGTTCTTATGATGAAGAAAATTTAGTCGCACCAGAACGAATAAAGAATAATGTTAGAATGTACAGTTGTAATGATGTAAACTGGCTTTCTTATTTACGTTCATTAATAGGGAAATCTGGTATATCGATTTTAGGGTTTAAGGAAATTTTGAGAGTGACCTATTTTATGTCTGATGATGATTTTAGAATTTTTTTAAAAAAGCAACCAAAAGATTCTATTTGGCAAACAGTTGAACTTATGAAGAATAACCCAAATTATGAACGTCTTAGAAAGTTTTATTCATAAAATATTACAATAACATTGATTTTAACCACGATTCTATATAATTGATAAAAAAGTTGTACATACACAACACACAAATATATCAAAACATCAAAGGTTAAAATTTTAGGTCTGAAAACCGTTGGGACACAAGGCTCGGATGAGCAAGTTTTAAAACTTGGGTTAAGAAGGCTTGTTAAATTAGTATTAGGTATAAAGTATATATAAGTAGTAAAAAGGGCTTTTATTTTATGAAAGTTAAAGATTTATTTGATGAACAATTTTTTCCACAATTAGAAAGTTTTATATTTGACGAATCTTTTGAAAATTTTTATAATAGAAAATTAGAAGAAAAACCAAATAAATCCAAAAACATTACAAAATTTTGGCTGCCTGTTGAATACTTAGAAGATTTAGAAATAAATACTAATTTTCCTTTGACATACAGCTGGTTTATTGATTCATACACACAAGATAAGAATTGTGCATCATTTTTTGATGAATATTTATTTCACATAAAATATTTAATGAACGAAATATTCAATAGTTCAAAAGCACAAAGCATTAAAACAAAATATTTTAGTTTAACACTAAATAAAGCAATTATTATAGATTTTTACAAAAATGAAATTTGCAAAAAAATATACAATCAAAATATATCATCTAATTCGGACTTAAACAATGGATTAAACTCCAAATGTATAATTGCAAGAAAAATTTTGCAAGAAATATTAAAACTTATCAAAGAATACCTTGAGACTATTTTAAGTAATATATCTCCAGATTTAAATACAATCTTAACAACTTATACAATAGAAGCCAAATTACATATATTAGAAAAAATACAAAACCCCACAAAAGAAGAAAATGCTAAAAATAAAGATATTAGAGAAAAAATAAAAAAAATAAGAAATCAAAGGTTTTATAATACCAGTGGAGCTCCAGCAAAACAAATTTTAGGATATTTCCCAAAAACAAAAAGAGGATTACAGAACTATACAAAAAAACTTAAAAAAGCTATTTTTGAAAATTATCCAGAAATTAAACAAATATTTACACACTTAAAACAAGTAATGAACATGCCAGTAGAACCAACTTCTGATGGCTTCGTAAATTTTCTATTAAATAATTCAGCCACTAAATATCAAAAAGATATAAAAAAACGACTCTATAACATTCTAGCAGATTCTGAAAAAGAAGTTACATATCTATCCTTAGAAGAAGATGGTTCAATTAAACAATTTATTGGAGAACCATTAAATGAAGATTTAAGTGAATTGTATCCTTTTGTTGAAACATATCTTGACTTATTATTGAATAACAAAGCTGCAACTTTTTCAGATGCTGTTGTATATACTTTATTAAAAGAAAATGGGGATTTATCACTTTTTGATAACGCAAAATATAAAGATGAGGCCATTAGAAAATTCATAAATCGAAAAAATTTAGATGAAGAATTTTATACTAAAAGTGAACCAAATGAAATATTTAAAAGAGAAGATTTTATAGAAAAATATAAAAAATTATTTAAAGAATATTAGGACATAATTAAATTTTATTTTGGGTCTAAACTCCAAAGTCCAAAATTTTGTATAAAGAAAATATACAAAATAGGAGGCAAAATTATGACCCAACAACTAAATATTCTATACCGAAACTTTATAAGGGCAAAAGTAAACAAAGAATACATTTGTAATAATAGCAAGTGTAATATTCTAGGTGAAAATTTTATTGGTAAATTCTATTTTCTTTTAATGGAAGATTGGAACAGAACAAATAATGAATTTGACCCAGATTTTCATCTAATTGTAGAAAATTGCAAGAATCCAAAAGTTTTAAAATTAAAACATATTCATAGAAAAGATAAATATATTAGGGTTGAAAAGAAAATATTAGAACAAGGCAAAAATATTTTTAAAACCCTTGTAAAACAAGGTTTATTTAAAGATTCTTCAACTGCATACAAATCAACCAATAACCAAGTTTTAATTCATAGACTAAACTTATGCCTATACAAAAAGCTTTTGGGGCTTGAATGTCACCATGGAGATAAAAATAAATCCAATAATAGTATTTTAAATCTTACGCCTATTGAACACGAAAAACACGCACTTCTTGATGGTTTACCTGAATATGAGTTTAGAAAACAATCAATATTATTACACAATAATTTTGTAACTGAACTATTTAAACCTCAAAAGAACACTTTAGCTAGTCGTGACAGAAATATTTTTCAAGTACTTATATTGTTAAGTAATGGATTATCAGTACCAGAAATTGCAAAAAAACATGTCTGCAAAATGGGTGAAACAACTATTCAAAAGATTAAAAACAGATATTTTTATGTAAAAGAATTTTTAAAATACTGCTATACACTTACGAATAAAGAGTTTCAAGGGTTAAATGAGAATTTTGGTTCCCAATGGTTTAATCCTCTTAAATTTGAGCAACAAAAAAGTATAAAAATCTATACAGATAATGAACTTTTTGATTATATGCACAACTTTTTAGAAATGAAGTACAAAAAGACTTAAAACTTAGATGTCTTCTTTATTACTAAGTATATACAAGGTAGTATAACCTCTTGGTATATAAGGTGGTAAATAAAAAATTTATACTTTAGTGGTTTACTTACCCCCAAAAGAAAATGTACTTAGTAGTATATGAAAATGGTATATAAAAGTTTTAGAAAAGAAAATAAAAGAAATTGGTATATTATTTATGCTCAAAAACGCTTGACATGACGTTATATCATGTGTTACATGAATAATAGTACCATAGAAAGGTATAAAAATGGAAAAACTTAAAAATCTAATTACAATCAATGAATTTGCAGAATATATAAATAAACCTGTTAATACGGTTAGAACTTGGAAACGTAGAAATGATTTACCATCTAATATTTTTGTTACAATAGCGGGTTCGGTATTTGTTTATGTCGATAAGTTTAATGAATGGGTAGAAAAACAGGTTGCATAGGAGATATAGAAAATGATTTACAAAAAAGGTAATAAATTTTACTGTAGATTTCAAATAAATGGTGAAAGAAAACATTTATGCTGTAAGGGTGCAACAACAGAAAAGGAAGCTAAAAATCTTGAAAGTGTATATATGGTACAACTTCAAAAAATACAAAATGGTATAATTCCAAGAGAAGTAAAACAACTTTCTTTCTCAAAATTATGTGATTTATATTGGGAATACGCAAGTGCTAATAATATTGATTTAAAACATGTTAAAAGTAAAATCAAATACTTTAAAGAATATTTTGGTGCTAATAAAGCAATAAACAAAATTGTTAATGCGGATATTATAAAGTATAAAAAATATCTTATAGAATCGGGTAAAAAACCTGCTACAGTGAATAAGTATCTATATTCTTTGAAAAAGATGTTTAATTTAGCCATTGAAAATGAATATTTAACTAAAAATCCTTGTAAAGGGGTATATAAAATGGTAGAAGATAATATTCAAACAAAATTTTGGACAATAGAAGATGAACAAAAGTTTTATTCTAAATGTCCAGAATGGTTTAAAGAAATTATCACAGTGGCTTTATTAACAGGTTTAAGAAAATCTAATATAAGGTTGTTAGAAAAATCTTGGATAAATTTTGAACAAAACCTTATACAAATACCTAAAACCAGAAATAAAGGTAAAAAATTCATACAACTTCCCATGCATGAAGCTGTAGCCAATATATTTAAAAAGCATTGGTATAATGACAGTAAATACATATTTATAAATGAGGTTAGAAAACGACCTTATAGTGACCAAAGATTAGCAGATGTATATAATGAAATTTGTAAGCAAGCAGAAATTAAAAATATTGGATTTCATGGATTAAGACATACTTTTGGTACTAGGTTAGTAGAACAAAATTATGATTTAGAACTTGTAAGAGAATTGTTAGCACATAGTAGTATAACAACAACACAAAGATATACTCACACTTCCAATGAAAGAAAAATACAAGCAATAGACTCATTATATTCATACAATCAATATTAAAATAGGCAAAATATTATAACGTTCGTATAACCGAAATTTTACAAAAAATAAACAGGGCTGAAATAAAGGCTCTGATTTATTTTTGAATAATTTATAAGTACTTGTTAAATGATTTTTATTGTCAAAATAACTTTAGAGTTAGAAGGTGTTTAGATATATTTTATAGTATAATATAATAAGTAAATGCACCTAATATTAAACCAAAAATGAGGGTTAAATGGAAAATACACAATCAGAAGAATTATGTCCTATATGCGGACAAAAACTAAAACACAAAGACAGAAGTACTAAGTTCTTTGCAACTTTTTATAACTGCCCTTATTGTAAAATGTTTCTACTGGAAGATGACTTTGAAAACTATTATTTTAAAGGTATGTCTCAAATTGATTTAGCTTTATTGAGAAATATTCTATATGTTTTACCAGAAAATTCTAATTACAGACAAATTCCTATACATAACGAAAATATACAAGAATTATTGTCTCTTGCAAATTCTCCTAAAAACTTGCTCGAAAAAATTGATAATACTCTTGCGTATTTTGTAGATAAAACAAAATATTTTGGAGAAGTACTTAATGTTAATAGTGAAATATTATACAGAGAGTTATTTTGTGTTGATAGAAAAGAATTATCTAGTATATTTGCAACACTTAAAGGTTATTTATCATATGCGGGTTCAGGAAACTCCTTCAGAGTTCGTGTTGAAATGGAAGGTTTGAAATATTATGAAGATAAATTACGGCAAAAGCAACGAAAAAATCAAGGCTTTGTCGCAATGTGGTTTAATGATAAAGCAGATTCTAAAAATTATAAACCCGATATGAATAGTGTATATGCAAATGCAATTAAACCTGCAATTGAAAATGGAGGTAGATTTAACTCTATAAAAATTGACTGTGTTGAATATTGTAATGATATAAATGATGAAATGATAGCTCAAATAAGAAAAAGTAAGTTTATGGTTGCGGATTTAACAGGTTATAGGGGAGGAGTATATTATGAAGCAGGCTTTGCTGAGGGATTGGGTTTGCCTGTCATATACACTTGTCATGAAAAATGGTTAGAGGGTGTGCCAAATAAAAATATTGAGAAAGTCCATTTTGACATAAACCATAAAAATATTATTATATGGGAAGAAAACCACCTTGAAGATTTTAAAACAAGGTTAAGTAATAGAATAAATGCAGTAATTGTATAATAACAAACTAATAAAACAATCTCATCACTTGACAAAAGTTGAAATATCGTAAATAATGTATATGTACAGCCTCAGATGACTTCCATTAAGTTGAGTTACTGGGGTTTTTGCTTTGTTATAACCTTATTAAAATCACAAACTTTATCAAGATATAATAAACTATCTTTTGAAATATAACTAAGCAATTTTTTCAAATCTCTATAACAATTATCTATTCCATAAGGGTGGTTGATGATAATTTCATGGTGAAAAATTCTATTTCTTAATTTAAGCATTAGATTTAATGTAGGAAATACTTTACTTAGTTTATCAAACTCTGAAAAGTTTGGATAATCTGCAAATACTATTCTGAAAAAGCCTTGTCTATGCCATAATAGAGTTTTGTATCTTTTAGTACATAAGTGAATCCAAAATCCTAGTGATAATTCTGCTATTAAGTCGTCTTTGCCAATATTTCTATGACTTTTATTCAAGAGTTTTTGTTTGGCTTCAAGTAATTTCTTATGTTCATTTGGTAATAATATATTTTGTTGATTAAGTTCTTTTACTAGCCAATTTTCTTGAATAACAGTATCAATAGCATTATTGAGCCTATTTCTTAAGGAAATTTCCAGTATTGATAAAAGAGGATATAAAGACTTTGACAATTCAATATTATACAAATACCTTTCAAGAGCAATCACATCAGTATCATTCACATCATACTTATAAGAACTTAAACGTTTTGAACTAAGCAAATCTACTAAGTTTGTTTCTACTGTTTTTCCCATAACCCGATTATACCATAAATATCACATACTACAGGCATGTATAGCCTTACTTACAGATGTTCCACTTCTTACATTTTACTTCAAAGAATAGATTAATTGATTTATCATATTCATACAATCAATATTAATTTCAAATAAGTAAATGGACACAGAATGGACACAATATTATAACCTTCTTACAACCAAAATTTTTACAAAAAATAAACAGGGCTGAAATAAAAGCTCTGTTTTACTTTTGAATGGTTTATAAATATTTTGTATTATTAAAAAACCTGTCGATGGGGGGAGTCGAACCCCCACAGCTCTCGCCACATGCACCTCAAGCATGCATGTCTACCATTCCATCACATCGACACAATTTTTGCTAAAATAGATACCTTGATTATATCATAAATTTCTCTATTTTAAAAGACCAAATAACCAAGACATAAACATAATCAACAAAACTGTCAATGGCAACAGATTAAACATTACACCTGTGATAAAAGCTCCTGAATATAACTTTTCATGGTTTATGAACAGGCGCAACCCATCTTCTCCAAGCTCGTTATAGTGTTTAAATTCAAATCTTGAAACAACCGCTATTACACAGACCATAAATAGATGGAATTTTGCAAACTCAATATAAGGTTTTATGATGTATTTGGAAATATACTCTTGAAAATATTCGCTAATATCTTCTCTGATATTTAGTCCGGATGATGCTAAAAAGTATATCAAACCAAATATAATAGTCAATGCCAAACAAAAATAACCGATTACTGATATTATATTCCAAGTAAGATATTTTTTGAGTTTTAAAACCTTTGAAATTTTCATAACTAAAACCTACTACAACCCAGTTTTGCTTGCAAGGTTCAAAACATCAATAAATGACAAAACAGACGCGAATTCGTCAAACAAATAGTTATATTGATTTATATCATCAACTTTTTTAAACAATGGATTTATCTCAAATAAATCCTTATTTGTTGACAACAGAATTAGCATAGAACCTTCATAAATAGAACATTGCATTTTACTTACCCTAAAACTTGTTTGCAGTTGCATAAATCTATCCATAAATGCAGTGTTAAATAAATATCTTGCCTCAATTTGTCCATTTACATTTTGAGATTTTTGAACATAAACATTATATTTTTTGTTGAATTTTTCATATTCAAATTCAACTTTTTCATAACCTTGAGGAACTTTATTAAACATATTTTTTGAATATATTAAAACTCTTGATTTAATTTGCTTTTTCATTTTAAAGTGCATTGCAACACCTTTGAATAGCATATATTCTTCTGATTTTCCACCTTTATATCTTTTGTTGTGCGTAACACTGTCTTCTGATATAACAAATGGCGTTTCATTATAAACTCCACTAAATCTATCATCAGCAGAAATGAAAGTTACTTTTTTATTAAACAACATTGAATTGTTGTACTCAGAACTTGAAATCTCGCCAAGTCCAAATACAATATCTTTACCAAAAATTTTTACAAGCTTTTGAAAAAGTTTTTCTTTCATTTCTTCTTGATATTGACTATTTTCAAAATATATTGCATAAAATATTGAGCCAATAAAAAGAACTATTGCAGTGCAAATATGAAAATATACATCATAATCATAAGATTCTTTTTTTATAGGAGCAAAACCAACTAAACAAGCAAAAATATAACGAAATACCCATATTGTATATAAGTTTTTTATATGAGTATCTTGTGACGCTTTCCATTCAGCAGAATTTTGTTGCATAACTTTTGCAAATTCTATAGCGAATTTATTTTTATATTTTTCCATACACTGTGGCATTTTATATTATCCTTATCTTTTTATAACTATAATCCAGTCTTGCTTGCAAGGTTCAGAACATCGATAAATGACAGAACTGACGCAAATTCGTCAAACAAATGGTCATATTGATGAACATCGTCAATTCTGCCAAACAAATGATTCATCTCAAACAAGTCTTTATTTGTTGATAATAAAATCAACATTGAA
>CABUXT010000006.1 GCA_902495705.1 uncultured cyanobacterium
TAGCCGAATAACTCGTCACTTTCGTTCCTCAAACAAATTCGGCTTTTGTCGTTTACTCGTTTTGTTTGATTGTTCACTTTTGGCTATTGTCGGATTTTTGACTTATGTGTTAGGTATAATGTCATTCCGAACTTATTTCGGAATCTCTAATTTAGCATATTAGTCTTATACTTAATTTGTTTTATTTGAGCCACTGAAACAAGTTCAGGGTGACATAGACCAAAGTGTTCAATTTGAGATTCCGAAACAAGTTCGGAATGACAATCTTTACTTATCCTGCCCTCAAAAGAATATCTCTTTACATCAAACTTTGCTTTTACTATAATTTTAACAGTTAAAGGAAAAAGATAAGGATATAAGATGAGTATTTATTTGTTAGAAGTAGGAACAGAAGAGTTACCATATAAGTTTATTCCACAGGCAATCAGCCAACTAAAAACAGGATTTACAAACTTTTTAAATGATAACAAAGTTAAGTTTTCAGATATCAAAGTCTATGCTACACCACGCAGACTTGCTGTAATCGTTGACGGTTTGGAAAGCAAAACTGCAGACGAAGAAAAAATCGTTAAAGGTCCTATCAAGACTGTAGCATTTGACGAAAACGGTAATCTAACAAAAGCCGGCGAAGGTTTTGCAAGAAAAAATAACCTTTCAAAAGACGATTTATATGTTGAAAACAATTACGTTCACGCAAAAATCGTTATCAAAGGCAAATCAATTTCTGAACTTTTAAAAGAAAATGTTCCGACTTTGTTTATGAAACTTCAAGGTGCTCACTTTATGAGATGGGGCTACAATGAAGAAAAATTCTCTCGTCCAATCAAATGGATTGTTTCTATTTTGGACAACGAGGAAGTAAAAATTAAAATCATAGATAAAGAATCTTCTACATACTCGAGAGGTCACAGATTCGACAAACAAGAAATCCTAATCACTGACCCTCACAAATACGTTGAAACAATGAGAAGTGTTCACGTAATTGTTGACCAAGAAGAAAGAAAACAAATAATTGTAGAAAAAGCAAAAGAGGCAGCAGCTAAACTTGGTGCAACTCCTTACTACACAGATGATTTGCTAGAAGAAGTTACTTTTATCACAGAATATCCTGTACCTGCAGTTTGCGAATTTGACCCAAGATATTTGGATATTCCTGAAGAAGTTACTGTTACGGTTATGGCTGTTCACCAAAGATATTTCGCCCTTTATAAAGATGGCAAACTTATCAACAAATTCATCACTATGACAAACTACATCGGTGATAATTTTGAAAACATTGCAGCAGGTAACGTTAGAGTAATTAAGGCAAGACTTGATGATGCCGTATTCTTCTTCAACGAAGATACTAAAAAACCTTTGGTTGACTATGTTGAAGCCCTAAAAGGCGTAACTTTCCAAAAAGGTATGGGCTCAATGTTTGACAAAACTCAAAGACTTATTAAGTTGTCAAACGACATTGCAAAAGACTTAAATGTTGATTCTAAAGACGTTGAAAGAACTGCATTGTTATGTAAAGCAGATTTGACAACAAACCTTGTATTTGAATTTACCGAACTTCAAGGCTTTATCGGAGCGGATTATGCAAGAGTTTCAGGCGAAGATGCGAAAGTTGTTCAAGGTATCAAAGAACATTACTTCCCACTAAATGCTGAAAGCGAAACTGCAAAAGGTATTGAAGGTCAAATCGTTGGTATCGCGGATAAAATTGATACAGTTTGTGCTGTGTTTGCGGCAGGCAAAAAACCTACAGGCTCATCTGACCCACTAGGTGTAAGACGTGCAGCACTAGGTGTAATTAGAACTATCTTAGACGGTAACTTAAAAATCGACATCGACAAATACATCAAAGATGCTCTAAAAGCTCTACCTGTACAAAGAGATTGCGCTGATGAAATCAATGAATTTTTCGTACAAAGAATGATTATTTTCTTGGCTGATAAGTACAACAAAAACGTACTTGAGGCATGCTCTATGAAAAACCCATTGGCTGACATCGCGGATTACGTAGAAAGAGTAAAAGTTGTGAGCGAACTTAATGCACCGCAACTTGTTGAAAACGCAAACAGAGTAATCAGAATTTTGAAAGACAACAGCGAAAATTCAATCAATGAAAGCTTTTTCAAAGAACAAGCAGAAAAAGATTTGTATGCTGCAATTAAAACAGTAAGCGAAACAACTGATTACAAAGCTTATTTGAAAGAATTGGAAAATCTTAACCCTGTTGTTACAAAATTCTTTGATGATGTTCTTGTCATGGATAAAGATGAAAATGTTAAGAAAAATAGGATTGCTTTGCTAACATTATTAAAGAAAAAATACGAACATTTAACAGATTTCAGCAAGGTATAGTGCGGATTTCAAGTATTTTGTTAAATTTTGTAAACTTCAATTGTTAAAAAGTCAATTATTTTTTTCAGGATACTTTAAAATAGTACAAGAAGGTAAAAGAAAATAGAGGTAGAAAATGTTCGACCGACTCAAAAACTTAAAACTCGTACAACGATTAAAGGAAACTGTAAGCCCAAGACTACGTTGGTTAGCATTTTCCAATAAGAATAACTTAGATAAAAGCACCACAGATTATTTAGAAACTATTAGCGGTGTGGAAAATCTACAATCACTTTCTGACGACCTAGAGCTGGAAGCAATGGTCAGAGCCCAACTCAAGCAAGAATTTCCAAACATTGAAAATATGAAATCTTATGAGTTGTTAGTAGATGCAGTAATGCATAATCTTAGAAAAAAACAGCTTCAAGCCGACGATAATCTCGATATTGAATAGATTATCACAACAATTAAACGACAAAATAATACCCGCAAAGGGTATTATTTTTTTGCTAAAAATTATTTTGCACAAAGACTTCGCGTCAAATTATAAACCAATTCCAATTTTTCAGGATTATCACAAATTTTAGTAATATTTTTATTTATCATTTGAAGTAATTCAGCACAATCTTTCAGATGATTTGTTGCAAACAACTCTTCTGCCGTTATATCAAAAGCCTCCAAAATTTTATCTAAAGTTTCGGCTTTGACAAAATTTTCGCCTGTTTCTATGCTGCTCAAGGCTTTTTGAGATACATCAATCAACTCAGAAAGTTTTTCTTGAGTGTATCCTTTTTCTATTCGCATACGTTTTATTTTTTTACCGAGTTCTTTTTTTATGCCCATAATTACAATTTAAAATTCTTTATAACAAATTTTTACTGTCCATAAGTATTATATGTAAAGTTATGTAAACCTCGAACCATTTACTAATTCTATATTTTAAATATTTAGTATTCAAAATTCTAAATTTTATGAAATTTTTCTTGCGGAAATGTTTTTATATAAATGTAAGTGATGTGCATTTTTCACGAGATATTACAATATAGAGGAGATTTTTACTATGAACATGAGAATTGATGAAACAAGATTGAACCAACTTTTGCAAAGCATTAAAAATGAAACACAACCACAAAAAGTTCAGCAAACAAACATCGATATGACAAACAAAACAGAAGGAAACGCCAAACATTTGAACCTTTTGGATATTGAATTACATATAATGAATGACCCATATTCAGCAAAAGGGATTAAAAATTTGTTGCAAAAAAGTCCGATAGGACTTGGGGATGCTCCAACAAAACAAGATATAGAAAAAATGGGCTATAATTTCAAAATGACAGCATTTCATATAGGCGCTCCGGTGACTTATGAATCTCCGGATGGCGGTACTATTACCGTATATGACGGCAAAGGAGATGCTAATATGGGAGAAGACCAAAGAAAAATTATCTACCAAAAAGGAAATTTGGTACAAACTATGTACTACGATGATAATGGAAAATTAAGAGGCGGGAATATCACAGTAAGAAGTGCTATAACAAATTCAAAAGAATGTTATGCAGATTTCAAAGTTAGAAATAACAACATAACAGGCGTTATCACCGGTCCATTCATAAAGATGTAAAATTTTTTAAAAGTGCGGTTTTTATTAAAATAAAAACCGCACTCTTTTCTGCCAAATACTAGCAAACTAGAGAATTCCAATTTTTTAAAACTCGATTTATAACTCATATATGACAGCAATAATCGGTATAAAAATAGAAAACAGAATTGAAGATTCTACAAAACTGCAAGAAATTTTGACAAAATACGGATGTAACATCAAAACGCGAATAGGCTTACACGATATGGGCGAATACAAATGTCTGAATTACGGCATTGTATTGATTGAAGTCATTGATAAAACAAATGAAATTTATGATGAGCTTTCTAAATATTGGAAGGTACAAATTATGAAGTTTTAAATTTTGTAAACAAAACTCCTCGTAAACAGCAAAAAAAATCTTGATGTGTTTTCATGCCTAAGGGACTCACTAAGAGATGATAAATCCAATCAATCAGCCTAATAGTGTAAAAACCAGCATTTTTTACATCAACGATTACCATGGCAAGTCCATAAATATGGAACGCACCATCACCGCATCTAACGCATTTGATGCACGTAACAAAGATAAAAAAGATGTTGACACTTTAAAATTATCTTCAGGCGACATTATGATTGGCGAAGATTTTAAGACAAACCAACTTGCGGTATTGTTTCAAAAAATAATCGGCATAAGAGCCTCTGCGGTCGGCAATCACGAATATGATATGCAAGACAAAGTCGGTGCGATTTTGCCGTTGATTTCGTATAATCTTTTGGCAGCAAATGTAAGAATCAGTCCGCAAAATCCGTGGAGTCACAAAATTGAATCTAAAATCGTAGAAGAAAAAAACGGTCACAAATACGGAATTATCGGCGCATCTCCAATTGATTTATACAAAAGGTCAAAAGAAGGAGTAATCCAAAAACAAATTCAAGTCGACAAGCCAAGAGAAACCGTAACAGATATCCAAAAAGAAGTCGACAAAATGCAAAAACAAGGGATAAATAAGATAATTTTGTTATCACACCTTGGCTACACGATGGACAAAATTGTCGCAAACCAAACCCAAGGCATTGACGTCATTTTGGGCGGTCACTCTCACGATTTACTTCTTGATGTCAAAGAAGGAAAAAATCTGTTCTATTCAAAAACTGGCGAGCCGGTTGTTATCACGCAAGCAGGACGAGACGGCAAAAATTTTGGCATATTGAACCTTGAATTTGACCAAAACGGAGTTATCAAAAGAGTCCAAAACAACGTAGGCTATACTAGAAATTTCAAACGTTTTGCACCTGCAAAATATATTTTTGACAAGATTTTTGGAGCAAGAGAAACTTACGGACATATAAAATCCGCTCCACCTCCACTTAAACACGATTTAATCGAACCAAATCCGCACGCATATTTCATCACAGACTGTATGAGAAAAGATTTGGACTGTGATATTGCAATCCTGCCATCACCTAATATTCGCGGTTACTTTGAACCTGGGAAAGTCGACACAAGGATTTTGGCTGACGTTTTGCCATTCCAAAATAAACTGTACAAAATGAGCTACAGCGAAAAAGACCTTGTTGATGCGATTAAACTTGCGGCAAAATCTTTCACAAATGTTGCCAATAAACCGGGGATTTTCTACACTTCCGGCTTAAAATACACTGTCAACACATCTGGTCATATTTTGTCTATGAAATTTGTTGATAAAAACGGAATTGAAACACCTATAGATATAAACAATCCAAGGACTGACAAATACTATACAACAGTATTGAACGATTATTGTGCACAAGGAAATGACGGTTTTACAAAATTAAATCAACCTGACAGAATTATTGAAAAATATGATTTCGATGCAACAAAATGCGTTCAAGATATATTGAAACAATCAAAAGAACCTGTCGAAATTTATGACGATGGCAGAATCCAAGTTATCCCTGATTAAAAATCTTTGATTTCACGATTTTGGCAAAACTACCTAAATACGCAAATTTCAAAATCGCAATCAGATAAACAAATACGCAAACATCTGCCAAATATACAGATAATCTCAACGGCTCTGAGGAAATTTTATGTGCAAAATTTGCAACATAATAAACGCCGCAACCTGGAATAATCGTTAAAACAATCACCCCAAAAACCACGCATATAACAGGGATTAAGCATTTATCTATATATTTAAAAATTGAAGATGGCAACATAATTTCTTTTGAATATCTAAAATCAGAGGTAAATCTGACTAAAATCAAATTCGTAAACGGAAGAGAGCAAACCAACAAAGAAGACAACAAGTAAATCAATGTCGAATTTTTGGTTGGCAGAATAAACATTGCGCCAAACACCAAAAGAAACGCATAATATACTTGCCACAAAACAAATACAGGGAAAGTCTTGAAAAACATTGTCATCGGAGCTAAATCCATTGTAGGCAATCCATTTTCCATATTTTCAAATCTTGAATGTACGAATTTGCAATCATATCCGAATAAATAAATCATCAACACCAAACAAACCGTCAATGATATCCACAATTCAAATCTTGAAGATGGAGCTACGGCGAAAAAGTCGAAAAACATTGAACTTGGTCCCCATGCAGCAACAATATTATTCAACAAAATCACAACAATTCCTAATATTGAAAAAAGCGTTATATGATTTTGTATTGCATTTTCACCTTTATATATTGCTTTTAACTGGTTCAAAACTTCCATAAAAAATCTCTCTTTCCTTTAATTATAGCAACATTAAACCTAATTGCAAGCAAGCATTTTTATTATACAATTGAGATATGGAAACAGAATTAAAACAAGAATTAAGTCAAATTATACCAAGACTAAACAAGCTAAAGGAGTGTCTTTGACCCAAATAAAATTCAGCAGGAATTAACCGCATTAGAATCAGAAATGCAAAATCCTGATATTTGGTCTGACAATGCAAAAGTCTCAAAAATCGGTCAGCAAATAAAAGATAAAAGAGAAATTTTAGAAAAATTTTCAAAGTGGTCTCAAGTCATAGAAGATTGCAATGCCGCAATTGAACTTTCTGACTGTGATTTGATTTCAGACAGTTATTCTCAAATTAAGAACTTGAGCAAAGAACTTGAAAAATTTGAACTACAACAGATGTTATCCGGTGAATACGATGAGGCGGATGCAATTTTGACAATCAATGCCGGAGCAGGCGGAACAGACGCCCAAGACTGGGCAAGTATGCTACTTAGAATGTATATGCGCTGGGTTGAAAAACGAGGTTGGACGTACGAACTCCTTGATAAACTTGACGGAGAAGAGGCTGGCATTAAGTCCGCAACAATAAAAATCAGCGGCAAATACGCTTTTGGCTACGCAAAAGCTGAAAAAGGGGTACACCGACTTGTCAGAATTTCACCATTCAATGCAAACGGCAAACGCCAAACAAGTTTTGCCTCTGTTGAAGTTTCTCCGATTATAGAAGATTTTGAAAAAACAATTTCTATTCCTCCGGAGGATTTGGAGGTTACGACAATGCGCTCAGGCGGTGCAGGCGGTCAAAATGTCAACAAGGTAGAAACCGCAGTCAGAATATTGCACAAACCGACAGGAATCGTTGTAAAATGCCAACAAGAACGTTCTCAACTTCAAAACAAAGAATACGCAATGCAAATTCTTGTTTCAAAACTTTTGGCGATAAAAGAAGCCGAATACGAGCAAAAAATGGCTCAACTGAAAGGTGAGAATGTAGACATTAACTTTGGTTCACAAATTCGTTCTTATGTATTCCATCCGTATAAAATGGTAAAAGACCACCGCACAGGCTGCGAAGTCGGCAATGTCGATGCAGTTATGGATGGAGATATTGATGAATTTGTTGAAAGTTATTTAAGAAAATTTAGCTAATTTGTTCAACTATATAAAATATGCTAAAATACAACAATATTAGAATTTAAAAGGGGAACTTTATAAATGGAAGAAGAAAAGAAAGAAAAGGTCACAAATCTTGAACTTTTGAGACATTATATTGCATCTGCAATAATTTACGGACTGGTTTTGTTATGCATAATCTTTTGTCCTGCATATTATGAAACTATTGAAGAAAATTCAGGATTTGATTATACAATATTTTTCACTGTATTTTATCTTGGATATTTGCTAATCGCACCGATTATTTATTGGACAGTGCGACCACAATCAGTCAAAGACTCACGTAACATGACAATCTTTGGATATTTTGCCAGACAATTTTCAAAAGACATGCCTGTTGAACACTTTTTAAAAGGTCTTGAACCGACAGAAAAAGAAAAACAAGCAATGATGATTGTCTTTATGCAAACATTTTTCGGTGTTTATTGCGTAAACACCCTATGCAACAACTACCTGCCAAGCTTTGGCTATAATTTAGACTTCTTGAAAGTTATGTTTGAACAAGCCGTTCAATATATTTCAGCAGGTTCGGGAATTTTATCAGGAATAATGCAATACCTGAATGATACAGGTGATATGTGGATAAAATTAGCAATGACAATAAACTTGATTGTTCTTGCAATCAGCTATTTGTCAGATTTAGACCTGTTCAAAAATAAAATCAAATCAGTTGATACCACACCTCTTGGGGTAATCTCTTGTATCATGTGCTACTACCCTGTCGTCCTTCTTACAGATAAATTTTTGCAAGTAACAGAAGATTCACTGCTACCTGTAAATAATCCTGTATTACTTGCGGTATTGAATTTATTTGCAATTATCGCAAATTTCGGAATGTTGATTGCGGTACTAAGACTTGGCACAAAATCAGGAAACTTAACTAATAGAGGAATCTTTACAGGATTTCCTTATAACATAGTAAGACACCCTGAATATTCTATGCAAATTTTCTATATAATTATCACAACAATTCCATTATATTTGGCAAGTGATATGGGTTATGGCGACAAATTCTTTGTAACCGTGACAACTTTGGCGTGGATATTTATTTATTACCTGAGAGCAATCACCGAGGAACGCCACTTGATAAAAGATTCAAAATACCAAGAATATGTCCTAAATGTCAAACACAGATTTTTACCTTGGTTGATATAATAATTAAAAAAGATTTTATAGGAAACGGCGCACATCGAAATTGATGTGCGCCGTTTAGTTATTAACCTTAATTTTGATTTATTTATTTTTTATACCATAGATATTTTTCAAACTTGCTTTTACTGCATCAAAAACATCTGTAATATCATCTAAACTAAACTCTTTTACTTGTTTGGCTAAATCATATCCACTATTCATTAACGCATCAGATTTATCTGCACCATTTGCCATCCCACTCAAGAGCCATTCCGGTTGTTTTGAGCTTTGAATAGTTAAATATGTCTTACCTAAATAAGGGGTTCTAGGATGATGAGTTTTTGTAAACTCATCTATCTTCGCACTACGTGTAAGAGTCAAAACAGTATCTACACCTTTTGCCAAATCTCTATCAAATCTGTCTCTCATAAGAGGTGTCTCATATAATGCTTTTAAAACAGCAAAATCCGCACCTTTGTTTTTATTAAAACCTTTTAACACAAGAGCCTGAAAAGCAGGATTTGTATTGTTGTTTTGATTAACTTTTGAAATTTGCATAATTATCTCCTTTTTTATCCATAACATTATAAACCTGCTAAAAAATAAATTTGCTAGACAAATTTTAATAGAAAGAAGTTGTTAAAAATGGTGGCTAATTTATTGCAAATTTCCAACAAATTACACCAACACCACAGGTCTAACTTACCGAGTCGTTGCAAAAATTGAGAAATAAAAACTAAAACCACTGGAGAAAATTTATCTTTCCAGTGGTTTTCTATTATGATTTTCCTAACTCTTGGTTATATTTTTCAATTTCTTTATAAGTTTTTCTGTCTATTTTGTAGAGTTTACAAATCTTTCTTACCAGAGATTTGTTATCTTTTATAATATGCAAAGATTCGCGCAAACCATCAATAATTTCTTCACGAGTATAATCATTTTTTGCTCTATCTAGAATCATATCATAGCATGAGGATATAAATTCTTTGGGCGAAGACTTATTTGAAACTCCAAGCACTTTTGCATAAGCTTTGCTATAATATTTTTCCCCCAGTCCATACCATAATTCCTCTGTATATGGAAACTCTTCTTGCATATCTTTATTCAATATATTTACCAATTCGGATTTTACACCATCTTTTTCCGCTTTTTTAACCATTTTATTAGCATAGGTTAAATTTGCAACAAATTTTTTAAAAACACTTTTTTCTTTCTTGGATAATATATAACAATAATTAAAATCTAAAACATAATCTTTATCAAAAATATCAATACCACATGTAATATCCTCAACTATGGCTTCATCCATCCAACGATATTTTCTGGCACTTATCAAAGAATTAGTTTCATCAAATCGACGAGCAACACCTTGCCAAATATTTTTCAAATTTTTATTATTGATGTATTCCGGATTAAAAAAACTCCCACCAACATCAACAAACACACCATTTACAAGATTTCGATTGGCAAAATCATCATTTCGAATTTTAAGATGTCTCATTTCAAATATGCTGGGGACATATTTGGATTTTCGACTTGAATCAATAAATTTAGAGAGAATAAATCCATCCAAGTCATACTCCCCAGCAATTTTTGCTATAAAAGGTTTTGCCCATCTGCCGTGCCCACCATTTTTGTACAAAGTAAAGCTATTTTGCGGTTCATACCCCTTACCTTGTTTGTAAATATTAAAATATTCACTATATTCTTCTTGTAATACTCCATCTTTTCTGAAAAAAGTTGATAATGCATATTTAAAATCACCAACACTGACTTTGTGGCATTGCTTGAACGAACCACTGCCTGAATATTCAACAGAAACATCTTCTCTGTTTAATATCTTTTGCAAATCATTTTGTAATTGCCTTTGAAACTTTTTCAGCCGAACTTTCGCTCCACGTACAGCAAAACCATTTTCGTTTGTTCGAATAGCTGAAACCATCTTGGCAAATGCCGAAATAGCATTATCAACACTTGCGAGCATTGATGGGATTTCAGCTTTTGGAATATCTTTTATCCAATCATAAGGCAAAGTGCCTATTACACGCTTGGAATTTGGATATTCCTTCATATAATCAGACAAAGCCCTTTGAGTTAAATTTTGTTTTTTTATTACATGATATAAATTTTTAGAAAAGATTTTATTAACATTCATAACGATGTTAAAAACTGAAAATAAAAATTTTTGCTCCTAAACGTTTACCGACTGACCCCATACATTTTTTCTAAAAATTCAATTCCTGATTTTGTTCTAAAAATTACATTTCGAGCATTTTTAATATTTTGCACTGAATAATGGCTTTCGTCAGCATTTACAAGATAATCTGCCTCTATTAAAATTTGATAGCCCAAACCTTCAACATCTTTAAAAGTGTGATGATGTGCGACTATATACGCAACTCTATCTATTTGCTGTTGAGTTAAATCACTATCTTTAAAAAATTCTCTAACAAGCAATTCACCCTCAACTTCCTGATATTTCCCATTGGTATTACCATATTTTTCTCTACATAATGGACAAGCAATGTCATGTGTTATGGCAGAAATTTCTAAAATGAATTGAGTTTCACTATCTAGTTTTTCTAATTCGCCAATAGTTTTTGCAAAAGCCCAAACCTTCATAAAATGATTTATATCGTGTAAATTCCCATCTGAAAGACTTATCATGCTTTGAATTACTTTACTTATTTGCATTTTTCTCATTTGCTCTAATTGAAATTAAATTTTGAAATTCTGAATAATGATTTGCTGTTATTATTTGCATATCCCCCCCACACCACTTTAACTGGTGAAAAAAGTCTATACACGCATAATACCATATAATTTTAAAAAGGTAAACTATGTGCAATATACAAGATAAAGATGCCTTAAATAATTTGCATGTTTTGAACGAAATAAGTATAATTATTAGGTCTGACAACATAAAGGGGGGGAAGAATGGATGGGATTAAGAAAAAGTTTGGACCTTTAGCTAACTTTGAATTAATAAAAAAATGATATAAAAAATATAACATAAAATTTTCTCGCCAAGAGATACTTGCGTTTAAAGAACATCCATACAAATTTCATTAGATTAAATAAACTAATAACAGAATAAAAGGAGTTAAATGTTAAGAATAACAAGAACGTTAAAAAATTGGTTTACTGATGAAAAAGAGTTTGATCAAGGAGCTAACCCAATAAACTTTTCTACTAAAAATTTATTGGTTCAATTTCACGACCGCCACTTGAAAAATATTTATCAAATTCAATCTTAGATGGAATAATGGCGGCGGTAAGGACTCTGCCGAGCAAAACAATTAAGTATTGTTTTGCGAGAGGTTGAACCCCTTGGGGTGAAATTCCCTTTTATACGAACAAAGACCTATAAAAATTCGGCGGTAAGGGGAATTGAACCCCTGTTTAGAGAATGAGAATCTCTCGTCCTAACCACTAGACGATACCGCTTTGTGTCTTTATCTTACCACCAAATTATTTTTTTACAACACATTAGATTTTTTGACAATTTTTATCTCATAACCCAACATATCAGCTATTGTCTCCATTTCGTCAAAATTCAGCGAACTCAAAAATATTTTGTTTTGGAGGCTGCGTTGGGTGTAATGTTTACCCGTCTTTTCGCTCAACATTTGAGCCAATTTTTGAACAGTCAGCGCTTCCTTCATTATTAATATTTTTAACTCGTTTTTAGAAGACATTATTACCTCATATTTGAGATAATTATACGTTTTTTGAGTCAAAGTTGACAAATTTGGGATTATAGATTATTATTAATTGAAATATAAGATTTATATCTTATATTTGAGATAATATATTAAGAGGTTTTACATGATAAATACAAAAACATTATTAGGTTTCACTTTGGCTGAGGTTTTGATTACACTTGGAATAATCGGTATTGTTGCAGCGATGACCATACCGACACTTATGACAAAATTTGCAAAAAGCAGGACTGAAACGCAATTAAAAACATTTTATTCAAAAATAAATCAAACCGTCAAAATGTCTATTGCCGAAAACGGTGACCCTGAAGGGTGGATAACACCGAACAAATCATATACTTATAAAGAAAATGTTGAGTTTTTAAAAACATACTTTTTCCCATATATGAAAAACTTAGGCTACTATGATTGCTCAGGAAATCACGGAGAAGGTGCAGTTTGTATTGCTTTATATGATGGTGGCTATATGAGTTTTTATGTTGATGGTGCAGGCGGAGACATCATTTATTTTACCAATGTAAATAAAGATGATGTTCTAAATTATCACAAAAGTGATATTCTAATTCATAACATTCAACGTCACGCATTTGTCTTTCAATTTGCAAAATATCGTGATGCAATAAATAAAGAAACAATTTCTGAAAACTATGTAGAACCATATATTTTTGAATGGGATGGAACAAGAGAAGGGCTAAAAAACAATTTTAGGGGATGTTATAAAGGTTGTGGTAAACAAAGGATTTGTTCATTTTGCACAAAATTAATCCAAATGAGTGATTGGAAAATTCCTAACGATTATCCTTGGTAAACTATTTTTTATCTCATTTTTCATATATAATTAGACCAAGAGGTTTAAGGTACAAATGGAAAATATTAGAGAACGAATTTATAAATTATCTGAAGATTATGACAACGGAGCAGACGCTCGAACTATCGAAAAAGAGTTAAAAGAACTTTTGAAACCTTTCCAAAAAGGTTCTATCGGATTAGCTCAAATTAACCCTATTGCAGGAAATATTGAATACAACGCACAAAAAGTTGTTAAATATATCACACACGCACAAAATATTGGGCTTGATTTGGTTGTGTTTCCTGAACTTGTCTTGATGGGATATCCGATTGAAGATACAATTGACAGACACCCAATCATCGTTGAAGAAAATGTAAAATGGCTAAAAGAAATTGCTAAAATAACAACTTCAACAACCGCAGTTGTCGGCTTTGTTGAACCTAGAAAATATGACCATTTGACCGGTAAAAAATATTTTAACTCCGTTGCTGTTTTGCAAAACGGTAAAATTGCAGGAATAATCCGAAAATCTCTACTTCCGACATATTCAGAATTTAACGACTACAGATACATTGAACCATCTCCTGTTGTCGGCAGTCAAAAACCTGAAACGTTAGGTTGTTTTGATGAAAACAGTATTGAAAATTGTCCAAAAACAAATGAAATAAACGGATTGAAATACGGAATTTCTATTTGCGAAGATTGTTGGAATAACAAAGAATTTTTTAACGACACAACGCTTTATTCAATTGACCCGATTGAAGAATTGGCACAAGAAAAGCCTGATGTGTTTATCAATTGTTCTGCATCTCCGACGCGAGCAAAAAAAGAACAATTAAAACACAATATGCTCTCATTTATTTCTAAAAAATACAATACTCCTATTGTATACGTAAACCAAGTCGGCGCGATTGATAACAGCTCGTTTGACGGTTCTAGCAGAGTGTTTGATAAAAAAGGTAAACTTTTGGCTCGCGCAAAATCTTTCACAGAACAATTTTTGATTGTTAATCCGCACCAAAATCTTGGCAAAATTTATCCTTTGACAAAAGGTTTAGAAAAAACTTTGACTGAGGCTAAAATCTACACACTTGAATATGAACCTGATTTAGAAAGAACATACAAAACAATTGTTCAAGGGATTAGAGATTATTTTAACAAAACAGGTTTTAAGCGCGCGGTTTTAGGATTATCAGGCGGTCTTGATTCAACTGTTTGTGCGGTGTTATTAGCCGATGCAATCGGTGCTGAAAATGTTTTTGGGGTAAGTATGCCATCAAAAATCACAAGCAAAGAAAGCAAAACAGATGCCGAAAAACTTGCGAACAATTTAGGAATTAATTTCACAGAATCTCCGATTAAAGATATGGTTGAAACAACAAACAATTGCCTTCAAGATTTATTTAAAACCGTTGAAGGTAAATGGAATTGCCGATACAAACAATCATTCACAATGGATAACATCCAAGCACGTTCAAGAGCGATTTTCTTATGGGGAATCAGTAATGAATTTGAAAGATGTTTGCCAATTGCAACGTCAGACAAGTCAGAACTTTATATGGGTTATGCAACCATAAACGGCGATATGTCAGGCGGTTTTGCACCAATTGCAGATGTACCAAAGACAAAACTTTTTGCACTTGCAAGATGGCTAAACAAAAATAGAACCGTCAAAGATGCTATCCCTGAGGCAATTATCCTCAAAAAACCGGGGGCAGAACTTGCGATTGACCCTAAAACAGGAAAACCATTGATTGCAGAAGATGCATTGATGCCTTATGAATTTTTGGACGAAGTTATTTGGAGAATTGAAAACAAAAAAGAACATTACTACGATATGTTAGAGTCTGAATTTTTGTATGAAAAAAGTAACGAAGTTTCAAAAGAACAAAAAATCGAATGGCTCAACAAATTCTACAGAAGAATGTCCACAGCCCTATACAAATGGTCAATTTTACCGCCATCTGTAATTGTGGATTCTCGTTCAATCAACAAATATGATTACAAACAACCGATTACATCTTCGGGAATAAACTACAAAGGCTTATCTGAACGCGAAATTGCGCAAAAAATTAAAGATTTTTGCTTGATGTAACAAAATATTAAGGACAAATAAACTTTTAGATATGCCAAAACGCAACTATAACGGCAAAAATTTTAAAGCAGAAATATCCTTAATAAAATTTCAAAATTTTATGATATTATAAATTCACGAGGGAATTTATATTTAATGATTAAGATTAATATACTAAAAGTTTTGTATAATCATTCGCCTATGAATTTTTATGCAACAGGAGATAACACAACCGTAATAAAATCTACAAACAACACCTCTTTAGGGTATAAATTTGACAAAATTTTCACACCTGAAGAAATCAGCGTTGTTTGGAACGAAATTAAATTACACAAAAGATGGTCTACTGTTTTTATATTTCTATTTTTTGTTGCACTTTTATATTTGATAATATTCCCTAATTTTACAATCTTTGTAAATAATGTATGGTACTACAATGCTACACTAATATTGGCTTTGGTCTTTGTTGTATATAATATAATTACAACAATTTGTACAAAAATTTTTGAAAAAAGAATATCAAAAGAATTTGGAAAATTTTCAAAAACAAAATTCAAACCATCAAAAGAAATTGATTTGAATTACTACAAACTTTTCAAAATTGAATTTACCAAGGCTATGGTTGCAATCTTGGTTCTTGTTGGAGTTTTCTCGTTTGTTACACCATTTGAATTAACAAAAAAAATGCTTAACCAATATCGTTACAACGAAGTAATCAAAGTAACATCTATCGGTTCAAAAGTTTTTCCTATCGCTCAAGAATGGTACTCACTGCGCGGATATGCAAGGTTCCAAATCGGTGATTACGAAGGTGCGATAAAAGATTTTGATAAAGCATACAGGCTTGGCGCAGATGGATTCAATATTATGAATTTTGACAACAAAATTTATATCAAATATTACTTGAATGACTACGATAGCGCGCTAAAAGATTTTGACAACGAAATCAAAAATGCGAATAACGAAAATGAAAAAGACCAATTTCAATGGGATAAAGCTCAGTTTTTATACAACATAAAACACTATGATGAGGCATTGGCACTTTATAATGATTTAATTGTAAAAGCTGAAAGTGATAGAATTTTCTTGCTTAAAGACAGATTATATCTTGAACGCGCCGAAGTTTATAAAAAACTTGGCAAAAACGATTTGGCTCAAAGTGATATAGAAAACGCAGGCGGTTGGGATAGCGAAATGACTGAAAACCCAATACCGAAACCTGTTTTGTTGCTCGAAGAAGAACAAGGATTTTAAACTTAATCTATTTTAAGTTTTTCAACTTTACGTTCAAATTATTTGAGTTCAAATCACCGTCAACATTAACCTTGAAAATCGACATTTCAGAAGGTTTTGCTTTTATTTCAGGAATCATTTTTATTTTATCCTGATAGATATCTTTTGTATGTTCTGACCTAAAAATCAAGCGATATAGCATACTCAACGGAATCCTGAAAATTTTGATTTTCTTTTCTGCAACTTTGTTGTGTTTACCCCAAATGCATAAATCGCCAATTTGGCTATCAATATTGTATTTACCTTCAATGAACATAGAAAGATAATCGCTTTGTGAAAAGATTTTTACGTGGTCAACATCAGAATTGTTGATAATAAATGTTCCTCTCAAATTTGAATAAAAGACATTCGGTTTTGAAAAATCAATATTTGTGATTTTTGAAAGGGTAAACGATATCGGTTTGTGTACCCAGAAGAGAACTTTTTTCAATTTTGTAGGACGGTTAAATATAAATTCTTGAGACCCAAGTTTTGGCAAAAAACCGTCAGTGATTGCAAAAGTCGCATGTGCATGAATATCATTCAATTTATTTTTTGTTTTCAAATGTAATCTTGCATAACCATTTCCTTCAAATTGGTTAGGCAAATTAAATATTTTTGTCGCAACTTCATTTGAATCAATATCTGATGCAAAAAATTGAATATCAGAAGAGTGCGCTTTGATATTATATTTACCGACAGCACTCAACAACCCTTTTGAATACTCGGTTTCAGGGATAATAAAATCAAAAATATCATTTTTCAATTTACCCAAAATCGCTACATCATGCAAATAAAATCTCGGATGGATAATTTCGCCAACCGTAATTCTACCATCTTGCACTTCTATACTATAATCTGAATGAGCAGAAGATGTCGGAATCTGCGAGGTTTTACTTTTGATATCTTCTTGTACAGATGAAATATTACCGCGCCTTACGTAAAATTTGTCCAGATAAACATTAAATTTATGTATCAGCAACCCTTTTGAAAAATGGTTATCTGCATCAAGCGACAACTTTATCGGAGAGTCAAAAAATGTTCCGATAGAATCAAGTTTTATAGAGTCATTTAAAATCGAAATATCAGTATTTTTCAAAATGAAAAAGTCACTGTGTTTGGTATTTTTCAGATTCAATTTTCCAAGCAATGCCATTTTATTGAAATCAAAATTCAAATCTGCACTAAATGTACCGGTAACCAAATAATTTCGTATAAAAGATTTTATCACTGATATCGGAATATCACCGGATGTTTTGAAGGTGATTTTTACCGGTTTAAAATGTCCTTTTCTTTTTTCAAAATTTCCGTTTCCGTAAAACAGGCTAGTAGCCGATTTATCAGGATTTATAAATTTGTAGTTATAATTTTCTAAAGAAATTTTATCACCTTGTTTTAAGGTATGAGCACTAATTTGTCTATTTTTAGACAAATTATCGAGATTGCCGTAATCGCTCATCAGGTTTGCATTTTGCGGAATATCCAAATAATAATAAATATCTACTTTTTTATTATGAGTAAAATATTTTACCTTTGCATCGAGTTTGCCTGAAATACGGACTTTGTTATAATATTTTTTCGCAAAATTATTTGTTAATTTTGTTTTGACATCTCCACGAACCCTAACATCAGAAGTTGCAAGTCCTGTCAATTCAAAATCCGTAAAAACAGGTTCGTTGCCAAATGTTCCGTTTGTTCTTGCCCAAACTTTTCGCCCCTCAAAATTAAATACAACTTTTGGCAAATTTATCGGAATTTTATAATCCCAAAAGTCCGCTTTTAAGTTATTGGCAATACATTTACCCTTTAAACCCTCTGATGAATAATTTAGATTTACATCCAAACTTCCTTTCATATTATGAAAATTTTCTATAAAATTTTTCTGATTATGGTGCTTTAATTTATAAAAAAAAAGAAAGGCGCGTTCAAGTTCATCAATCGGAAGAGCTTTTCCTAAGATGTTTAAGTTCGCGAACTCACCTGACAGAGACAATTTTGAGTGGTCAATATCAATAGACAAATCATCAACGAACATATTATTTGAATAATAAATATAACCTTCTCGCCCAACAATTACAGGATTTTTTGTATAAGGAGTTTTAACAGTCGCTAAAAATGTACAAACGACTCCAACATCTTCGACCTTTTGAGATTTCAGATTTTGAATTTCCGCGGTAGACTCTTTATCTATTTTTACGAAAACTCTTTTTATATTCAGATTTGGGAAATAATCAAGGTTGAAAGAATTCTTTTCAGACTTTTTGTCTTTATCTTTCATAAAACTTTTGATTTCACTAAAATCTGCGTAAACATCATTTATCCCAACATAACTTGGTTTTATGCTCAAAAATTTTGTTTTATATTCCAAATCTTTGATATTTATAACGTCAATCTTTGAATCTTTTTGAGATAAAACGCTCCCAACATTCAAATCAAAGGATAAATTAGGATTAGTTTTAAATTTGAAATCCTTAATTTCTACAGGAAAACCAGTCTTTTCTGAAATTAAATTTTCATATTTTTTTACCATAAATGAAGAATTCAAAATCGCAGGAGCGCCAAACAATAAGAATGAATACACGACACCTGTAGATAAAACCACCGCTGATAATAATATAGTTGAAACTTTTGAAAACTTCATAAAGTAATTTTAACATAGAAAAAAGAAAATATCAGATATAAAAAGAGAGGCGCAAACTTCGTTTGCGCCTCTCAACCTTCTTATTTAAACAAATTAAATCTTTTCTTTTGATTTCTTAAATTTAGAAAAAATTGATTTTGATTGTTCTTTTTCTGCCTCTTCTGCAGCTTGAGTTGCAGCTGCTGCAGCAGCTTGTTCTTCTCTCAACTTAATCAATTCTTCAACTGAAAGATTTTCTTCTCCTGCTTCCGGTACAGGAATAGTGTCTACAAAATCTTGAGCACTTTCAATATCAGAATTTAGCGCCAACCACTTAAATGATTTAATCATTTTTAGAGGTTTGCGAGTATCTCCGCGAAGTACAATTTGGAATTTTGTAGCATATTCATCAGATTTACCCTTGCCTAAAGACGGAATTGCTTTCATTTCTTCTTCTGACACAGCTTGACAGAAGATTGAGAAAGTCTTAGCCAAAACGACATTTAACCCAGGGGTATTTTTTACCAAATTGATAGGGTTGATATTTGCCAATGGTCCTAATTTATCAGAAAATGCTGATGCTAATTTACCGCGAACCTTCAAGTCTGCGCTATTATCTAGCAAGCCGACTTTTCCTGCAATATACATTGACATTACGTTACCTTGACTCTTGATTGGAGCAACTTGTGCAAATCCGTTATCAAAAGTCAAATGTCCATACAGATACTCAAAACGAGAAGTGTCAAATGTTACGATATTTGTAATCACAGAACCGATTGCAGATGAGAAAAATGCATTATTTCTGATATTTTCTGCCATCAAAAAGTTTTCAAATTTACCAAAAGGTCCAAGTTGTCCTTTTTTCACATTGAAATCAACATAACCTTTCAATGATTTCATTTGTTCTTCTTGAGTTAAGCCTTTTAACGAAACATCAGCCAAGAAGTTCAAATCCCCTGATAGCGTATCTTTCATGCTAGCCAAGTCTAATAAAAGTTTTTCTATATCAAAACTCTTACCTTGAACTTTTGCTTTCATTTCAGTTGATACAAGGTTCATTGAAACATCGCCACCAACTTGTCCGCCAAGCGGGTATGTTTTTAATTTATTCAAATAGAATATATTTTTTAATAACGCAATTCTGCCTGTTGTATTATTTGCAATAATATTCCCTGATTTAATTCTTTTTAAATTGATATTACCGCGCAAAATCTCAACCGGAATATCTGCAGTTTGATTGCTTGCGGTTGAAGTTGCACCTTGCGCTGTAGGCAAAGATTTCATCAATGCATCAGAAACTTTCATCAACTTGTCTACATCAATCATTTTTGAATAAACTTTGACATCGGCAAGTTTCATTTCTGATAACAATTTCCAAGTAGTCAACATGTTGATATTGAAGTCTGAACCGTTTGAAACAACATCTCTCAACGCGACATGGACATCACGACTGCCAAAGTTTAGATTGATATTGCGTACTGTTGTCATTAGTTCTGGAATACTCAAATTACGAACCTCAAAAACTCCGCTGAGTTTTGGATTGGTAAGGTTTCCAAAAGCGTTAGAATGTCCGCTGAATGAAAATCTTGATTTAGGGAAGATACAAATTGAACCGTTTAATTCTTTATCCAAAGTCAATTTAAACAAATTGATAAACGGTGTTGTGCTCAAATTTGATAACATTGCACGCACCCCAACAATTTCTTTTGAATTGATAAGGTTTGTTCCAAGCGAATCCCTAAATTCAGCATTTGGTTTTCTTACATAAATACCTGATTTATAAACCTTGATATTATCGCCGTTTTTCTCTGCCAAAACTTGCATTAACAATGTTTTATTCATCATTTCATCAATTTTGACAGGGGTGATATAAGCACTAGCCATTGTTTGAGCTTGCGCCACAGCCTTCATGTGTTTGCCTTTAGATTCAAAACTTGCCTTGACAGGAATTGAACCTTTTGAATCCAAATATGGCGCAACCGCATCTCCTGCAAGTATTTTCAAATCAGATGTTGCAATTTGACCTGTTGCAAAAATATTTGTTTTCGGATTAGAAATATAATCTGCGATTTTTCCGCTAAATACGACATTTGAGTTTTTATTAAATTTAATATTTGATTTATCAATATTTATTGCTTTATCGTTAATTGTCGCAATGGTTTGAGCGTCGGTGATTTCAGAATTCAAATTAGGTAATTTCAAATTGAAATCTTCATTTCTGAACTTACCGCGAATTACTCCGGCAGTATTTGCGACACCTAAATGAGCTAATTTATTTGTCATTACAAAATTACCTGCTTTATCAGCAACGGCGATTTTTTCCAAATCAGCTTTACAAATCGCTGCAATATCTTTTATTTCACCTGTAACTTTTGCATTCAAAGTCAAATAACCGGAATTTAGGTTATAAGAGTTCTTTATTTTTCTTGGTGCAAATGCCAAATACAATGCAGGAAGAGGAATTGCATCCGCTTTAATATCCACATTCGCAATTGAATTAGCATCAATTTTTCCTGACAATTCTAGTGCTTTTTTATTAATCAATGCACGAGTATTGACAATTTTGAAAACATTATCGTCAAAAATTAAATTTGCATTGATTTTATCAAATAAAAGACCGATATTTTTGTCATAAATATTACCGTCACGGATTACAAATTTACCATCAGATTCCAAATTTTCAAAATCGGTTTTCAATCTGAAATTAGACAGCATATAACCACCTGCACTCATATTATCAATATCATTTTTGATATGAATAGTGTCTAAATAAGCTTTTGAGATTGCTAACAAGTTGTTAAAATGAACTTGTGTTGATTTTAAAGAAAGGTCAATTGTAGGCTTTTTGCCATTACTCAATTTTCCAAATAATTTGATATTTTCTTTTGAAGTTACATATAAATTTGAATCAATTTCGGCTTTATGACCTTTTGCAGCCAATTTAAAATAAGACTCAGGCAACTGCAATCCTGTCATTGTAACAGTTGTATTATCAACGTCAAAATAACCTTTTGCCCATAATTTGTTGTTCTTTTTATTTTTTCTAACCTTGATTTTTGAAGAAATTTTTGACTTCAAATTGTATGCTCTATATTCAGAAACAGGATTTACAAACGGCAATACAAATACAGCCTCATCATCCTCTTCTTCTTTTGCCGGCATATTGAATTTTGGCAAGAAAGTATTTATATCTAAATCTGCGGTGATATTTTCATCTTTATCACTCAAAAAACTTGCATTCGTTTTCAACTTTGCAACTTTGCCATTGAAATATCCAAGTTTTAATTGTTCACCTTTCAAGGTCAATTGATGTCCTGCTTTTGTATCATCAATTTTTGCCTGATAATTATTCAAAGTCAGTGCTGGAATAGTCAATTTGATAGTTGAAGGGTCAAACGGCAAGGCTGTCGGTTCTTCAACCTCTTGCACCGGATGCAATCTGCGCTCAGCTCTTTTTTTATTAACTAAATCTTCATAAACTTTTGCAACCTTATATTTTTCGCTATTGATAATTTCGACATTCAAATTTGGAGATTCGATTTCTGCGCAAGACACACGCACAGACAACCAAAGCAAACTAGGCAAAAATACTTTTCCCTTAAATGAATCTGCACTGAATAATACAGAATTATCAGGGAGAGTAACTTTTATGTTTTTAGTTTTAATTCCAGCCTCAAGCCAAGGACTTGTTATTACATCGACTTTGTCAAAATCGACATTTAAACCTGTATTATCTGCTACAAGTTGTTGAATTTGAGGTTTATATACATTCAAATCAATCTTTTTTGGAAGAATGAATAAAAATGCCAGATAAAAACATACTATAATCGCTGCAAAAACATAACCTGTAATCTTTAAAAATTTTGCCATAGAGCCTCCATATTAACTAATAAAAGTATAGGATAAACAAAAGGCAAAACCCAGAAATCTGGCACCATGCTTTACATTAAGACATATATTAACTACTTATTTATACTGTTGAAAAACAGCCTCAAGGGCTTCGGTTTCGCTGTTGGTTATTCTTTTAAAAGTAAACATTGTATTATCTGACGGATTCAGAATACAAAGTCCTGCGCAGTATTCTCTCAAATCCTTATATGCAACCTTGTCATACTGCTGAATATATTCAGGTTGTGAGATTTCATCTCGAATAATTAAATTGTAGGAGGTATTATATTTTTTGTGTAATTTTTCTGCATTATCATAAAATCCTGTTGCTGCGGATTCATTTTTTCTGTCTTGAGAAAAGATTATTATGGTAGCTTTTTTGTTATTTTTATAGATGGTTGAAAATTCATTGTTATACTTCAAAAAATCAACGACATAATTAGGCATTTTGTATAAGTGATAAGTTATATTGGAATTGTTCAGATAATTTACTAATATCGGCGACAAGTTTTCTGAACTTTCTGTTTTAAAATTTTCAAAGCGAACCCCATCGCGAGTTTTCATAAACACATGCATATTTTGCAATGAGATAAAAAACACCGCCAACAATATTAAAAATACAATAAAACTTTTCATAAGCACTAATACCTGATTTTTAGGGAAATATTACCATATATAACAAAAATCCGCAAATTTATGAAATTATATTTTACAAATTACTTGGCAACAACAATTAATCCCATCACCGCGGTTAAAATTATAATTATTGGAGGCAAAAATTTTTCAAGTTTATCTTTACTAAATTTTGCTAGCAAAAATGGGGCAAGAAAAGCTCCACAAGATGTACCTAGCGCCAATAGAAAAACGAGTTTCCAACTAACATTACCTAATCCCAAGTGCATTAAAAATCCTACAACAGAAATTCCCACAAGCACAAATACCGATGTTCCGACAATTTCCAAAGCTTTACACCCTAAAACAATTAAGCCTGCAACAATTGGAGTCGTGCCACTTATGCCAACCAAACCTGACATTACACCACCTAACAGACCAAAAAATAAAGCTTTACACAAATCTAAAACAGTATATTTTTTAGTCCCAGATGAGTTATTTGTGGCTTTAGTACCTTTATGTTTAAAATAACTTAGCGCCATCTGAATAACCAACACCAACAACAGTGAACCTGTTATTTTATTATATAAGTTATCTGGTATATAATCGGAAAACAGAGAACCGACAATTGCACCAATAATTGCACTAATCATCATTATCGTTCCGATTTTAAAGTTTATATTCCCAGCTTTCCAATGACTCAACATGCCAATTGTCGTAGTTGGAATAATTGTAGCCAAAGAAGTTGATGCAGCTATAGCCGGAGGAACATTAAAAACGGCAGTTAAAACGCCAACATAAAAACCTCCGCCACCACCGCCAAGAGCAATAATAATTAAACCTATAAAAAATCCAAATAAGGGTAAACAAATCAAAGGCATTTGCGCTCACTCCAACTTTCAGTAGATATTCTAACCATACTAACACAATACTAACATGGTGGGAAATTTTTCTCAAGATGGGGAACTTTTGGAGAAATATTTTGAGAGAATCTATATTCCGCTCATAATAAATAAAGAGCCAGATAAAAATCTGACTCTTTATGGAGCGGGAGACGAGGCTCGAACTCGCGACATCCTCCTTGGCAAGGAGGCATTCTACCACTGAATTACCCCCGCTTATTTGGGTTACCTCTTAATCATACATGCTAAAAAAAAAATATCAAGCACTTTTTCTTATTTTTCTTAAAATTTTTTGTAAATTTATATTAAATCACCTCGAAAACCACGCAATTATTTGCTTGTTCATACTTTATAAATTCAAATACAAGTAGAAATTAAAGGTGGACTAGTGAGTCCGCACAACCTGAAAACATAAAAATTGTGCGAAGTTTACTAATAATTATAAAGTAGAAAGGATTTACCCTATGTCATTTATGTCTAAAATCGGTGCAGCTATTGATAGCAGTGCAAATAAATTGCCTAACAGATTTTTAGAAGGCGGTTTTATGAAAATGGGTGCAGTTGACCGTGCGCCAAGAGCTAATACAACCCAAGAATTAGTAGATTCAATTAGAGCTTATGCAAAAGAATCTCCTGAAATTGCTGAATTTGCAAAACATTTGGATGAAGTGAAACCTGAGCATTTAGGGTTAGCGCAAGATATCATTGATTTGTCAAACACTCACGAAATGTTAATGACAAATATCAATTTGAAAGACACTTTGAAAAATGGCAAAACTGTCATGGGCGAAATGCTTAAAATGTTACCAGAAACAAGCAAAAAGAATCCTGCCGCACTTGAACTGAGTGAAGAAGTAATCAATCATTCTGACGCAACTAACGCAAAATATTTCTTATGCAGTCTGTTTGGACATGACTTGCCAAACATGGGTAGTTTAGCAGAACAAATGAGAGCAACAAAAGAAGTTGTCGGAACGATTGCTAAAGATACTCTAAGCGGCGGTTACACAGGAACTTTTGAAAAGAACAAAGAATTTTTTGAATTTATCAAGAACTTATGTTACAGCGATTCAAAACCTAAAAACGTAAAAATGCTAAAACCGATACTTGACACAATCGAAAAACTTTGCAAAAACACTCAACCAACATGCGATATCGGTGTAATCAGAACAGGGAATACAAAAGCGATAAAAGAAAATCTTGAAATCCTTCCGCAAGTATTAGAAAACGCTGATAAACAAGGAAAATCAATTAATATTTCGGATTTCTTAACAAACAACGTAAACCTAGTTTAATCAAAACTAAATTACAAAAATTAGAAAAGGCGGTTTATTTTAAACCGCCTCTTTTATATCCGTATCCATTGATTTGATTGAAATTCCGATTCTGTCACCAAAACCTTTATGCAAAGTGTTGACCAAATCGTTTGATGAATTTACCCAAAACATTGACGATGCCAAAATCTTGACAGGTCCTGTCAAATCAGGGAGTTTCATCATTACAGGGTCAGAGCCTGAATATTGGCACAACAACTGTTTCAAAAATACCAATTCTTCAAACTTCATTTCATCTTTAAATTCAATGGTGAAAATATTTGAATTATCAACAGGTTTTACTGTATCAATCAAAATAATCGGTGGGTCATCATCCCCACGGCGACTGACTTTCCCAGATACAATAATTCGCTGTTCGTTTTGCAAGTAGTCGTTATATTCTTGAATCTTTGAATTAAATGCAAGAGTATCAATTCTGCCTGTCAAATCTTCTATTGTCACAAAACGCACAAATTTTGTAGGGTCGTTTTTGGTTGGAATTTGTTTTGTCCCGGTAACAAGTCCGCAAATTGTAACAACCTTTTCATTTGCAACAGACGGAATCTCTGAAATTTTGTGAGTCATCAAAAATGGTAACTTGTCCCTGATTGTAGATAATGGGTGACTTGTTACGTAAAAACCCAAAAATTCTTTTTCAAACAATTGAATTTGGCGCGCATCGTATTCTTCATCAGAACCTGCAAGAGAGAATTTCGCATTATCTATAGATGCTGTATCTCCAAGCATATCAAACAAACTGCCTTGACCTGACTCTTTTGCTTTGGCTTCTTTTGAGGCAGTTGCTGTGATGTATTCCAAATTTTCCATCAACTGTTTACGACTTTTTTCAATAGTTGAAAAAGCACCTGCTTTAATCAAACCTTCCAAAGTTCTTTTGTTGGTACATTTTACATCAACACGTTTGATATAATCGTAAATTGACTTAAAGTCTCCACCCTCTTCACGCTCTTTGATAATATCTTCAATAACACCTTCACCAACTTGTTTAATTGATGCAAGTCCAAATCTGATATTGTCACCGTCAGGCGTGAAAGATGCCAACGAGTGGTTAATATCAGGAGGTAGAACTTTGATACCTTTTTTTAGAGCCTCTTCAATATATAATTGAGTTTTTTCTTGGTCGCCTGAAACACTTGATAACAGTGCTGATAGGTATTCAACAGGGAAGTGGCATTTTAAATAAGCCGTTTGGTAAGCAACAAATGCGTACGCTGCTGAGTGACTTCGGTTGAAACAGTACGATGCGAAACTCAAGATTTGGTTAAACAAAGCAGTTGCAGCCTCGGCAGTCATACCGTGTTTTGCAGACGCCTCAATAAATTTGCCCTTCTGCTTTTCCATTTCGTCGACTTTTTTCTTACCCATCATACGACGAACCATGTCGGCTTGACCAAGTGAGTAATCAGCCAAAACTTGGAACACCTGCATGATTTGTTCTTGGTAAACGATTGTACCGTAAGTATCTTTCAACACAGGTTCAAGTAGTGGGTGCGCATAAGTGATTTCCTGACGACCATGTTTACGTTCAACGAAATCATCAACCATGCCTGAATCCAACGGACCCGGTCTGAATAATGCTACCAAAGCGCCCAAATCTTCAAATACGTCCGGTTTTAACCTTTTTACAAGGTTTTTCATACCTTGGGATTCCAACTGGAACACCCCGTCCGTATCACCTGCCATCAACATATCATAAGTCGGTTTATCATCAAGCGGAATGTCATTGATTTTTAACTCAATTCCTTGACGACGTTTAATCATGTCAACAGTTTTGTATATCGTTGTAAGGTTTCGCAAGCCCAAAAAGTCCATTTTCAAAAGGCTTAAAACCTCAGTAACCGCGTGTGGCGGATAACCTGTTTGAATAATACCATCTTTTGAAGGTTGGACAGGTAAAATTTCATCCAACGGTTTTGGAGCAATAATTACACCTGCTGCGTGGGTACCGGTATTATTTTTCAAACCTTCAATACCAATAGCAAGGTCAATCAACTTTTTAAGACCGACAGTTTTGCCCTCAATTGGGTCAATCATAATCTGTTCGTCTTTATCATACAGAGTTCTTAATTCTGAACCTTCGTACTGAATAGCTTGTTTTAAAGTTTTAGCCTTATCATTGATACTCATTGCAAGTTCTATTGCAGGTTCAATCAAACCTGCAAGGCGGTTACTTTCAGAAAACGGAACTTTTAAAATTCTGGCAACCCCTTTAAATGCGGCTTTTGCGGCATAAGTACCAAATGTAATAATCTGACAAACTCTGTCTTCGCCATACTTTTGAGTTACATACTCGATAACTTCGCCACGACGTTCGATACAGAAGTCGATATCAATATCGGGCATGGTGAAACGTTCAGGGTTTAAGAATCTTTCGAACAACAGTTTATGCTTAATAGGGTCCAAATCCGTGATTTCAAGTGCATAAGCAACAACAGAACCTGCCGCAGAACCACGCCCAGGACCTACAGGGATTCCATGAGTTTTTGAAAAGTGGATAAAGTCCCAAGTAATTAAGAAATAAGCAGCAAAACCCATTTGCTCAATTACACCAAGCTCATACTTAACCCTTTCCTTAATAGAATCAGAAACTTCGCCGTATCTTTTTTTCAAACCGACATGGACAAGGTATTCCAAATACGTTTCAATTGTATACCCTGACGGAACTTCATAATCAGGCAACGGACTTTTACCGAGTTCAAGCATCAAATGACATTTATCAGCGATTTTAACAGTGTTTTCAATACATCTGTTAAACATTTCGCTATCCATCCATTTGAAAGAATCTCTCAATTGAGATGCGGTTTTTACGTAAAATTCATTGTTAGGGAAATGAAATCTGTTTGGGTCATCCTTATCACTGTTGGTTTGCATACACAACAAAGTATCGTGCATGTCGGCATCTTCAAGATTCAAATAGTGAGAGTCGTTTGTAATAACCATCTCAATATCAAGTTCTTGAGCAATTTTTATCAAATCAGGATTTGTACGTTTTTGTTCTTCCAAACCATGGTCTTGAAGTTCGATATAATAATCATCTCCGAACAAATCTTTAAATCTTTTTGCAACAGCTTTTGCACCTTCATAATCATTTTTTAGCAAATGCTGTAAAACTTCACCACCTAAACAAGCTGAACAACAAATCAAACCTTCATGGTGTTTTTCAAGAAGTTCCCAGTTAATTCTCGGTTTTACGTAGCGACCTTTACACCAAGCAGCAGAAGTCAATTTTACGATATTTGCATAACCTGTATTATCTTTTACAAGCAAAACCAAGTGATAACAAGGGTTGTGAGTTTTGTCATGCTCTGTAATATCGCCGTCATGGAAGTAAAATTCACTACCCATAATCGGTTTAACACCTGAATCTCTTGCAAGTTCATACAATTCCATATCGCCATACATAACACCGTGGTCAGTAACGGCAACTGCAGGAAACTCATGCTCCTTACAAAACTTTAACAAATCCCCTATTCTAATCGCCCCATCAAGTAATGAATACTCTGTGTGCAGGTGGAGCGGTACATATTTTTGTTCATTTTCAGCCATAAGAAAATCATATTACGCACAAGGTTAATTGAAAACTAATTATTAATAAAAATAAATATTAACTTTAATAAAGTTACCTTTGATATTTTTCGTAATTTATTATGACAAAATCTATCCGATTATCCATATCGTCACGGTAATCTACGTTATCTCGAAATGGCATAAGTTCGCCAAATCCTATTGCATAAATTTGATTTAGAGGAACAAGTTTTGTTTGTACAATATAATGTGCGACATTTTGCGCTCTTTCTATAGTCAATTCTAAATTGGAATTTGTAAAACTTCCGCGCTCATTTCGTTCTGTCGAATTACCTTCAATTACGCAAGGTTTTCCGATTTCACTAATCAATACACTGATTTTATTTAACAAATCTTTTGATGAGTCTTTTAATTCAACTGATTCATTTTCAAAAAATATGTCACTGTCAAAACTCACCACAAGTCCGCGCGGAACTTTTGTATACAAAATACCACCGATTGTTCCAAGGTTTGATTTAAAAATTTGCTCTATCTTGTCAGTTGAAATGTATTTTTGAGAGGAGACACCTGCCGATAATTGAGGTTCTAAAGAATATGAAAAATTTTGTACAAGAAAAATTACAAGTAAACTTAAATATAAAATTTTCACAATTCTGTTAAACAAAACGACAATCCTCTCAATACAGAATTGTCGTTTGAATTATTATAAAAAACTATTAGCTGACAAGTTATGGTTTGATTATTGATAGAACAGATTTGTCATTGAAGTATTTTTTAGCACATTCAAGAACTTGTTCTGCAGTAACAGCTTTAACCAAATCTTTCATTTTTTCAGTATAATCAAAGCCAAAACCTACAACGCCATATTTAGCGTAAGAACATGCCTGCTGCAAGTTAGTTTCTTCTAAAAATGCACATTTACCGATTAAGTTATTTTTAGCATCACTTAATTCTTTTTCTCCAACAGGAATAGTGCGGATTTTTTCAATTTCTTCGTTGAAACCTTTTAGAGAAACTTCAATATTTTTAGGCTCTGTTGCAATATAAATCATGAAGTTACCTGCAAGTTTGTATGTTTCATAAGAACTTCTTACTACATAAGCCAAACCTTTTTTGTCACGAAGTTCTAAGAACAAGCGAGAAGACAATCCGCTTGCACCAAGGATAATATTTAGTAAAATCAAAGCAGGATAATCAGGTTCGCCATAAGTCGGAACTTGCCACCCTTTAATAATATGCGCTTGGTTCAAATCAGATTTTGTATTTATAACTTCTTTTGCCTCTTTTAATTCAGGCTTTTCTATATCAAAATTATTATCAATAGAGTCAGGAAGTTTGCCGATTGTTTCTTCAATTTGAGGCAGGATTTCAGATTTTTCAACATCACCGACAATAGCAAGTGCTTTTTTGCTGTTATTTAATATATAGTGATATGCATTTACTACATCGTCTTTTGTGATAGAATCCAAGTTTTCCAAAATCTTAGTCATTGAATTGCCATAGTAGTGATTGCCATACATAGCTCGACAATATGCATCCATTGCCAATGCTCTTGGAGAATCCAATTGTGCTTGAATTTCACCTTTCAATTTAATTTTTTCTTTTTCAAATTCTTCAAATGTAGAATTTGTCAAAACTTCATTCAACAATTCAATCGCCTTTGAAACATCTTCATTCAAACATACAAATTTTAATCTCAAATAGTTTGGAAAAAGTTCACTGGAAAAATCAATTGCATATTTTTCAAATTCATTTGCCAACTCTTCTGAATTGTATTTTTTTGTACCTTGCAATAACAATCTTGTGAGTAATGAATAAATACCAGCTTTTTCTTCGGCTTTATTTACTGATAAATTCAAGCATAAAGCAAGCCTTGGTGTATCTTCATTTCTTTTATAAATATATTCGATATTGTTGTTCAATTTAGAAATTTCTTTTGTCATAATTTAGCACTCTCCGTTCGTCCATTTTAGCACGGTTTTACATAAAAGACAAATAATAGTAATTATGCTATACTAGCCATGTGGTTAATATTGTAAAAACAGCAACAGCAATCGGAATAAACGCATACGAAGTTTCAGTTGAAACTGACGTGGTTAATTCTTTGCCTGCAATGTCTATTGTCGGCTTGCCTGATGCCTCTATAAACGAGGCAAGAGACAGGGTTCGTTCTGCCATAAAAAATTCAGGTTACTCATTTCCGTCAAAAAAAGTTGTAGTAAATTTAGCCCCTGCCGATTTGAAAAAAATCGGAACGAGTTTTGATTTACCCATAGCTATCGGAATTTTGACAGAAGAAGAGGTTTTGGATTCTGAAAAATTAAAAGGGTATGCCTTTATCGGAGAATTATCGCTTGATGGAACAATTCGCTCTGTTGCAGGTGTTTTACCGCTGGTTTTAGGCTTAAAAGAAGTTGGAATAAAAAATGTAATCGTTCCGAAAGAAAACGCCAAAGAAGCAGCCCTAAACGGAGAAGTCAATGTATATGGGGCGGCACACCTGACAGACGTGGTAAATCATTTTATTGAAACTAAGATTACTCCAACAGTTGTTGATGTTAATGCATATTTATCATCTCAGTCAAATCAAGATTATCCGTTTGACTTTAAAGATGTTAAAGGGCAGCATAAGGCTAAAAAAGCTCTTGAAATCGCGGCAGCAGGAGGACATAACTTGCTTATGATAGGTTCTCCGGGGTCAGGTAAAACACTTATGGCAAAATGTTTTGCATCTATTTTACCGCCACTTGAACTATCTGAGGCTTTAGAATTAACTAAAATCTACAGTATTTGCGGACTTTTACCACCGAATGAACCATTGATGGTAAAGCGTCCTTATCGCTCGGTTCACCACACTGCATCAGCTAACGGTATTATTGGCGGTGGAAGTTCTCCAAAACCGGGGGAAATCACCCTTGCAAATCGTGGAGTTTTATTTTTGGATGAAATGGTTGAATTTCCGCGCCAAGTGTTAGAAGTTTTGCGCCAACCGTTAGAAGATGGCGAAATAGTGATTTCAAGGGCAAAACATTCGGTTAAATACCCTGCAAAATTCATGTTACTTGGAGCGATGAACCCTTGTCCTTGCGGATTTTTAGGGGATAAAGAAAAGCCATGTACATGTTCTGATTTTCAAATCAACAGATACCTGTCAAAATTATCAGGTCCGTTACTTGATAGAATAGACATACAAGTTGATGTACCAAGACTTACGCCATCTGAATTGTTGGCAACAACAGAAGTTGAAGAAGACTCGGCAACTATAAGAAAACGAGTAATTGCTGCTCGAAAAATTCAAGCATTGAGATACAAAAATGACAACATTTTAACCAATTCTGAATTAACCTCAGAACTTATCAAAAAATACTGCCAACTGGATAGCAAATCTCAAGAATTGATGAAAGTTGCAATTGTAAAATATCAACTATCAGGCAGAAGATATGATAGAGTTTTGAAACTTGCAAGAACTATTGCGGATTTGACAAATAGTGAAAATATTGAACAAATCCACCTTATGCAAGCACTTCAATACAAAATGTTCAATATTGAAGACTATACAAACAAATAATTTATTTAATATTCAATCCCTTTTCTTGCTGCTATACCTGTATTCCAGTAATGTTTCACAGGTTCAATATTAGAAACAAGATGTGCTATGTCAATAATTTTTGGATGAGCATTTCTGCCTGTCAAAACAATTTCCATATTGTCAGGTTTGTTTTTCAAAACCTCTACAACCTCATCCACATCAATAATTCCAAGGTCGATTGCAATATTTGCCTCATCTAAAATTATCAATTGATATTCATCATTTTTTATGGCTTTTTTAGCAAGCTCCCAACCTTTTAGAATTTCTTCTCTGTCTTTCTCATTTTGGTTATCAAGATAAACTATTCTATCAAGTCCTGCCTGAACAATTTTCAAATTGTTTGCAATATCAGGTGCAAGCTCACGAAATGCATTCAATTCACCATAATCGTCTCCACCTTTGGTAAACATAATGATAAGCACTTTCCAACATCTGCCAAGTGCCCTCATCGCAAGCCCTAAAGATGCAGTGGTTTTACCTTTGCCATTGCCTGTATAAACTTGTATATAACCGTGTTGAGCCCAATTCGGATTTATTAAATTGTGATTACAATCATTTGCCATTTTTCTACCAATTATTATATATTAAAAATATGGATAACAAAACAGATTTACGACGTAGGGCAAAAGAATTACGAAAAACTCTTCCACTCCCTGAAATATCAGACAAATTGGCGAATTTGGTCAGATGTTCAGAAAGCTACTTTTCAGCAAAAAATGTTATGCTATTTTATCCGACAAAATACGAAATTGATTTGCGTAAACTCTTTGAAGATGAGAAAAATTTCTATCTTCCGCGCGTAAATGGGAAAGAGTTGGAAGTTTGTCCATATAAATTGGGCGACAAGCTTGAAAAATCTGAATTTCACATCTTTGAACCACCTTCAAAAGCCGTAGATAAAAATATTTTAGATTTGGTAATCGTACCTGCGTTGATGGTTGATTATGAAGGGTTTCGCCTTGGGTATGGCGGAGGGTTTTATGACAGATTTTTAAAAGATTTCAAAGTCAAAACTATCTGTGCAATACCAAAAGAATTGCGCGCACAACATTTGCCACATGATGATTTTGATATTCCGATAGATGAAATAATTTCAACATAAACTAAAAGGCTCACCTTGATGGTGAGCCTTTATCGGTTTAGTTATAAATAGGGGGTTAGGTTTCATTTTATTAAGCGAAGGTATATTTAGGAGCCATATCCTTGATGCCTTGGTCTCGAGCTTCCTTAGCGGATTGCAATTCAGCTGTGATTTCTTTACCTAAAGCTTCAAGTTTTTCCTTTTCTTGAGCAAGTCTTTCTTCCTCAACCTTCAAGTTTTTAGTTTCAACTTGCATTGCTCTATCTCTACCTTGAGCATACAACTGACGCATAATGTATTCGTTCATTTGTTGTTGCTGTTGAGCATTTTGAGCTTGACCCATTTGTTGCATATACAATTGTTGCATAAATGGTGCGTTTTGGTTCATATAGGCAATTGCACTATTATGTGCAAAACCTAAGTAATTCATTGTTCTGCCCATCATTGATGCCGGAGAGCTTAGCAAATCACCGATTGAAACTCCGCCATTTGAGATGGTTGCAGTGTACTGCTGTAAATCTCTTAATCTTTTTGTCAGCTTTGTTAATTTGTACTCGACATCACTTTTCTGGTGAATCAAGTCGTGCACACGAGCTGTGAAAATCAGAATGCCCATTGTTCTAACCCTACCTTTTTAATATTTATAACTAACCTTTTTTTAACCTACATCTATATAAAAACATGTCGTGGCGCGTAATTGCATGATTCGAGGGGTATTGTTAAGATTTCTTAACAATTAGAACTTAACTGTCACCCTGAACTCGTTTCAGGGTCTCTAATATTACAAATTTTAAATAGGACAAATATGTTCAATTTGAGATGCTGAAACAAGTTCTGCATGACAGTATTTTTTTGTTAATCAACATTAATATATCCAGAACCCAAAATATCCTCCAAACAAAGTATAGCCATATTGAAACTTTTTGCTAAAATCACAACTGTGAGCGGTGTGTAAACGATTAGCACAGGCAGGGGAGAGAAATGACCACATTAACCATAAGAGAAAAGTTAGAAAAACGTGAATTTGAATGGCTTAGCGATATCGCAACAAAGTCAGCTAATTCAAAAGGACGAAAAATACAAGAGCCTCAATCTGATTTGAGGACAGATTTTCAAAGGGATAGAGATAGAATTTTACACTCAAAAGCATTCAGAAGACTAAAACACAAAACTCAAGTGTTTTTGTCTCCGTTTGACGACCACTTTAGAACTCGTTTAACCCACACACTAGAGGTTTCGCAAATCGGCAGAACTATCGCAAGAGCACTTGACTTAAACGAAGATTTGGTTGAGGCAATCGCACTTGGACACGATTTGGGGCACACTCCGTTTGGTCATTGCGGAGAAGGGGTTCTAAATGAACTTGTCCCCGGAGGATTTCACCACAATATACAAAGTGTCAGAGTGGTAGAAGTTTTGGAAAAATTGAACTTGTGCCAAGAAACTATTGAAGGCATAAAAACTCACACTTGGGGATTTACACCGACTACGCCGGAAGGAAAGGTAGTACAACTTGCCGACAAAATCGCATATATAAATCATGATATTGAAGATTCTATCCGCGCAGGGGTAATTTCAGAAAGTGACTTACCAAAAGATTGTATTGAATATTTTTCATCAAATCAAAGTAAACGCTTAAATAAAATGATAACAGAAGTTGTTAATCATTCAATCGGAAAAACTGAAATCTCTGATATTGCAATGAGCGAAGAGGCTTGGGGTTATACTACAAAACTTCGTCAGTGGATGTTTGAAAATGTTTATAATGATGAATCAATGGCAAAACTCGAGGAACGCAAAGCAAGACGAGTTATTAAAGAATTGTTTTATCTGTATTGCGGAATGTTGAAAGAAATTTGTCCGCCTGAAAGAATTATTCGCGTTGTAACCGATTATATTTCAGGTATGACAGATAGATATGCCGTTGAAAGATTCAAGGAAAACTTTATCCCAATGGGGATAAAATGCAGTGCCAGAGAGGATTATTTGTACAAACTCGCAAACTCAACCGATTGCTAAAAGTTGAAAAAAGAGTATAATCAATTCTATGGATATACAGTATTTATCTGAATATTTAGAGTATTTGGAAGTTGAAAAAGGTTTGGCTCAAAATACTTTGGAGGCTTATCGCAGAGATTTGACTGCATTTTTAGATTTTTGTAAATCTCGTGAAGTTTCTGATATTGCAGATATTGAAAGAACTGATTTAAACGCATTTATCTTAAAACTTCGCGAAGACAACTACAACCCAACAAGTGTAACACGAAAAGTTGCATCATTGCGAGGATTTTTCAAATGGTTTTGCGCAAATGAATATGGGACAAAAAATCCTGCTCAAACTCTTGAACAGCCAAAACTTCCAAAACATTTACCAAAAGTTATGACGGTGGAAGAATTAAATCAAATTCTTAGTTCTGATTTGACAGAAGAAGAATCATTAATTGTGGAATTGCTCTATGGATGCGGCTTGAGGGTGTCTGAACTTGTCAATTTGCAATTGAATAATATTGATATCAAGTCAAAATATATTCAATGTTACGGCAAGGGGTCAAAGGAGCGAATTGTACCGTTTGGAGAAAAAGCAAAAGCCGCACTAAAAAAATACTTAAAAGTACGCGATTTAATTATCTTAAAAAACAAACTCGGCGATAATAAAATTTTGTTTTTAAAAGACGATGGCAAACAGATTACCCGCCAAGATGTTTATAATTTCATAAAAAAACAGGGTGAAAAAATCCACAAACACATCTCACCACACACACTAAGGCACAGTTTTGCAACACATTTGCTTGAAAACGGAGCAGATTTAAGGGTAGTGCAGGAGCTACTGGGGCACAGTGATGTTTCTACAACCCAACTGTACACACATATTACAAAGAAACGATTGAAAGAAGTTTATTTTGCAATAAATAAAAACTCGTGATAATATGAAACTATGCTAAACGTATTTATATCAGGACTTGAACGCCAGTCAGGCAAGACAATTGTTACGGCAGGATTAGCTGCAACAATGCAGAGCCTTTCTTATTCCACAAGCGTTTATAAGCCGATACAGACAGGGGCTGTCGAATTAAACGGATTTAAAAGTTCTCCTGATTTAGCATTGATAAAGCGTGTGGATTCAAATATCACAACAGGTTCAACATATTTGATAAAAAGCACTTCATCCCCTTTTGTCGGCGCGTACGAAGATGGCTTGAAAGTTGATATAAACACAATTTTTACTGAAGCCCAAGGGTATGCAAAACTGAACGATTGTAACATCGTTGAAGGTTCAAACAGCTTAGCAACCCCAATTGCCGAGCATTTAACCGAAGTTGATATGATTAAAACATTAAATCTTCCACTGGTTTTAATTGTAAACCCTAAAAAAACATCCATTGATAACGTTATTATGGGTTTGACCCTTGTTCAAGCAAACAGAGTGAAGTTCTTGGGAATAATTCTTACTCAATACGATGAAAATTCTGAGGATTTGGAAGAAAAATATTTCCCTCAAATTTTGAAAGAATATGCAAATATAAATATTCTCGGAGTATTGCCTGATTATGGAAATATTGCAAATTTAACACCTGATACCTTGATAGCTGATATTTTGAACAGAGTAAAGATTGAAGAAATTTTTGGACTTGAAATTGCCAAACTCCATAGGTAATTGTCCTGCTGAAAGGGTTTTGAAATATCTAGTTGAACACATAAGTTTTTGTTTTATTGAACAGTAGAAGCAAAGTGGCATGTTCTCCTCTTCTATACCGCCATATTGAGTTTATTCTTGTGGGGGGATGGGTTCTTCGGAGTCTATGGTTTGGGGTTGGACATTTGTTTGTATATTTTGAGTATCTTGTATTGTTTGAGGTTGAGAGTCTGTTGGTATTGTCTGGACATTTCTGCTATATCCGTCCATAAATTGGTTCATTCGCATATCTTGATTACTATTTAAGTTTTCAGATTTTTGAATTTCATCCAAAATATTATTCAATTCGGTTTTATATGTTTGAGTTTTGTTACATGTTTTGTAGTTATCAAGCATATTAACCAGTCCACGGACATTTCCTGCTGCTACGCTTTTTTTAGAGTCGTCAAGTTCCATTCTGCGACTTGTCAGGCGGTACAATTCAATTGCGTTATGCTGTGCATAATCAAGATAAACACAAGATGCGTTTTTTATCGGAATGTTTTTGTTTTGGTTTAATTTTTGATTCAAAAAATCCGCGATAGATAAGTATTTGTAATATTTATCAGTGGAAGACATTTGGTTGTTATCGTCAATCAATTCAAAATCAACTTTGTCACCCAAATTTTTGAGTTCCACATAGCTTGAAATGGAATAAACACCAAGTGCTCCGCCTATCACCAAAAACATAATCCCAAGCATCAATAAATCATTGTTATTTGAACGATTGTCGTACATATCTCTTTCTTCCTCTAAAATTCTTCTCAAATTATAACATATTTCACAATAAAAGACCATTCATCCGAATTATATCTATTTTTGCAAAAATCTGCTATAATTCAAAGAAGAAAGTTGGGAATTTATGAGAAAAGTATTTTTTATATTATCAATTGTAGCAGTGGCTATTCTTTTGAGCAGCAAAGGGTTTGCCGATGTTGTGACAAAAAGACCTATCAGCAGACCGAGTACAACAACTCAGCACAGACCGAATTACAATAACATAACTCAGACTCAGCGAAAATCTACCGGAAATAAGTTGGCAGATAATGTCATGATGTGCAAACCATACAGTGAAAGTTTAAACTCTAATGTTGGTGGTATGAATTTTAATTTTAATGTGAGAATTGAAGGTTGGGTCAATAACAAATGTCGTTTGAATTTTGTTGCGCGTTCTACAGGTATAAATGAAATGTTTAAGTCTTTATATGGTGTAGATGCATCTCAAGCTTCAATTTATACATTTGAACCAAAAATAAGATGTGATTTTACAAAACAGCAATTGATTACTGTTGGGGATTCGATTTTGCAAGAACAAGAACGCAACAATGGTGCAACAAACAATATGCTCAAAAATCCGCAGGATATCGTTATTCCAACAAGTTTGTCCGCATCTGATGCAAGTTTGATGAATGTGATTTTGAATGAGAGAGCGTGTACAATTTTAAATGCAGGGGATTCAAATGGTATGTTTGAATCACTGTTTAACAGTTTTTAGGAATTTATTATTATAGGAGAAAAGAATGAAAAAGATTAAAATATTAGCATTAGCAGTAGTGATGTTTTTGGGTGTTCAATCGGCATCTAATGCTATTCAGACAACAAATTTGAATGAACAAAAAGCAATTAACAAAAATGTTGCAATTCAGGCAAGAGAAACAGGGGCGACAAACCCTTATGAAGCTTTTGCGGTAGAAAAAATTGATACTTTAGTTAATCGTTATTACAACAATATCAGAGAATGTGAACCGTTGCATATCAGCGAATATATGGACCTTTTCGGATTAAAAGTAGGGTTCAAAATAGATATGAACGGTTGGGTTGATAACAAGTGTTCTTTAGAGATGACAGGTAAAATCTCAGGTATCGGCAAGGATATCCGAGATGTGTTTGAGGTAAAAGTTTCAGATGAAGCGATTGCAAAAATTGAACCTCTTGTAAAATGTAATTTTACAAAAGACCAAATGAATATAATTGTTGATGCAATTGTTGCAAGAAATCAAAAAAATGAAACACAAATTCGTCAAATGTTTGAAAAGCCGACAAAGAAATACAAAGATGAGCCAACTAAATTAACTAAAGAAGAAGAGGCTTTAGTTGCAATGCTTATGAGTGGTGGTGCTTGTACAATTCCTAATCAGGAAGAGTTGATGAAAAATCTCACAGAGATTATGATGCCAACAACAACTCCACCTGCGAAAAATCCAAATCCGATAAATATTGATAACAAAATAAATATGCCACAAGCACCGACAAAATAAGATGAAAGAGGTTTTTCTAAAATCTATAGATAATACAAAAATTGCACTGAATCACTATAATCACAATAGTGATTCAGTCGTTATTTTATGCCCCGGATGGTTTATGACAAAAGATTCTGCGGTTTTTAAAAATATTGCAAAAGATTTTGCTAAACATTTTGATGTTATTGCGATGGATTTTCGCGGTCATGGTAAAAGTGGGGGATTTTACACATTTACGAGCAATGAAGAAAAGGATTTGGCATGTGTTGTAGAATATGCGCAACAGTTTTATAAAAAGATTTATCTTTGCGGATTTTCTCTTGGTGGAGCTTTGGTTATTTTGCATGGCGCAAAATATAACAATGTTAATAAAATTGTTGCAATTTCAGCTCCATCAGATTTTATGAAAATCGAAAATCGTATGTATTCGCCTGATGCGTGGATTCCGACATTGTTTGACAAGTTTGAACCTCTGCGATGGTTTACAATTCGTGCAGGTTTTCCGTTGTTAAAGAAAGACAGACCGATTGATTTTGTTGATAAAATAAATGTTCCGACAATGTTTATAGCAGGAGAAAAGGATCCAACTGTATTTCCTTGGCATACTGAAAACTTGTATAACAATGCAGTTTGCAAAAAAGAATATAAATTGTTCAAAAAAACGCGACATGCGGAAGACTTATACATAGATTATCCGCAAGAATTTATAAAAACCTGTGTTGATTGGTTTAGTGACTAGTCTTTTTATCTCCTGTACCGGAGCGATATCCGCAAAATGCATAAATAAATGGTAAAGCTCGTTCAATTTTAATCTTTTTCGCAAAAGGAATTTTTGCAAGAACCATAATTGCGACAAAGTCATCAATATTGGCAATCATGTCAATTAATTTTAATTCACGTTTTGGCTTTTTGGCTTCTTTATCATTTCGCAATTTGTTTGAAATTGCAATTGCTGTATTAGAACCAATTGCAACCCCAAAAGCAGAAACTATAATTTTGACAAAGTTATTATTGATTTTTGCAGATTTGCATTTTTCAACAAGTTTGATACTGCCATCGACAAGTAACAATGGTAAAGTTGTCAATGACATTTGGAAAGCTCCCTCTTTCCATTTTTTCTTTTGGTCTTTTTTAGATTCACCGATGGAACTTAACAAAATTCCTCCAATATTACCTGCTGCAGCCATACCAATCATTTTGTAGGCATTATATTCAAGTTTGAACATATTATTCACTTTTTGGTGCTTCATAAAAGCGAGAACAGGTATCGCAACACCCAAAGATGAACCTACACCAGCCAAAATTTTATCTTTTTTAGACAAGCCGTATTCAGAATCTTTAGACTTTTCCAAGTTTATGTAACCGTAAGAAATATTCTTACGATTAGCCATAAAACTTTTCATATTGTGCCTTTGAGGCACATTTGTTGTGATTGATTCAATTGCCATAATTGTGAATCCTGCCCCAAGTGTGTATACTACACTAAATCAAAATTTATGTAAAGTAGTATTTTAATTTCTTATTGCAAAAGGCAGAGACAGATTATTTTCTTTTTTTATCGGCAAAATGTCCCAGCTTGCCATATTTAAACAATCTTCAACATGAATTTTTGATAATTGGTCGTTATCATATTCAGCCGTATATTTTCTAATCAGTACATGGTTTTCATCATAGTGTAATTCTTGGATTTCGCGACCATTATCATCATAGGTAAATTCGACATCTATATACAAATCAGGAAGTTTTTTGTTTTGGTATTTGAATTTGTCAGGAGTGATTTGGAAGAATTCAACAATTTCGCCTTTATCATTATAAATATAGTGCTTGCCGTTTGAATAATAATATTCTTCTATTTTATTGTCGTTTGAATCGTATTTGATGTATTTCAAAACTTTGTCATTGATATTTTCATCAAAACTTGTCACTGCAGATTTCCTTACAAGTTCTTCTGTATATAACAAATCCTCGGTATCACTGTTAAAGGTTTGACAACTCATCAAATAGCCAAATTCATCAAACTTACAATCTTTGAGGATGTTCACTTGTTCTTCTTCTGATGGTGTTATCATTTTAATATTTTTAGTGTCAAAATATTCACCATCTTTAATCAAAACTTCGGAAATTGCGTGTTCATTTGGTTGTGATATGAAATTAGGGGTATCGTTTACTATAAGTCTTTCATTATATATATAATTTATGATATCCGGTTGCACCTTTTGGATGCAAAAGTTAGGATTGTCTTTGGTAAAACAATTTTTGGGTTTTTCAGGATAATTAAATCTGACAAATTCAAGTGAGTCCAATTCATTTTTAGCTAAATAAATGAAAGATTTCATTGTTGTCGGTTTAAAATATTCACTTGGCCAAAGTTTTGAAAATTCAACTCCGTCATTATCTGCAATGGCTTGAATTTTATTTACTACATTTAGTTTTTGGAAATTTTCAATATTTTGAAAACCTTTAAATGTAACGTTATAATTGTCAGCTGCAAAAGCAACAGAACCTGCCAAAACTATGCTTAATCCTGCTAATATTTTCTTATACATAATCTCTCCAACTTTATTCTAATAATCTTAGTGTACAAAACTCAACAAAAACTCACATCATCTGATAATATTAGAATATTCGTGCTAGAATGATTTTACTTGGTGAACTTATTATGAAAAAGATTTTTTTAATAATTTCAATTTTAACAATAATTACCCCAACAATAGCGTTTGCTGATGTTGTTCATATACCGCTTGATGAAGCCGTTAATTTGGCGTTAGAAAATAATCTTGATTTAAAATCAAAAAGAAAACAGGCAGAAGAACTAAAACAAGAAATTAAAATGGCTAATGCACTAAAAAATCCGCAATTCCAGTCTAACTTTCTGATGGGGAAAGTTACAAGAGGAAATTCTAGCCAATTTGGTGCAGCTTTGCCGATTGAAATAGGTAAACGTGGAGTTAGAAAAAAAGTTGCCCAAGTTAATTTAAAAATAACCCAAGATGAAATAAGAGCCTCTGAACATGATCTCAAAATCAAGGTTATGCGCTCATATTTTAATATTCTTTATATGAAATCTATTGTGATTATTTTGCAAGAGCGCGAAAAACTTTTCCGCAGTATGAAAGATATCGCTGAGAAAAAATCAAAAACTTCACCAAACTATGATATTGATGTTTTGCAAAATGATATGAAATACAAAAAACAACTTGTATTTTTGAATAAAGCAAAAGCAAATCTTTTGGGTGCTCAGTTTGCATTGAATGACGCGATGAATATCAAAGATTCTAAAATAATGTATGATACAAAAGAATCATCATTATTTGAAAATAATTTGGAGATTTTGAATTTAAACTTGCTGCCATATCAGACAATTGAAGATACTGCGATGAAGTACAGCTATGCACTTTCTATCGCGCAATCAAATATTGATAAAAGTAAAGAAGAAATAACATTGGCAAAACACCAACGAATCCCTGATATCACAGTAGCAGGCGGTTACGCTTATCAAACAAAACACCAAACAGGTACAGAAGCATATCCTGGGGCTTATGTCGGTGCATTTGTAGATTTGCCGATTTTATACACTTATGCTCCTGAAATTAAACGTGCGCAAATCAGGTTGGAGCGTTCAGAGTTAGATAAAGCCTCTTTTGAAAATCATTTGAAATTCGCACTAAAAGAAGATTACAACGACTTTAAATATGCAAAAGATAATATGAGCCACTATAATCTGATTTTGAAAGAATCAAACACTGTTTTTGAAACTTATAAAAAACGATATGAAAAAGGTCAGGCAAGTTTGCTTAACTTAATTCAGGTTGAAAACGCTTATCAAGAGACGTTGCGCGAATATATCAGTGCAGTCCAAGTGTTTTATGATTCTTATCTTAGTCTTATGCAAAATGTCGGGCATGATATTTTGTTAAAATCTAATGATTTGTAATAAAAAATTTTTATATACAAAAAGTGGCGCGGTGGTTTCACCACCGCGCCGCTTAATTCTGTTTTTATCCTATACCGTAGCAGCTGATTTTGATTTTTCAATACATTCCATCAAAGTTTTTGCAACTGTTTCTTGTTCTTCGTGAGTTAATTCAGGGAACATTGGAAGTGAAATAACAACTTCTGTGTTCTTTTCTGTGATAGGAAGAGAACCTTTGCCCATACCTAACCAAGCATTAACTTTTTGGAAGTGAAGAGGAATTGGGTAGTACAACATAGCGCCAATACCTTTTTCACCAAGCATTTTATGAACTTCATCTCTGTTAGGAATTTTAACTGTATATTGGTGGTAAACACAATATGTATTATCCAATTCTTTTGGAGTTTGAACATCAGCGCAATCTGCAAACAATTTGTTGTAGTATGCGGCATGTTCTCTTCTTTGAGTGTTCCATTCGTCGATGTGTTTAGCTTTTACTCTCAAAATAGCTGCTTGAATTTCATCAAGTCTGCTGTTTACACCAAGTTCATCGTTGTGGTAACGAACCATTGAACCGTGGTTTCTCAAAGCGATTAATCTGTCTTTTAGTTTTTCGTCATTAACTGTGCAAAGACCGCCATCACCCATTGTACCTAAGTTTTTAGTCGGATAGAAACTGTAACATCCGATATCACCGAATGTACCAACTTTTTGACCTTTGAATGTTGAACCGATTGCTTGACAGCAATCTTCAACAACTCTCAAATTGTGTTTTTTAGCAATAGCCATAATTGATTCCATATCACAAGGTTGACCATATAGGTGAACAGGAATAATAGCTTTTGTTTTAGGAGTGATAGCTGCTTCTATTTTTGCAGGGTCAATATTGAATGTATCAGGGTCGATATCAACAAATACAGGTTTAGCACCAACCATGCCGATAGCTTCAGCTGTAGCAACAAATGTAAATGCAGTTGTAATAACTTCATCACCTGCTCCGATATCCAAAGCTCTCAATGCGATATGTAAAGCATCAGTACCAGAGTTCAATGCAACGGTATATTTGCAACCAATATATTCTGCAAGTTCGCTTTCCAAAGCTTTTACGTTTGGTCCAAGAATATAGCAACCTGACCTCATAACTTCACATACAGCTTTTTCAGTTTCTGCGCCAATTTGTGCATATTGACGTTTTGAATCAAAAATAGGAATCATGTTTCTCTCCTTTGTTTATCTGTCGAATTTTTACCTATGAAATAATTATACCATAGGTTTTTGGGTATTAATATAAAATTTATATTAATAATATTTATTTACTATTTTTTTCTGAAAATTATTGCCCCCGGAACAACAAACGCCATATCGATTGATTTTTCAAGAGCTTGAATATGTGGCGGTAATTGGTTAAAGAATGGGCGATAATTTACTTGGTTTCGGTTTTCGGAAACTCTTAAAATCTTCATTCTATCCATTGCATAATCCCAAAATACCTGAGCGTCAAGAACCTTTGGCGGATAATTGGGGTAAGCACCGAGTGACCCACATTCAAGGTCTTCAATTATATAAAATCCGCCTGAATTAAGCATAGGGAAGAGCATTTCAAAGGTTCGTCTTTGGTCGCCCCACGCATGTGAGCAATCATCAATAATGCACATAATATTTTCGTTAAATTTACTCAACTTTTGAGGAAGGTCATCTGCTACAGCATCAGAACATACAAAAGAAATTCTTTCTTCTTCCAGTCTTGACAATTTTTCATCTAAATCAACCCCTATTATGTGCGCATTTTTATAATATTCTTTCCACATTTTTAATGATGCGCCGGTATAACAGCCAAGCTCAATGAGTGTGAAGGTTTCATCTAGCAATGTTGATAAAAACAATTCATAATGTCTTAAATAATCGTGACCTTTTGTCAGATTTCCTCGTCTTGTGTATTGAGATGCTTTATCTGTATTGTATTTTTGACCTAATTTGTCCAAAACTCCAAACTTGACCATTTCATTTCTCCTTAACTTTTCTTATGCAAAAATTATATGACAAAATTTTTGTTGGTAGCAAATTTATTTTTTAGGATTTTTATAAAAACTATGAGTGAGAAGTATTTTTTAATTTCAAAATTAACAAGAATTCCTTTTTTTAAATATAAAGGAAAAGCCGTCGTGCTTTCTGAAAAACTCCCAACAACTTATGATGAAGTTGTTGTCGGATTAAAAGATAACAAACAAAATATTCGCACAATTACAACTTTTAGAAATGACTCAGGGCAAGTTGTTGAGCGTTCATTTGATTATTTTGGCAAGCAATTAAAACATCGACTTTATTCAAGGAAAGAGTCTGTTATTGGAGAAAATGAATGGGTCGATTCTACCAAAATTCAGGAATTGACTATCTCAAGAAGAACAATGAAAAGTATTTATTTAGAACTAAAAAATAAACTTAGAGAAATGCACCTTCTGACATATTTTTGGAAAGAACAAATGACACGAGTAAACCACCTTGCAAAAAATTTGCAAACAGGGAGAAAAGTATTGTCAAGCGTATTTGTTGACAATGCAAAAAATGAACACAAATTTGTAGAGTATCCTTCAACTGGAGGTAAGCAAAAAGCTAAAGTTTTGTCATTTAAGGTTAATAAAAATACTTTTGATGTCAAAAAGGGTTCAATTTCGGCACAAAATATAAAAGCTCCAACTGGGGATAAATATCTTGGACTAAGGGCATTTTATATGGAGGATTCAAAAGTTCCGATTACAAAATATTTTATTCATAAGCGCAAACTAGATGATGCAGAATTGGTTTTGAATACAAATTATTCTCCTAGAGAAAATGAAAAAAATATTATTGCTTTTTATTCCGATGATAATGGGTCTATAAATTTTAACAGAGAGTATGTGCACAAATCTAAAAAAGGTATTATAAATACATGTGCTCATGAGGTGGAACATGCTTGGCAATGGTATTTACATGCAATACAAACTGGCGGTGAAACTGCATATACGCATAGAATATACCTAAAACATGGATATTTGAAAGATAAAAAAATGATTCTTGAAGCTAATCGTTATACAGAGGCAATAGATAAATATGTGACTTGTATAGAAAATGACGCAGAATATAGAAAAAGTTTGCTAGAAATAAAAGCAAGATATAAAGGAAAGTTGGAAGAAGAAAATTATAAACGTCAAGGACATTATCTTCGCAGTGCTTTCCGTCATATTCCACAAGAGTCGTTGTAGGGTTATTTATTTTTTGCGTTTCCAAACTTGGTCTGGAATAACCCACCCATTAGCCCTTAGATATTCCAAACACCAATAACCATCCCCATTAAAACAGTTATCTCTTACTTGTTCTTTTGTTTTGTCATGACCAGCTGGAATAAATCCTTTGTCAGGGTCATAAATCATAATATAAATATCTTTGCCTATTCGATTAGGTTTTCTAGCTCCGTTTACATCAAAATAAAACTGAAAAGTATTATTAGGGGTATTTATTCCAAAAAATGAACCAGTCGTTACGCCTAGAGAAGAATTTACATCATACCAAGCTCCTTTTGCAGTTTTAAATGTCATGGTTTTTCCTACAGTGCCGATTTGGCTCTCAGAGTTTTCTAATTGCGTTTCAAAGTAAGGAGCTCCATTTTTTAGATTTTTAACTTCACCATATTTATGCCAACAACCGGCTTGTGAGTAGCAAACTTGTTCCACTTTCATATACGGAGCAATAAATGTTTCAAACCATTTTTTATTTCCTCCAATATTTTGTATAACATCCATTGCTGGAACGTCATCATTTTCACTCATTTTCATGGTTTGCATTATGTTTGAGTAATTTTCCTTTACTTGTGCTTCAATTTGGGATTTTTGAAGTTTTGTCATCAAGTTAGGTATCGTCATCGCTGCAACTATACCAATTATTCCTAGTGTAATTAATACTTCTGCCAAAGTAAAACCAAGTTTCATACTCTTCTCCTTTTAAATTATTAGTTAAATATTAAATTAATAATTTAAAATTGTCAACTCGACTTTAAAGTAATGTATTCTGATTAAATGAGCATAAGTAACGATATTAAGAAATTATTGATAGACAAAGATATGACCTTGACGCAACTTGCAAAGATTATTGCAAAGCGCAAAGGCAAGAATTTTTCGATACAAAATCTCTCACAAAAGCTAAAAAAAGACACTCTTAATTTGCAAGAATTAGAAATAATTATGGATGCTTTGGGTTATAAAATATGTTACTTACCACAAAAGCCTTTCAATGGCTAATTCTGTTTGATTCATCTTTTTATATAGATATAGTTCTGCTATCAAATATTATTATTTGATAAATTTTGCATAAAAAAAACCACTCAACAAGTGAGTGGGTCGTTTTCTGCATCCTAATGGTCTCTTTTAGTGTTTATTATTTAGGAGTTTATATGTTTTTGGGGTTAATGAACTATTTATATTTAGTGTTTCGACTACACTTAAATCTTATGTAATTATTATGGCACAAGATAATTTTAATGTCAACACAATCTTTTCATAAATAAATTAATATTCTTAAAACCCATATATAGTGTACACTTTACACTTTACAAAACTTAACAAATGCTTAATTTGAGGGTGAATTTGAAGGATTTTTTTAGAATTTGCAATTCAAAATTTCATCGATTTGGACATTTAAAGCATTGGCGATTGAATATAAAGTTTTAATTTTTACATTATTCAGTCCGCGCTCCAAGGTGCTGATTGAATTTAGGTTCAAATTTGCACGAAAAGCCAACTCTTCTTGCGAAATACCTTCTTTTTGGCGCAGATACCTGACACTTTGTCCTATTTTGAATAGCAATTCATCCTTCATCACTCAATTGTATATTCTTGACATTATCAAATCTAACTATTAAAATATTAATATTCATAGTAAACTATTAAAAATATATCTAAAGTAGTAAAGGATAAAATAATGTCAAAACTAAAATCAGGTTTCACTTTAGCGGAAGTATTAATTACTCTTGGAATCATTGGAGTTGTTGCAGCAATGACTATTCCGACACTTATTGCAAATACAAACGGACAAAAATATCGTTCACAATTAAAAAAAACAATATCAACGCTAAGTCAAGCTGCTAGGATGTCTCAATCTCAATATGATTTTGATTATGCAGGAATTGATTCAGTTTGTGGCACTAATGGTGCGACAGAAAATCCTGAAAATACACACTCTATTTGTGCAATGTACAATGGAACCTTAAAAGGTACAACATATTATGCAACTTCTTCAGATATTAAAATGATAAAAAATGGTAAATCTACTCCTTACTCAATATCCTCTCCATTTAGCTTGAAGCATGGACTAACGACCTCTACAACAAACGCTTATGTTTTATCTGATGGGACAATTGTTATGTTATCAAAAATGTTAGGTTCAAATGATTGTAGCTTATCAATAGGCACAGCTTTACCTGATATAATTTTGGCGGATGGGTCAATGCGTTTTTGTTATGGTTTTATTGATGTAAATGGTGTAAATTTACCGAATACAGAGGTAAGTTGCTCTATCGGTTCAAATTTACTTAGTGATAATACTTGTGTTGTAAAAAATGATGCAAAACATCTTACCGATATTTACCCCATCAGAATTCATGATGGTATTGTCGAACCTGCAACAGCTGCCGCAAGATATGTTTTAAGAACTGCAAAATAAATATTACGAAAACTTAATAATCTATTTATAAAAACGCAATTATTTATTATTTATATCCTTTATATATATAAGAGCAGAGCATAAAGGATTATTATATGAGCGGTTATGAAAGTCAAAACACATTAGCAGTAAACAGTATTAGCGCAGCTAGTGGTACTTATCAAAAAATCGATTTAGGTATCAAGTCTACTGATGATGGAACACGAAATATTGTCAGTGAACTTTATGGTGGATATATAAAAAATTCAATAGATGCAATTCTATCTGGTATTGGGTTGGCGTACAGTGTTACAAAAAGTTGTCAAATGTTAGAAAATGACCCAAACTCATATTTTGTTGTAGGAGACAAAAAATATATACCAAACACGCCTGTTGGAAATCTTCACCCATATACCGAAGATGGAAGCCCCGCAGGAGGGTGTCGCACAATACACATGTTAGGTTAAATTTTTAAAAGGAGATAATTTTAGACAATGCAACAAATCGGTGGTATACAACTTAATCCAAAGCCTGGGACAGACTTCAATAGTCAGTACAATGTCCCAGATACCGGTTTGACTAATAATACTACATTGTCAAATAATCCTTTATATAATCTTTTGCAAGTTATTTTTCAAAACGCAAAAACTGATGAAATTGCTCACCAAGTTGCAAATTGCGAAGTTGTCGGTTCAAATGGCTTGAAGGTTAATGCCGACAGTGTAAAGACTCAAAACACAGGGAACAAGCTTATTACACAGGCGTAGTTGGTCGTTATTTGTCATTCTGCGCTATTTTCTTTTCAACATGGATTTATCAATGATTGTATTTGCTAAATTATCAATTGGAAAAGATTCTGAAATAAATTCAGAATGCCATAGACCTATTTGTTTAGTTACGCGCACTTGCCAAAATCCGCAGTTCAGAGTGACTGTTAAGTTTTTACAAAATCATGTCATTTCGAGGAAAGTTTGCAGACAAAGGCATCATTGGTCTTAACGGAGTGACGTGGTAATCCACAACAAGACTTGCAAGTTTTTGTCCCCCTCTCCCTAACCCTCAGCCATACGGCACGCAGTCTCACACAACTCGCGTTGCTCGTTGGTTCGGCTAGTGTTCCACAAGGGGCGAGGGAACAAGTTCAGTAAGACTAATATGTCCTCATATCCTCACGCAAATTACACCAATGACAAATTGTGTTCTGTCTTGTTTAATTTGCGCAATGTTTCAACTCTTTTTAAAACTCTATTCGCCTGTTCTCCATCTGGTTTAGCAGATAAATATTTTCTGTAATAGCGTTTAGCCTCGGTCTTTTTACCCAATTTGTCAAAACAAAATCCGATATCTGAATATATTTTTGTATAATTCGGATTGATTTTCAACACGTCTAAATACAAGCCCAGTGCAGGTTTGTACATCTCCATTTTGATTAGCAAATAAGATTTGCGCAAATATGCATTAATATATGTTGGAGAATTTTCGATAAGTTTTTGATAAATCATCAAAGCCATATCCGGTTCTTCGCACTGTTCATGTGCTAATCCTAACTGGTAAATCGCATCAGGATTATCCGGTTCCAATTGAATTGCTTGGATAAAACATTTGATTGCTTTGCAAGGGGTTTCATCTTTCAGGTGGCAAAGCCCAAGTTCGTAAAAAATATCAAATCTTTCAGGGTCGAGCAAAGCAGCTTTTTCAAGATTTTCGATAGCCTTTTTAAGTTTGCCCAAATTTTTGTAGCAAACACCAAGCCCAAGATAGGTATCAGCATTATTTCTATCCAACAAAACAGAATTTAAGTAACTGCCGACAGCTTCTTTGAACGAATCTTTTAATCTGAGCATGTCTGCTTTTTCTCTAAATTTGTCAGGCAAATTTTTCGCAGAAACAGGGGTGCTCATATAACATGATTTAGTTTTTTCGCCGCTCAACTCTTTATTTCCTTTTCTCCATATATTTTAGATTTTTTTTCATGTTTGATGAACCATCGTTAGATTTAAAGATTAATCAATCATTGGATTTATTCTGACTATTGTGCTATAAATTTAGTATGAAAAAGTTGTTAATTTTATTAGGGATAATAAGTTTTTGCGCAGTACCTGCGATGGCTGTAGACGGTGAAGAAGTTCATCTCGGAACAGTTGAACAGGCAAGAATCGAATTGCCAAAAGTTGATTATAAGGGCAAAGATTCTCTTGTTATAAGTGAACAAGAAATCATGGACGAAATTATTAAACTTCAAAAAGAAAAGGATATTGAAGATATTGATAATTTGTGGAAAGGAACTGTTGAAAACAATCAGGTCATTGGTTTTGCTCTGAAGAAATTAGCAACTCCGGAAAGTCAAAGACGAATCCATTCATCTTTGATGGCAAAGACTCTATCTGCAATTGTGTCCGGGGCGTCTCTTGCTCCTGCTTTGGTTGGGGCGGATTACATGGTTCAATCAGGTTCTTATGCAGCAGGACGTATTGCACAAAACCTTTTGAACAGAAAAAATATTCCGCAAGAAGTTCCGCTAACTGATACGGAATTGATTGAACTTGCAGGACTTGTTGAAAGTTTGCAAGATAAAATTATTAATGCGTATTACAACTACAAAGGTGCGTTAGGGCAGTTGAAAGAAGTGCGTTCTCGTGAGCTTTTGTATAGCAAAAACTATGGCAAAGCTATGGACGATGAGGATTTCTTAGAAATCGCAATATCATCTTCTTTATATAAAGATATGCAGCTTGAAGAATACAAATATACTCAAATGGCGAAAAAATACCATCTTGAATTGCAAAGACTTGCAGGGAAAAAAGTTGTGGACAGCTTGAATTTGTATCAATATAATTATGATTCAGCGTTGATTGGAGGTAACAATGCTAAGAACTAAAATGTTACTTATGTCTGTAATTTTAGGAATTTCAATTGTTCCTGCGTTTGCTGTTGAAACTCTTGACAGTTTAGAATTTCCAAAACCTCCGGCTTATCGTGTCGGAATTTCAGAACTGCCTGAAACTCAATATGTTCAAGCCACTCAAGATAGAAATAAAATTGAGAAAAAATATGCAAAGCTTGATGAAGTTCCTGATGCAGGGATAGCCGATATGACTTATGCTGATTTGAGTATAAAAAGATTATCAAAAGAAATTGCACAAGATTTGGAATTTGAAGAACAAGATATGGTTTCAGATTTGTCATTGTTGTGGCAAGGTGCTGCAATGCAAAGTGATACCATAAATTTTGCCCTATATAAACTTGCAAATCCTGATGCCGACAAACCTGATGAAAAATCTATCAAAAAAGTTTTATCAACAATTGCAAGCATGTCAACTTTGGTCGGTGCAAGTATGGGCAGTCCTGTGATGGCAGGTTCTTCTCTTATCGGTGGAAATATCTTGGGGATTATGTCACAAGATACCAAGGCGCTTAATTACAAGTACACAAGGGTTACTGATGCCGATATGATTATTTTAATCAGAAAGGTTGAAGATTTACAGCAAAAAGCTGTGGATTTGTATTATGACTATATGAGCGCAAAACGCCAATTAGAGTTTACAAACGAATTGGTTGCAGAGCGTCAGCGCAAATTTGAACTTGCACAGAAAAATAATGCACCGCGTGAATTGATTGTTATAACAGATGCTTATTACCGTACAGCTTTAGATAAACAAAGAACTGCAAAATCTGAGTTTTTCTCAAAACGTGCAGCACTTGAACAATTTGTCGGAAATGAAACTTTCGTACAGTTTGAATCCGAGTTAGCTGCAAGAGACAAAGGCGAGACAACTAAAACTGCGAAATCAGAAGACACTACACAAAATTCTACAGAACAAGAGTCTGAATACAATAACACAATCCAAAATGTTGAGCAGTATACAAATAACCTGCAACAAGCTCAAACAGTAGATTTTGAATCTGATAATGCGGTTTCAAATATTCAAAAGCATGTGGAAGAACCTGCACCGTTTTCATTTGTACAAGAGGACGAAGAGTCGGTTACAACAGGGTCTTCATCAAATATAGAAAATGAGGACAAGCCAAAACACAAACTTTTCAAGAAAACTAAAAAAGAAAAAGTGGTTAAAGAAGAAACTACAAAAACTGTAGCACCTGAAAAAAAATATCCGAAAAATTCTACAAAAGATTTGATATTTTTACATGGACAAGACAAACATTCTGTTCAGTCTCCGTTATCCAAAAAGACACAAACCCAAACAACAACTGACAATAATCAGGTTCAAATTTCACAACCTGCAAGTTTTTCAAGACCACAAACAGTTGATACAATGGGCTTGCCTCCACTTGATGAAATTAGAGTTCCTGACCTGACTCCTAACGGTTATTCAATTTATTCCGAATATTATGGAGAAACTAATGACAGTTCACCTTCCTTATAAAGTCTATTCAGGTCAAGTGAATATGGATATTGATGCTCAGTTGCTTAATTCTGCAATTGAGTCAGGCTCTAGTGAACCTGTTTTTAGGTTGTATGGGTGGAATCCGCCTTGCATTTCTTTAGGGCGAAATCAGAAAGATGACTTTTTAGATAGAGAATTTCTAAAATCGCATAATATTGATGTTGTGCGCAGATTGACAGGAGGTCGTGCACTTTTGCATGACAATGAAATTACGTATAGTTTTGTCTGTCCTGAAAGTTATCTGAAAAACGGTCAGCATGTGGTTTCTTCTTATAAAGAAATTTCTCAAATTTTGATAGGCAAATTTAAACTGTTAGGAATAGAGCTTGATTTCGGAACTTCAAAAGCTGTTAAAACAGGATTTGATTATTGTATGCTGATTTCAACAGGTGCTGATTTGTGTTACAAAAATAAAAAACTTATCGGTTCTGCACAGTGCCGCAAAAACGGATATATCCTGCAACATGGGTCAATTCTTTATGATTATGATAGAAATTTATTAGAACAAATTTTTAAGGAAGATATTGATTGTGGTGAAATTACGACAATCAAAGAAATTAATCCGAAATTGACAAAAGAAGAAATTATTGAGATACTAAGTACATAAACTAATGCAGAGGTCTTGGATGAAAAAACGAAACGGTGTAACTCAAACACAAACTTTGTTAATCATGGGTATTGTTTTTTTATTTTTGTTTGCTTGTCTTGCAGTACCTTTTTACAATTCGTATAAACAGAAAAAAGCTTTGTCTCAGTTGATGAAAGTTTATGCAACTTTGGTTCAGGCAAATAGAAACTATGCATATATTACAGGTTCAAATTTGGATGAATATGATATGAACTTGCCGGTAAATACTTTTGCTGAAACCTATTTTACACCGTATTTTGAAATTCAATCTTACTGCAAAGGTAGCCAAAATGATTGTTGGGACTCTCCCCAATATACAGATTTAAAGAAAAATAAATTTTTTGATAAATCTTTGTACAGTATTATTTTGCCTGACAAAACCGTTATCGGATTTAGCAAAAACAAACAGCATTTAGTCACTGCAATCATAGATGTAGACGGCCCTGTCGGAGAAAATAAACTTGGCAAAGACGTTTTTGTAATGTATTTTTACAACAATCAACAACGACCTGATATTTGTGATGAAGAAGTTTATAAAAAACAAGAGATTAAAAATGGTATACATTTGGGCGGATTTGATAAATGCGGAATCCCTCAAGATGTGTATGATTACAACCAATTAAGCAGTAAAAAATTTGAAGATGGTTGTAACAAATTCTCACCCAAAAGTGTGTACGGAAATGGCGTAGGTTCGGCGTGTTTAGCCTTTATAAAAGCATCCAATTGGACTATTGATAAAAAATACCCTTGGTAGTATAATTGGCTCAGCAAGACAGATTAGGGATTATAGCAAGATGAAAAAAAGTTTAAAAGCGATGGTAATGGCAGCAGGCATGGGGTCTCGATTAGAACCTTTGACATTATCTGTTCCAAAACCACTTATTCCGGTGATGAATCAGCCGTTGATGGATATCATTTTAACCCAGTTGAATGAACTTGGGGTAAAAGATGTCATTTCCAATACTTATTATCTTGCTGACAAAATTATAGACAGATACAAAAAAAATAACCTTGGTATAAACTTTAATTATATCAAAGAAACCGCTCTATCAGGCACTGCAGGTGGTGTAAAAAAATGCCAATATTTCTTCAATGAAGGGGAAGATTTTATCGTTATGTCAGGCGATGTGTTGACCAATGCCGAAATCGAAGAAGGAATAAAAATTCATAAAGAATCAGGCGCAATTGCAACAATAGGAGTAAAACAAGTTCCACATGAATTAGTTTCTCATTTTGGTGTTGTTGTAACTGATGACAACGGCTATATCAAAGAATTTCAAGAAAAACCGTCACTTGATGAGGCAAAAAGCAATTTAATCAATACAGGAATTTATATATTCAATTACAAAATTTTTGATTATATTCCTGAAAATACTTTTTACGATTTTGCTAAAAATGTGTTTCCTCAATTGCTCGAAGAAGGTCAAATCAATACGTTTGAGGTGAACGGTTATTGGAACGATATTGGAACGATTGAACAGTATAAACAATCTATGCAGGATATTTTTAACGGCAAATGTAAAATTAAGATGCCAAAAATTATTGATACAAATTTAGGCTCTTATATCAAAGGGGATTCTAAAATCCCATCAACCGTCAGATTTATGGGGAATTCTGTCATCGGTAATAATTGCAAACTTGGCGAATATATTATGCTAGACAATTGTATAGTCTTAGATAATGCAGAAGTTCCGACAGGGACAGAACTTTGCAATTGCATAATTATGCCAACGTCTAAAGAATTACAAAATCATCGTGCAAAAGTTCAAGACAAAAACATGATTACAGTATAATTAAGAACTTGATTTTTTGAAATTTTGATGATAGATTTAGTAAAGAGGTTGCAAGGTTTTGTAGCTTTAATTATATCGTTGTTGGGACTATGGCGCAGCGGTAGCGCAGGGGACTCATAATCCCTTGGTCGTGGGTTCGAATCCCTCTGGTCCCATTAAAATAACCTCCATTACTGGAGGTTATTTTTTTATTATTCAAAATCAGTTAATTTATTAAACCCAACATCTAAAGCATCCGCAATTGCAAATAATTTTTTAAGGCTAATATTTTTCTGTCCATTTTCGACTCTCGTGATATATTCTCTTGATAAATCGACCATTTCCGCCAATTTCTCCTGAGAAATATTTTTAGACCTACGATAATATGAGATGTTTTTACCCAACAATTTTAGCCTTGACATGTGACCTATTTTGCCCTAAAGTTATAATCATTTCAGTGACCTATTTGTCCGAGTGGGAAATTTATTCTAGGTTTCTGACTATGGCATTGTCGGCGAATTTGAAAATTTCAAATTCGCCGACTTTTAAAATAACTTATTTCTCTTCTTTCGGTTTTAATTCTCCATAAAAATACGCAGCTGTTGCACCACCATCAATTAAGAAATCTGAACCTGAAATAAAATCGGCTTTTTCTGTTAGTAAAAGTTCTGCAACATTTGCAACTTCATCTGCTGTCCCAGGTCTTCCTGTAGGACATTTTGCAAACATATTTTTATAAAAATCGCCTCTAATTCCGTTAAATTCGTCAATAGCAAGAGGCGTTACAATAATCCCCGGAGATATTGAATTTAGTCTTGCTCCACGTTTTCCCCATTTCACAGCTTCTGCCATAACTCTTTTAACATTACATCTTTTTGCCATTTGGTATGCGTGAAGAGTATTTTTTATATTTTCAGGTTTTAAAATTTCCAAATTCAATAGATTTTCAGTCGGAGTGCAAGCCAATTGCTCATCTTCTTGCGGTGTGAGTGCAGACATTCTGTACCCGCTTTGAGAGGATATTGTTATTCCGCGCCCTCCGGTTTTAATTACTTTTCCTACTTCTTCTAATAATACAGCTGTTCCGTATAGGTCAACTTTGAGTATTGTTTCAATTGATGCCTGACTTGGAGAAACTCCGGCAGAATTGATTAATGTAGAAATTTCGCCATATTTTTGTCCTGTTTCAATTAGGTTTAGTATAGAATCGTGATTTGATATATCACACTCAACAGGTTCAATGTCAAAACCTACATTGGTCATTATTTCCGCAATGTTTTTTGCATTTTTCAGGCTCTTATCACCAACTATAATTTTTTTGTTAAATCCAATACGTCGAGCAATAGCCATTCCAATCTGCCCTGCTCCGGTCCATAAAACTACATCTTTTGTCATTATTTCTGCTCCTTTAGTTTGTTTTCTAAATAAAATATACACCTTGAGAGCAAGTATCAAGCAAGTGTGTTTTAATATTTATTTACAATTTATGCCCCACGCTGAATAATAGGCAAAAACTATAGCAACGTCAAACAAAACCAACACCAATATTTTAATTCTCAATTATATTTTTTGTATTTTTCCATATATTTTCTGTGGTTTGATTTTCTTGAATCACTATAGATTTATAACTTTACTTGACTAAATCAAACGTTTGTTTTATAACTTTAGTATAGAACTGGAGACTTGCATGGAAAAAGATGAAAATTCAAAGCAAAAGATATTAAATTCGGCAATTAAACTCTTTGCAAATAAAGGGTTTGATACGGTTAGTGTTAGAGAAATCTGCAAGGATGCAGGAGTAAATTTATGCATGATTTCTTATTATTTTGGAGGAAAAAAAGAACTCTACAAGGCAATTATTGACAACCTAATAGAAAAACAAACTCAATACGCCAATACCTTTTTAGATTTATCGATTGAGCCAAAAACACTCGCAAAACAAGAACAAATTGATTTGTTACTTTTGATTTTGGACAAATTTGTTGACTTTTTCTATTCCAAAATTTCAAGCGATTTGATTTTACTTTTATTAAAGGAACAACAAAATCCTGAAAACAACTTCAATTCACCTGTATTTAATTATTTACGCAAAGTTATTTCTGCAGTATTTAATTTGGAAATAAATTCTAAAGAATCAGTTTATCAAACATTATTTATAATTTCGCAATTAAATTCACCAAAGATTTTCCCTGCGTTTTCACTTCGCCTACTTGGTCAAGATACATTTAATCAAGAAGATATTAAAATCATAAGAAATAATATAAAACTTTACATCAATTTAATATTAAAGGAGAAGAAAATTGTTTAAAAAACTCCTCGTTACATTTGGAACTGTATTGTTAGTTTCAAATTGCACATTGGCAATAGACAAAAAAGAATTAAATCCTGAATTTTTCTCAAGATTTAATGATAATTGCCTTGAATATTATATAAATCAAACAATCGAAAACAACCATAGCGCAAAACAAGCCACCTACAGGGTTGAGCAATACAGGCAACAGGTGAAATATTCTTTTAGCAAAGAGTTGCCATCTTTTAGCGTGAGCGCGAATTATTTAGGGATAAAGGTTCCGCAATTAGATAACTTTACCCTAAAGAAAAATGCGTTCATTCTTCCTTTTATGGCAAATTATGAAGCTGATTTTTTGCTAAAAAATCATGATAAAACAAAGAGTCAGAAAAAAGTTTATGAAATCAGTCAATATGAAGAAAAATCTGTATATTTGGCACTATTAAGCGATGTTGCAACGGTTTACACCAATATTTTAGAATACGACGGACTATTAAATCTTACTCAAGAACAAGTTGAAATTTCGCAAAAAATACTATCGTCAGATACTAAAAAATTTAACCGTGGGATTATAAATTCAACGCAATATAATAACTCAAAGAAAAATTTAGAAACCGCAAAAACAAACCTTGAAAATTTGCAAAAACAGCAAGAAATTTTGTTGATGCAATTAGCAGTTTTGACTGGAGTTTCTTCAAGTGAAGCTCAAAATTTGACTCGCGGCGATATTGATAAATTTGAATATTCAAAAGAAATTCCGCAAAATATCGAATCTGACGTAATTTTTTCAAGACCTGATGTAATGTCAGCCGAGGCAAATTTAGAAAAAGCAAAAATTGACATTCGTGTAGCCAGAAAAGAATTTTTGCCAACATTTAATATCACAGGCTTGTGGGCATTTAATACTATTGCCCCCGGAACATTTTTCTCTTGGGAATCTTCTCTTGCTGCACTTTTAGCCGGTGCGACACAAGATATTTTTACAGGTGGAAGAAAAATTGCAAACCTAAAAATCCAAAAAGCAAAATATGAAGAACTTTTTGAAAACTACAAACAGACCGATTTAGAGGCTGTGAAAGAAGTGAACACCGCGCTATGTATTACAAAACACGACACAGAAGTTGAGAAAAATTCTATAAAAAAATTAGATTATGAATACCAAAATTTGCAAGCTGCAAAAAAACAGTTAAACCAAGGTACAATTTCGCAACCTGAATATTTGGCAGAACTTTCCAAAGTCGTTAATCTTCAATCAGAATATGTCAGCGCTAAAACTCAAAAGTTAGTTAATTATTTCACGCTATATAAAGCCGTTGGAGGGAATTTATAATGAAAAAGAAAATTATTGCAGTATTTTTACTACTTTTAATAATCGGAGCAAGTGCGTTTTTCTTAACTCGCAAAAAAGAAAATCCGAACGAATTAACGCTATACGGAAATGTTGAAATCAGGCAAGTTGATTTGAGTTTCCAAGTTGGCGGACAAATCGTAAAAATGTTAAAAGAAGAAGGCGATAGCGTTAAAAAGGGTGAACTTGTCGCAACTTTGGATAACAGAGATTATAAATCTAATTTAGAAAAAGCTGACGCTGACGTTGCAAAAACTTTGGCACTAAAAAATGATGCAGAAGATAAATTCAACAGAAACGCACCGCTTGTTAGCGATGAAACAATTTCTAAACAGGATTACGAAACCCTTTTGAACACAAAAAATAAATCCGCAGCTGATTATAAAGGCGCGATTGCTCAGAAAAATTTTGCAAAAAATCAACTGGATTATACAAAAATTTACGCACCTGACGATGGAATTGTAATGGTTAGAGTGCAAGAACCTGGAGCAACTGTCGCGAAAGGTCAAACTGTTTATACAATTTCAAAATCAAAACCTGTTTGGGTTAGAGCGTACGTAAATGAAACTGATTTAGGCAATATCAAATATGGAATGAATGTAAAAGTTTTAACAGATTCGGTTGACCCTCAAACAGGTAAAAACCGTGAATATGTAGGCAAAATCGGCTATATTTCACCGGTTGCCGAGTTTACGCCAAAGACTGTTCAATCAACAGATTTGAGAACAAGTTTGGTTTACAGAATAAGAGTTTACATTGATGATGTTGATGAATATTTAAGACAAGGTATGCCAACAACGATAAAAATTAATTTAACTAACCCCTCACCCTCAAGGGACGAGGGAGGTTCAACCAAATGAACACCGTTGAAATCAAAAATTTAATAAAAACATTCGGCACAACAACTGCGATTGACAACCTGACTTTAACTATCGAAAAAGGTAAAATCGCAGGTTTAATCGGTGCTGATGGAGCAGGTAAAACTACATTAATTCGCTTAATTATCGGATTATTAACTCCTGATAGCGGTGAAATCCAAACATTAAAATTAAATCCGTTTACACAAAAACAAGAATTAACCCTGAAAATCGGATATATGCCACAAAAATTCGGTTTGTATGAAGATTTGACGGTTCTTGAAAATTTGCAATTATATGCGGATTTAAAAAAACAACCTTATGATTTTGAGCAATTACTGAAATTCACAAGCCTGACACCATTTCAAGACCGATTGGCAGGCGCACTATCAGGCGGAATGAAACAAAAATTAGGCTTGGCATGCACTTTGCTTGGCAATCCTGAATTTCTTATTCTTGATGAACCGTCTGTCGGTGTTGACCCAATTTCTCGAAAAGATTTGATGAAAATGGTCAAAAATATGATTAGTCCTGAAACAACTGTTTTGTGGTCAACTGCATACCTTGATGAGGCGCATAGCTTTGATACGGCAGTTGTACTTGATAAGGGTAAAGTTATTTATAACGGCAAACCACATGATTTAGCACCAACTACGCAAGAATTTGAGGAAAAAGTGATTGACCTTATGGGCGGATACAAAAAAGAAACATCAATGATTGCAGAAAACTACACTCCGCTTGATATTGAGATGGATTGCACAGTTGTTGCTGACAATTTAGAAAAACGATACGGAAATTTTTACGCCGTAAAAAACAATTCTTTTTGTATTAAAAAAGGTGAGATTTTTGGACTTTTAGGTCCAAACGGCGCAGGAAAATCAACATCATTCAAAATGATGTGCGGACTAAGTAAGCCAACAGGCGGAACTGCGAAAATTATGGGGATTGATATTTTGAAAAATCCTGAAAAAGCTCGTTCAAACCTTGGATATATGGCACAAAAATTTTCGCTTTACGGCAGTCTTACCGTAAGGCAAAATTTAGAATTTTTTGCCACAGCTTACGGAATAAAATTTTTGGAACGCAAAAAACGAGTTGAAGAAATCATTGATGTCTTTAATTTTAGAGAGGTAGAAAACCAAAAAGCACAAGATTTACCACTTGGTTTCAAACAGCGTTTATCAATGGCTTGCGCCCTAATTCATAATCCTCCGATTTTATTTTTAGATGAGCCAACATCAGGAGTTGACGTTGTTACTCGTCGAGATTTTTGGAATCATATTACATCTCTTGCCCAAAAAGGTGTGACCATTTTAGTTACAACACACTTTATGGATGAGGCGGAATATTGCGACAGAATCAGTCTTTTTTATAAAGGCGAAACTATTGCAGTCGGAACTCCAAATGAGTTGATACAGAAAGCTCAAGAGCTTACAGCTCAGACATCTCCAACAAGGAGCGAAGGAGAACTGCCGACAATGGAAGAAACATTTATTACACTGATTAAGGAGTCCGAAAAATGAAGATATTGTTTGCCTTAATTAAAAAAGAATTTTTGCAAATAATCCGCGACCCATCAAGTATAATTATCGCATTTATTTTGCCGTTGATTTCAATTTTGATTTATATGTACGGAATCAATATGGACACATCGACCGTCACAATGGGAATTAAAAATGACGATGCGAATCCTGAAATCGCAACATTAGTCAAATCTTTCGGACACAGCAAATATATTCATTCTGAAATTTTTGATAATGAAAATGATTTAACAAATGCAATAATTAAATCAAAATTGAAAGGTGGAATTATTATTCCTAACGATTTTTCTACACGACTTTCAAAAGGTGAAAACGCCGAAGTGTTAGTAATTACAGATGGAACAGAAGTAAATACAGCAAATTATGTCCAAAGTTATTCCATGGCTATTCTAAACCAATGGCTTGCGACAAGTCGCTTTGCACCAAAAGTCAAAAGGCAAATAATATCACCTGAATTAAGAATTTGGTACAACCAAGATTTAAACAGCCATTATTTTATCCTCCCAGGGTCAATCGCAATAACGATGACACTTATCGGAATTTTATTGACGGCATTAGTTGTCGCAAGAGAATGGGAACGCGGCACAATGGAAGCAATTTTGAGCACGCGAGTTAGAAAAATTGACATTGTACTTGGCAAATATATTCCTTATTTTATTTTAGGAATGGCATCTTTAGCTTTCAATGTCTTCTTGTGTACTGCGGTTTTTCAGGTGCCGTTTAGAGGGAATTATCTTGTTCTGTTTGGTGTAAGCGGATTATTTTTGTTTACACTGTTAGGAATCGGACTTTTGATTTCTTCAAAACTAAAAAATCAATTTTTAGCAAGCCAAGTTTCTCTGGGAATTGGATTTTTGCCGGCATTACTCTTGTCAGGCTTGATGTTTCCGATTAATTCAATGCCAAAATTTTTCCAAATTTTGACAATGATTTTGCCTCCGAGATATTTTATAACTTTTATCGAAAGTGAATTTATGGCAGGTACGGTTTGGAAAGTTGTAACAATTAATTCAATATTTTTGGCTTGCCTTGGATTACTTTTATTTGTGATTGTGTACAAAAATACAGATATGAGGTTAGATAGCTAGATGTTAGATAGTTTACGCAGAATTTTTGCACTTATAAAAAAAGAATTTATTACAATTTGGATGGATAAAAAAAGCCGAGGAATGATTATTGCTCTGCCACTTCTGCAGCTTTTTGTTTTCTCAAACGCAATTACTATGGAAGTTAAAAATATTGATGTTTCATTGATTGATAGAGATAATTCGGTAGAGTCAAGAGAACTTGTTTCGCGATTTGAAAATTCTCCAAGGTTTAGAAAATTTTATTATGCAAAAGATGAAAGTGAACTAAAATCACAAATTGATAACCAACAAACCCAAATCGGAATCTATATAAATAATGATTTTTCAAATTCAATCAAGGCGCAAAAACCTGTCAATGTCTTGGTTATAGTTGATGGTCGTCAAACAAATTCTGCAACTATTGCAGGCAATTACGCTTCGCAAATCATAAACGGATATAATGAGGAAATTTCAAAAACCAAAGGGGCAACTATCACCCCTGTTGTAAGGAATTGGTACAACCCAAATCTTGAATACCGATGGTATCTTTTGACGGTTATTGTCGCAATGTTGGCACTTGTTATTACACTTTTGCTGACGGCCTTATCTATTGCAAGAGAGCGCGAAATGGGCACATTTGACCAACTTGTAGTCAGCCCTTTATCATCATTTGAAATTTTGGCAGGAAAAACCATTCCACCACTTGTAATTGCAATGGGATTGACTTGCTTTATGGTGTTGATGGTCGTTTTGTGTTTTAAAATTAAATTTATGGGCTCAGTACCAATATTTTTATTTGCGGTTTTTGTTTCGCTATTATCTATTGTCGGAGTAGGACTGTTTATATCCTCAATTTGCAAAACCCAACAACAAGCGATTTTGGGTGTAATAACATTCCAAATGCCTGCCGTGTTACTTTCAGGATTTATTTCACCAATTGAAGACATGCCTGTCGCGTTGCAATATTTGACATACCTAAACCCAGTAAGATTTTTCATGCTGCTTTCTCGAAATATTTTCTTAAAAGGAATGGGGTTGACCGACGTTATGTTAAACCTAATTCCGCTAATTTGCATAGCAATCATCACTCTATCCCTCGCCAGCTGGACATTTAAAAGAAAGTTGGATTAATTTTTGCTTACTACTGAAGGCGCCTATGGCTAAGGTAAGGTTATTCAAAGAAATGTTCCATACCTTCAAGAATTCCTTTGGTACCTTTTTCTGTAGATTGATAAATATTTCCGAACTTACAATTTAATTCTTTACATATATTTTTCAATTTCAAAGTTGCATTATTTAGACAAATAAATTTTGACCCAAATTGAGAAAGTCTTGCCATAGATATATCATTATTATCGTTTCCTGCTATCAAAATTTCAGAACTTGGAAGATTTAATTTTTCTTTCAGATATTTCAACCCTGTAACCTTGCAAAATGGAGCAAGATATAACGTCTGATTTCCAGTATTTTCACCACCATACTCACACAAAACTTTAATATCCTTGTCATATAAATGTTGCACAACTTTTGATTTCAAATCTTTTATATCTGTTGTTAGCGGAACATGGTATTTTAAAACAAAAGGACTTTCCGCAACTTCATTTATTTTTATCATATTATTATTAAACATTTTATTTAAAATTTTAAGAATTTTATCTTTGTCAAATTTCATTTTTCTAAAAAATTCTTGAGTGTAATTCAAATCTTTGTGCAAAGCATTTGCTTGTTTTTGATAAACAAATTCACCATTATTTGAAACCAGATAATTCGGAAGAAAATCATCAAAAACTTTTCGCAGGCTTTTAAACTCTTCAAAACTTCGACCGGTAGCAAAAACGATTTCCGCATTTCTTTCTTTTGACTTAGAAAGAACTTTTTCAATATCTTGCTTACAGCCTTCTAAGAGAGTACCATCCAAATCAAAAACAAACATACAAGGAGTTTTAGGATTTTTGATACCTTGAAAGTAAAGCTTTTGAGAATAAGAGATTGAATTATAATTTGAGTTTGTTATACGCATAATTTGTTATTATTTATTTAAACATGTAAAAATATTTTTTGCTATGCCAAACCTCCTAATCAAAAATCCGACAGGGGATGAGTGTCTTGGGTCGTTCGCATTAAACGGGACTACTGGCAAAGCTCATCGCTTTGACCTTTCTTTACGAAATCTCAACTTCGCACTGCTATGGGATTCTACTGGAATTGTTTGCGAGGATATGAAATCCGAGCAACTACAATTCTGTATGCCGAATGGCTAACCCTGTTGTTTGCGAACGATTTTGAGCAAACAACAAGGGTTTGAATCACTCCCCTCATTGTGCATTATAAAAAATTTAGAAATAATCAACATCAGAGGGGATGGGTGTCTTGGGTCGTTCGCATTAAACGGGACTACTGGCAAAGCTCATCGCTTTGACCATCCGCCCTCTGCTCACTCCCCGCTTCGAACCACAGTATGGGGCTTCTCATCTTCACCACATACTGAAGGCGCCTATGGCTTTAGCCATAGGCGCCTTCAGAGGGGATGGGATTCGAACCCACGGTGAGGTTTCCCTCACACAACCTTTCCAAGATTGCACCTTAAGCCGCTCGGACACCCCTCTATATTAAATTTGTTATGCTAATTATCCTTTAAACGTTGAGTTTCGTCAAGTTCCAAAACCTCTTGTTGATAATACTCTTCCGTCTTTTCCAATTGATAAATCTTTGCATCTGCAAGTTTTTCCAAAACCTTGGCATAATCTGCACATTTTTTGCCTTTTACACCTTCGGTTTCCATTTGTATTGTTCCGTCAGGAAATAGTCTTATCTTCATTTTGCCCATATTTATCAACCATCCTTAAATATCAATTGTCAAAACTATTGAATTATCATCCATTACGGTTTCAGATTCAAGTCGCATATTTTCACTATCCAAGCGTTCTTTTATCTTGTTATAAGTCATCTCTTGGATATTTAGCCCATACTCATCATTCAAGTCATTAATCACACTTTCACATTCGCTTTTATTAGAAACCTGCGTAATATCAAGAGTGTAACCGTTTGAACCGTCTTTTTTGTAATAAACCATTTCCATACCGAACAATTTACAAGAAACTTCATCACCGTTTTCAGAAATTTCTTCTGCACCGTGTTCGTACAAAGTATTAAGCAATGTACCCTTGTCGGTATAATTGGTAGTATAAGTATAAACCGTTGTCGAAATATCGTTGATTAAGCGCAAATCACGACCTGCTGCGATATTCAATTTTCTAAAAATAATCTCAGCCTCTTTTGTAATTGCGCTATTATTGCTCCCAGAAAATTCTGCCGTATAAAATCCGTTTTTCAAAACCCAATTAAGGGTTGCATCACTGTTTTTTAAAGGAGTTTGACAATCAGCCTCATAGAATAGATAATTTGATTTTCTAAGCAATGTTCTGAGTTCTTCCGGCTTGATATTTGTTTGGATTTTCAAATTTGTCAATCCGTAAGTAACATTTACCCCTTCGGTCTTGCCACTCACTCCAATATTCATAATAGTGACTTTTTGCTCAACTTCAAGGGTATAACTTGCATCATATTCAGACTTAAAATATCTTACACTTTGCCCATTCAAATTTGCGACAACACCGTTATCTGCAGTTGTAAAAATTTGAGTTGCCCCTTCTTGTTTTAATGCTGAATAAATTTCGCTAGGCTTTGTATAACTCGTATCATATTGATAATAAAAATACTCTTGCGAATCAATCAAGCGCACATTTCGCCCTATAATTGAATCTAAAGTTGCAAATAAACTTTCACCTTCATTTTGCAAACCTTCTGCACCGATGTTTCCGACCAAAGTAGCATAAACATATTTGCCACGAGTTTTCCACTGAACCCTCAACCCTGAATCGAAATAATAAGTATCAGCGCTGACTTGAGTGCAGTTTACTTGTTCCATCGCAGGTTTCAACTCTTGAAACTCAATATTTGTTAATACTTTTATCAACTTTAAGTTTTTTGTTGCTACAGATTTATTTATCGCAGTATCATCTGCTGCACGTCTTATGGTTTCATTTTTAGCTTTTTCCGGCGCTATCAAAAAAGCCATCGGATAAGCCATCAGTGTAATTGACATTCTATTAACAAATCCTTTCTTTAGACATCCAAAGCTCTGCCACCGCGAGAGTTATTTATATCGCTGTTTTCATCTGTATCAGTGCCATATTCTGCCATATCATCTTTTTTAGTAGCAGCAACAGCTCTGATATTTGCCCATTGTCGAAGAGACAAAATTTGCTCTTTTTGAGTGACAGAAAGCGGTACGACATTTTTTATTGTATTTTCTAAGTCTGAAAATTCCAACGGACGTTTATTGAAAAACGCCTCATATAAAGCTGTAATAACAACTTGTTCAATTTCAGCACCTACAAAACCTTCGGTTAAATCCGCAAGTTTTTCGTACAATTCATCATTTACGGTCAATTTGCTTGCGACTTCTTTGTCTTTCAATCTTTTTGCCAAGTGAAGTTTAAAAATTTCCTTACGTTCACGATGTGTCGGCAAATCTACAAAGAAAATTTCATCAAAACGCCCCTTACGCAACAATTCAGCAGGAAGTCCGCTGATATTGTTCGCTGTAGCGATTACAAAAACCGGCGCGGTCTTTTCTTGCATCCAAGTCAAGAATGTACCAAAAATTCTTGAAGATGTTCCGCTATCACCATTTGAATTGATACCACTCAAACTCTTTTCGATTTCGTCAACCCAAAGAATGGATGGAGCAACGGCTTCTGCGGTTTTAATAGCTTTTCGCATATTTTCTTCAGAACTTCCGACAATTCCTGAAAAGATTTTACCAAAATCCAATTTCAAAAGCGGTAATTGCCAAGCTGCACTCATTGCTTTTGCTGTCAAACTCTTACCACAACCGGGAACCCCTGTAATCAAAACACCTTTTGGTGCAGGAAGACAGTATTTTTTCGCAGCCTCTGACCAAGAATTATTTCTTTTGTTTAGCCAGTTTTTAAGATTTTCAAGTCCGCCGACATCAGAAACCTTAATATCGGTATTAATAAATTCCAAAATACCGGTCTTTTTAATAACCTGCATTTTTTCACTCAAAATCACTGCCAAATCTTTACCATCAATTCGTCCATCGTTTACCATAGCAAGAGCAAACGCGTTTTCTGCCTCTTGTAAAGTCAGCCCTAATGCAGCCTTACAAAGTTTTTCTTTTCCTTCGTCGTCCAAATCAGATGTATCAATTTGATTATTTTGAGAAATCATTTTATCTAATTTTGCCTTGATTTCATCCAGCGTTGGCAAAGGCATATCCAAAATCGTGATTTCCTTTTGCATAGATTCTGGGATAAGTAGTTCTGATGCAATAAAAATCACATTTTTTCTGAATTTGCTTGTTTTTAATTCAGGAATAAGGTCTCTCAATTTACGCACTACATTATAATCAACCTGCCTGCCTTTCACACCAAAATAGACGTGAAAATCACACATTACAAAAACGGCATTTTTATTACATTCTTTGATGAAATCAAGTGCTTTATCAGGACTGTTTGTCCCTTCAATCTTTTGACCGTTTAAAATAAAACCGTTTGTCTGAGTCCAAGTGTAGACATCACGAGTAACTCTTATCAACTTTTCTGATTTCGCAATTCTTTTGATTAAAGCCAACGCACGTTCTTCTTCCCACGTAGTGATATACAAATAAGGGAAACGTGCCCTAAATAACCTTGACAATTGCATTATAACTTTATTATCCATTGAAAAACCTCTTCTTGAAACTATTTTACTCTATATTTCTCAACTTGTAAACACAAATTTTCGCTTATTTTATTAAAATCCCCCATACCATTGAGTTCCAGACATCCATCTTTTGATATTCGTGCCTCGATTTTGTTTTTATATTTTTGCAAAATCTCAGGGGTATAAAAATCTGTTAAAAAGTGATATCGCTGATTAGATGAACCTACCCAAGGACGAGAAAGGTCAAAATTGTCTTGTTCAAATCCGCCATCAATCAACAAATCAATATTTGAAAGTAACAAATCCACAAAAACATCGTTTTTTGCTTTCAATTCTTCCAACAAATACCCTGTAAAGCAAACAACTGAAAGCCCTTCACGTTTTACAAGTTTGGCTAATTTTGCCAAATTTTTAGCCTGCTCAAACGGTTCTCCGCCTAAAAACGTAACCCCTTCAATATTATCTTTTTGCGCCAAAATCTGTTCAAACAAAGACTCTACAGAATATTTTTCTCCAACACCAAAAGCCCAAGTATCTTTTGCCCAACAGCCTTTACAGTGTTTCTTACAACCTTGAACCCAAATGCAAAATCTGTTTTCAGGACCTTCTACAGCAGTATTTGGAATTATTTTATAAACATCCAACAACATTAAAAATCAACTATCCTGCCTTCTGAATAATCATCGTCTTCATTTGGCTTTTGAGCCTCACCGAAAACTACCATCGGTTTGATTTTTTCAACAAAGTGTTCTTTCACATTCACTACTTTTATAAAATTCTCAAAATTTTTGAATAAACCGTTTGCATCACGATATTCAATAATTTTCTTTGCCATAACAATATTTATCCCTGGAAGGATAGCAAGTTCACTGGCTGTAACGTTATTTACATCAATTTTCTTTGATGAATTTGCCATAATAGCATCTAATTCGTGAAACTCAGGAGCCTCTTCTTCGCGTTCGGTAACAGGTTTTTGCTCTTGTATGTTACTCATATCAACAAACGCTGCACCTGCGGCATTTGGATTTTCTGTACCTTTTGAATATGGGTCAGCCTGAATATTATTCATATCTACAAATTTCGGACCTGAATTTGAGGTATCAATATTAATACTCTTTTTAACAGGAGTCGGAATTTTTGATTCAAGAGTGATAATATCAATCTTTGTATCGTAACTGTAAAAAGATGCCAATGAATCTAATGTTATAAAACTGTCAAAAACTCGACATACTCTGTTCCATGCTTTATTTATATTTACATTACCCTTTTTTAGGGTGAACATACGTTTTGCGCGCCTTTTGTCAGGCTCATTATCCATAACAATAATTTTTTCATCAGGAGCATACATAACCGTACAGTGGTCATTTTTGATAGTATTTTGATTAACTACAAAAGTTTTTGGAACAATCTTTATACTGAATTTAAACACCTGATTTTGATAAATTGTAAAAAGAATGGCAATAGGTACCATTGCAACTAAAAATACTGCAAGCGCGAAATTTGCAATTGAACTGAAACCTATAACGCACATTGCAACATAAAAAACAAATAGTGTTAATATTCCTTGGATAATACGATATTTCATACACTAATACAATACCACACTCAAAAAATTTCAAATGATATATATAGATGATTTTATGATAAAATCTAGCTATGAAACTAAAGGTAAATAACTCAAATAACACGTTAAAAGGCACTATTGAAATCCCTGCCGACAAATCGATTTCTCATCGCGCAATTATTTTTTCTTCCCTTGCAAAAGGGAAATCTGTTATAAAAAATTTTTCTGACGGACAAGACCCCCACTCAACATTGAAAGTTTTTCAAAATCTAGGGGTCGAAATAACCAAACACGAAGGAATTATTACTGTTAATTCAACAGGAAAATTATCAGCACCAACTCAAAATTTGGATTGCGGAAACTCAGGGACTACAATGAGACTGGTTTCAGGGGTACTTGCAGGTCAGAATTTCAATTCAACTTTAATTGGCGATACGAGTCTATCTAAAAGACCGATGAAACGCGTTATTGAGCCTTTATCACTTATGGGAGCAAAAATCGACTCTTGCGACTTTAAAGCTCCGCTAAAAATTTCAGGAAGGGATTTACACGCTATTTCCTATAGCTCAAAAATTGCCTCTGCACAAGTTAAATCTTGTATTCTTCTTGCAGGATTAAACGTAGAAAACGGTGTCACTACAGTAACCGAACCTTTTGTATCTCGCAATCATACAGAAATTATGTTAAAAGCAATGGGCGCAAAAATTTCAACAAACAAAACAACCGTTTCTATCGAAAAATCAGAACTTTCACCTATTGAAATGGAAATCCCCGGGGATATTTCATCTGCTGCGTACTTTATTGTCGCGGCTTTAATTACTCCAAATTCTGATATAATCCTCAAAAACGTAGGGTTAAACGACACGCGCACAGGGATTATTGATGTTGTTAAACAAATGGGCGCTGATATTGAAATTTTAGAAGAAAGAACTATTTGCGGCGAAAAAGTCGGAGATTTGCGAGTGAGATACTCTGAAAACTTAAAGGCTTGCAATATTTCAGGTGAAATAATTCCTCGCTTGATTGATGAAATCCCTGTTATCGCAGTATTAGCAACTCAAGCAGAAGGGCAAACTAGGATTTCTGACGCTCAAGACTTGCGCAACAAAGAATCTGACAGAATTTCAGCACTTGTCAATGAATTAAAAAAACTTGGTGCAAGAATAGAAGAAACACCAGATGGAATGATTATAGAAGGCAAATCGTCACTTTTGGGGGATTGCGAAGTCGAGACATACCACGACCACAGACTTGCAATGAGCTTATATGTAGCAGGTTTGGTTTGTCAAAAAGAAATTTTGATAAACGAATTTGAGTGGGTGGATATTTCTTTTCCGACTTTCCTAAGTTTATTTGAAGGCTTAAAGAAATAACCATTATCTTTATGCTACAATCGACCTATGAACACATTATTTGAGTTTGACAAATCAAACGGTATTGTTATCGGAACAGACGAAGCCGGCAGAGGACCTGCAGCAGGCGGAGTTTTTGCAGCTTGTGTTTATTTTCCTGAAGTTAGCGAAAATTTAATCAAAGATTTGGCAAAACTCAATGACTCGAAAAAACTTTCTGCAAAAGCCAGAGAATCAATATATGATGTAATTTTGAACAATTCTGTTCATTCAATTATTGATATTGAAGTAGATGAAATTGAAAAAATAAACATATTGAATGCCTCACTAAAAGGGATGAAACTTGCGTGCGAAGAAGTTATCCAAAAAGCACAGTTAGAAAAATTTATCACACTTGTTGATGGAAATAAATTAATAAAGAATTACACATATCCACAAAAATTTATAATAAAAGGGGATGGAAAATCTGCATCTATCGCAGCGGCAAGCATTTTGGCAAAAGTGACAAGAGACAGATATATGGCAAAACTTGCCGAAGAATTTCCACAATACGGTTGGAACAGAAATGCAGGATATTTGACTGCCGAACACCTAAAAGCCATTGATACCTATGGGTTATCTAAATATCACAGACCTTCATTTTTGCGAAAACATTTTGAAAAACAAAAGCAATTAACCCTGTTTTAGCTTTGTAGCTTCGTTTTTGATTAGAATATTAAAATTTGTAAACAAACCTTTCAAATTTCTAAAGTTTGTCGAAACTCTTGCCGATAACATATCTGTAATCAGAAGTCTAATGGAGTAGAAAACAATGTTAAAGAAGATAACAACACCATCATCAAACAGATGCGACAGTGTTGAACTAATATTAAGAGGAGCAAAGAAACGTCGCGTATTGGCGTATGGTAATGCGAATATGATTAATTCTGACGCAGGTATCAAGGCAAACCTATCCGCTGTAAAATAGCAAGATACAAGATTTAAAACGCTAAAGAAAAGAGAGTTAATTTATAAAAGCCGAAGCTAATGCTCCGGCATTTTTATTGATTTATCAAAATATTTAACACTAAAATCTACTGATGATTTTTAAATATTCTTTTTGTGATTCTAAAACAATCTCCGAAATAAAGTTTATAAAATCTGTGTTGTTACCTTTATTCGTTTTTTGTATTGCTGAAATGTAATCAGCCCTCACAACAGGCGGAATTACGACAATATTATATCCACTTTGCAATAACGCTAAATTCATTAATAATCTTGCGACTCTGCCGTTACCATCTGAGAATGGATGAATATTTACAAAAATTATATGCACCATTGCTGCATATTCAACAGGATGTAATTTTTCTTTTAATTTTGGCAACTGCAAAATGAACTCATGCATTTTTTTATCAAGTTCATCCGGTTTTGGCAACTCTACATCCGAGCCGGTTATTATGACCTGCGAAGTTCTGTATTTACCAGCCTTTTCACTGTCTATTTTTTCATAAAACAATTTATGTAATAGCTTAATATCATCTTCTGTAAATGTTTTGTTTTTTGACAGTTCAATTATCTCATCAAAAGCTTTTGCATGTCCTACTGTTTCATAATGGTCTTTGAGAGGTTTTCCACCGATTGTAATGCCATCTTCCAACACAACTTTTGTTTCTACTAGGCTAAGAGTATTGCCTTCAAGCGCATTTGAGGCATAAGTTAAACCTATTTTGTAATACTCTTTTACTTGTGCCAATGCCTCATTTGACAAGGGTCTTAAAGCATTAATCTTTGCCTTGTATTCATCATTTTGAGCAAAACAGTTCCGATACATTTTTACCTCTTTTACTTATTATAACACAAATACAAGTATAATTGATTTATCAAAAACCGACAGTTTACCAAAAGAGTCACTACACAAAAAAGAACAATCTAAATTTATTTTTTTATCAACGCCAAGACTTTTTTTATTCCGCTTTCAATAAAATTGAAAACATAATACATCAAGAAGGCAAATAAAGTGAAACCTATTACAAAAACAAAGAAAACATCTCCGCTCTGAGCTTCCATATAAAATCCTAAGCTAGGATTTTTCTTAAAATTATTAAATTCCTCAATTTCAGAACTTAAAATTTCCTCTATATCTTTTTTAGACTCACTTACGTCATGCTCATATCCTTCATAATAATATATAAAAGGTTTAATTAACTTATTATTTGAATCTAATATTTGCGGATTTACAGTATAAGTATATTTTCGAGAACTAAGCCCTTTATTTCCAAAACGAAAAGATAGATTTCCCGTAAGATAACTTTGAGGTGACACTTTGAACTGATTTTTAAAAGTTAAACAATGAAAATATTGATGTTCAACCGTACATTTAAAATCACTACCGCAAGATAATTGTTCGGAATTTGGATGAAAGTAAATATAACCCAAGACAAACAATATTAATACTAAATAAATAATCTTTTTTCCAAACTTACCCAAAAACGTAAACAAGTTTTTCTCAAAATCCATACTTAACCTTTAAAACAAAAAACGAAACCATATTTAGCAAAAATACACCCGGCGCGATTCGAACGCGCGACCCTCTGCTTAGAAGTAGTTAAAAGCCTATTTGGCAATAGTTTTCAGACTTTATCATAATTTGTCAGAAGTTATTATTTTTATTACATTCTGACTTGTTTCTTCTCTCAGCTTTTACCCCCTTTTGTCAATCTTTATCAGGTTTTTTGTAAGAAGTTTGTAGTAATAATGTGGTAAAAGCTAAAAATTCTACAAGCCCACCTACCCTATAGGGGGAAGATTAAAATTTTACGTGTTGTCAAGAGTTAGAAATACTTCCTACGAATTTTGAAAAATCAAATTATGTAAAAATAGTTTATATGGATTAGACTTATGTTCTATTTTTATGATAAATTTTAATTAGAGGTTTTGATGGCAGAAAAGTCAAAAATAGAATGGACAGAATCAACCTGGAATCCCGTTACTGGTTGCACTCAAATCAGTGAAGGGTGTCAGAATTGCTATGCTAAAAGAATGGCTAAACGACTTTGTGCAATGGGGCAAAAAAAATATTCAAAAGGTTTTAAAGTTGTTACTCATTATGAATGTCTAAACGAACCTTTAAATTGGAAAAAACCTCAAATTATATTTGTATGTTCAATGAGTGATTTATTTCATAAAGATGTTCCAGATGAATTCATTATAGAAGTTTTCAAATCTATGAATAAAGCTTATTGGCATACTTTTCAAGTTCTCACTAAGCGAGCTGATAGGTTGGCTGAAATTGCGAATAAACTTAATTGGACGCCTAACATATGGATAGGTGTTACCATAGAAAATAATCTGCATGTTGATAGAATTAATGCTTTAAAAAATATTCCTGCAAAAATCAAATATTTATCAGTAGAACCAATGTTAAGCGAAATAAATGATTTAAACTTAAATGACATAAGTTGGGTTATTGTTGGAGGAGAAAGTGGACCAGGAGCTCGTCCCATAAAAGAAGAATGGATTTTACCAATAAGAGATAAATGCCAAAAACTAAAAATACCGTTTTTCTTTAAACAGTGGGGGGGAGTTAATAAAAAAGCTAATGGTTCTTTATTACAAGGTAAAGAGTGGAAAGAGTTACCTATTTAAAACAATTTTAATATTTTTCATGTTTTCTGCACTATTACCAGCTTCAGTGTATTTTAAGTTTCCTGCTTTTCCATTTTTTGATGTTTTCTTATACAAAAACTTTTCTTCCGCAATAATTCTAATAGAATTGTCTGATTCGAATTCATTTAATATTTCGACAATATTTTTTATTGTAGGTACTTTTTTCTGTGTTTTTGTTAGTTCTTTCCAAGATAAAAATTTACTTGTAATAAACATGTATAATTCAAATAAAGAACAACCTTCTGCGAAATTCTCTTTTAATACATCATAAATATAATTTTTGTCAGGATTACCAAACAAAGCAAGTTGTTGCATTCCTGAATAGTTTGTATATTTGTCCAACATTTCTTCATATGCGTTTAGAAAAGTATCAACTAAAACGGGTGTGTTGGTAGAAAATATCAAATAAAAATAATCAGAATTAATCAAATCCCCCTTTACGGTTGTCGGAAAGCCGACTCCAATAACAAATTTTTTGAGGTCTTTAAAATGTTCAATTAATTTATTTTCAAATTTAACGGAGAAATTGGAATCATCATCTAATAATTCTTTTTCATCAATACCAATAGTTCTACAAATTCTATCTATATCTTGCAAGCATCTTCGACCGTCTTGTCTAGCTAAAGTATTAAAATTAAAAAACACCAAAATATCTTTTAAATTTGAGTAAGATTTCAATGTTTCGATTAAAGCTACTATGTCTAATTCGGTCGAAAAAGGGTCTGCGAATATAAATCCCCAGCCTGAATTTTCAAGTAATAACTCTATATTTTTCTTATATGATTCCCAACTTCCTTGCCCAATATAACAATCAATATCGTTATTTGTTGTATATGTAGATATGGTAGATTCTAATTTTTGATAACTTTCATCATGTTTTTCTGTGCATGCCATTTGTAATTTTTTGAATTTATTATATAAAGAATTATTATGTTCGGATAAGATATCATAGGCTATAATCGGTGACCCTTTGGAATTGTCTTCAAATGTACCAGCACCAGCAAATAAATCAATATAAGTATAAATATTATCTGTTTTATTTGAATTCTGTTTATAAGCAACGCATTTATTATTTGCAATTGAAAGGGAAGTTTGTAATGTTTGAGATAATAAATGATGTTTTATTATTGTATTTAATTTTTTAGGTTCACCAAAATGGTTGGCATTTCTATTATCTGTCATATATAACCTCTAATTTTATTATATTATGAATTTTATCTCTATTACAATTTGTTTAGTTTTGTAAAAAGTTGCAAATTTTACAAAACTAAATTTAAATTATGCTATAATTAAGTTAATACAGTTAAACTTAACTAAGGATGATTTATAATGAAGGAATACCAAGCAGGAACATATATTTTACACAAAGGCTACAAGCCTTTTAATCCCTCATTTATCAATGATGATATAGATTGGAAGTTAGATGAGCTTGCACCATTATTGCAAGACGCTGGTCTTTGGCTTGGCAAATTGAATTCTTATGCTGATTTGATACCTAATATTGAGTTTTTTATTAAAATGTATGCAACAAAAGAAGCTACAAATTCAAACAGAATTGAAGGTACAAGAACAACATTTGATGACGCTATTTCACCTGTTGAACAAATTAAACCTGAATTCCGTGATGATTGGCACGAGGTTCAAAACTATATTCAAGCAATAAATTACTCTATTGAAAGATTAAATGAATTGCCTATTTCAATGAGGTTAATTAAAGAGGCTCATAAAATTTTATTGCAAGGTGTTAGGGGTGAAAACAAAACTCCAGGGGAAATTAGAAAAACTCAAAACTGGATTGGTGGTTCTTCCCTTCAAGACGCTTTTTTCATTCCGCCTGAACCTAATATGTTGCCGGATTTATTGACTGATATTGAAAAGTTTTTACACAATGAAAACTTGCAAGTACCTGAAATAATAAGAGCCGGCATTGTTCATTATCAATTTGAAACAATCCACCCATTTTTAGACGGAAATGGTAGAACTGGCAGACTTTTGATTATTTTGTATTTGATAAGTGCAGGATTGTTGAACAAACCAGTTTTGTATATTTCAGACTTTTTTGAAAAGAATAGAATGTCTTATTATGATTCACTTTCAATGGTTAAACAAACAAATAATATTACTCAATGGTTAAAATTCTTCTTGAGCGGAGTTATTGAAACATCAAAAAATAGTATCAAGACTTTTGAAGAAATTATTAAACTAAAAAAAGAAGTTGAAAATAAACTTGAGAATATTGGCAAAAAAGCAACAAATGGTCAAAAGTTACTAAAATTGCTATATTCTCAACCAAAAGTTAATGCTCAAATAATAGCTAACGAACTTAATCTTTCAATTGTTACAGTAAACAGTTTACTAAAAACCTTTGTTGAAATTAGTATCTTAGAAGAAAAAACAGGCATGAGCCGTAATCGTTATTATGTGTTTGAAGATTACATTAAAATATTTAGATAAAAAACTAATGCTTTAGTTTTGTACCATATATAAGTTTTTCCAAGTTTTCAGTAGCTTGTTTCATTCCTGACAAATACTGCATTGAATTAGTGGCATTAAAATTTACAATTCCTTTTAATAGTACTTTTAAAAATAATGTTACTTTTGTAAAAAAGTGAAACATGTATTCTGCTTCTTTTTGATTGAATTTTGGTTTGTGATTCCAGTCCAAAAAGCATCCATGTGTAACTTGTGAACTATCATTATAAAACCCAAAAACTATATCCCTTAATGAATATTCAAATACATCATTAAGCCTAAAGCCTGTATTATCAAGTTCTTTATACATTTGTTCATATCTCATAAATTCTGGTTTAAAATTTTTGAAAAATTTATCAATTTTATTAAAATTTTCTTCAGTTATTATAAAATCTTTAAGTTTAGTAGCATTTAAAATTTTGAATTTAGCAGAATCTTGTATTGTATCAAAACATTTTTTATTTTCTACTAATAATTCTTTTTTTGAATATGTGTTTCCTTCTATATCAATAGGTTCAGCGTCTTTAAAACTTTTAAATACAATAAAGTTATTCTTAATTTTAAGGATTTGCGCTTCATCAAGGTAATCATTTATTTTATTTGGAAAGTGCGATAAATATGTAATAAGAATAACAGTTTCTATCGCACTTCTCAAAATAATTTTTGCTTCATTTATTTGATTTTCACATATTAATATATTAGCTGAGGTTGCATTAGAAATAATTTTTTTTATTAGAATATAGAAAACTAATAATTCTCTTGAGTCATACTTAACAGTTTCGACAATTTTATCAAAATTATAAATCAATTTTCCCATTTCTTGATAAAATTTTTCTGTATCAATAATATTGTTTCTATTAATCATAATTACAATTATTATACCTAAAAATATTTAATTAGTTTTGTAACAAATTTTAGTTATTGCATAAATCAAATTTCGTTCTCGATAAAATTTATTTAACAGCCCTATATCCATAAGTAACGGGCTAGTTAAGTACATTATTTTATAAGGAGGAAGAATGGAAAGTCTTGAAACGAGAGTCGAGCAAGTTCAAAAATTATTAGGTGAAGTTAGAGCATTGGTAAAAATATGTGCCCTAGCGACAGATTCCTGTATTACTGATAGTGATTTGCAACTAAAGGATTCAACAGAGCTCTATATAGTATTGCGAAACATAAACCTTTTGCTCATAAATATAGAGCATATCCTAGATAGTTAAAGAGTTTCAAAAAATTGAGCAAGGCTTATGTTGAATGCTTTAGCTAATTTGAAGATTTTATCAACACTCGTGTTTCTTTCTCCTCGCTCAACCATTCCAATAAAATTTGTAGAAAGCCCAATCTTTTCGGCTAATTCAGATTGA
>CABUXT010000007.1 GCA_902495705.1 uncultured cyanobacterium
TAGCCGAATAACTCGTCACTTCGTTCCTCAAACAAATTCGGCTTTTGCAGTTTACTCGTTTTGTTTGATTGTTCACTTTTGGCTATTGTCGGATTATTGACCTAGGAGCAATGTCACCCTGAACAGCAGGAGCAGAGTGCGAAACGAAGTGGAGTCACGTTTTATGCGACTGCGTAGATTCAGGGTCTATCCATTTGATTAGAAAGTAATGCACCAAGGTCAAATTTAAAAATAAGCATTGATAGATTCTGAATAGGATAAAATCTACGTTGCTACGCAACTTGATTTTTAATCCTTTCAGAATGACAATTAATTTGCACATAATGCCATATAACAAAGTAGGGTGGGCTCACTAGCCCTCCTGTTAAAATTTCATATTACCATCGGAGTAAAAATTTTTACCTTGCCACAGGAATCCCCTACCACGGATAACTGTTTGGAATTTCCCAACCATTTTTGCGAATTAAAGCCGCACAATAAAACCCATTACCATTTTTTGAACAACTATTCCTAATCTCTTCATCCGATTTATCCGCACCATAAGGAATTATTGAATCCTCTTCCTCAATCCTATACAAAAAGAAAACATCTTTGCCTAACTGGTTAGGTTTTTCTGCTCCGTTTATATCTACAATAATAACTCTATCATTATCACCAGTGATAGAATCACTCCCTGCAGAATAAGCCGAATATGCATATAAAAATCCATCCAGTGTCAGAAATGGAGTCCTGCCCCCATGATTCGGAGTAGAATACGAACCATTTGTACTCCCATTCATATAAGTCCAAGGAGCATTGGACTTATAACCACAATCCGTCACAGGATTACAAACTTGAGCAATCTTCATATACGGTCTAAAATATTTGTCCACAAACTCTTTTTGAGTCAAAGTTCTATCCCAATTTTCAAATTCACCGTTTTCAGATTCAGAGAGTTTTATTGCCTGATTTATTGAAGAAACCGCGCGCTTCAATTTAGCAGCCGTAACATGTTTTTTGTGAGCTGTCATAAGCGTTGGAATAGTCAATGCCGCCACAACCCCAATTATGCCAAGAGTGATAAGCACCTCCGCCAAAGTAAAACCAAATCTCACCTTGATTGGTAGCAAATTTACGTGCGTAGCACCTTCCGCTAGGGTAAATCCAAGTTTTACTTTGGATTGTGGCAAATCCACGTGCGTAGCACTTAAACTTTTATCAACAAATTTCAACATATTCTCTCCGTTTAGATTTATAACTTATTACTTATTATTTACAACTTATAACACAATACAAGTTATAAGTCAAAGTTTATAGAATTATAACTATGGATAAAAAAGAATTATTAAAGATTTTTGGGAAAAATGTAAAAATCGAACGAATAAAAAAAGACCTGACACAAGAGCAATTGGCTGAAAAAATGGATGTCAGCCAAAACTACATCGCCTGCATAGAAACAGGCAAACAAAATATGTCTTTGGGCAAGATTTTGGAACTTGCGCAAAACTTAAACACAGATATTCACAATTTGCTAAGCTTTAATAAATAATTTGAACATTTACCTGACGCGCACGCGCTTTGTTATCAAAATCAATCAAAATAACCTGTTGCCATTGACCAAGCTGCAACACACCATCAATCAACGGTACATGAGTTGAATTTCCGATAATTGAAGCTCTCACGTGAGCATATCCGTTGCCATCATGCCACATTTCATCGTGGTGATAAAGCGCATTTGTCGGAGCGATTTTTTCCAGTGCCTCGGGCAAATCCACAAGCAACCCCGGTTCAAATTCAATATTGGTAATCGAAACGGTACTCCCTTGCGCATAAATAAAAACAACCGCATTTTGCAACTGGTGAGTGTAAACAACATTGCGAATTTGCGGAGTTATATCAATAATATCCGTATTTCCTTTGGTGTGAATAGTAAAAACATCATTTATAATAGTCATGGTTAAAACATATACCCCTTTTGTTTAATTGTAGAAAGAAAAATCACTAAATGCAACGAGGTATTTATAAATATTAAGGAAATGGGGAACGAGGTAATCCTCAACAAGACTTGCAGGGGATTACTACGTCGCTCCGTAATGTCTATTATTTTATTTGTAAAACAATTCTCCTCGTAATGACATGACCTTTTTATATTGTCTGATACGCAGTAAAATTTGTCGGCATAGCAATGCCGACCCACATTTTAAGAAGTTATGTCATTCTGAAAGCTTAGAAAATTTGTATGAGCTTTGCGAATACATAATTTTCTTGCTATTCAGAATCTATCAATGTTGATTTTATTGTCGGCTTGGTAAAGCCGACCTACAAACTAACTGAACACCCCTCTCCCTAGGAGAGGGTATAATGTCATTCCGAACTCGTTTCGGAATCTCTAATTTTACAAATTTTGCATAATACTAATATGTTTTATTTGAGATGCTGAAACAAGTTCAGCATGACTAAAATATAACTCCACTTCGTTTCGCACTCTGCTCCTGCTGTTCAGAATGACATTGACCTATTTGTTCAAATTGAGATTCCGAAACAAGTTCGGAATGACAAAAATCTTTTACCCTCGTTGTATAACAATCAAATTCCTTGTGTGGTCTTCGTCTAGGGGAAGTTTGTACTCAATAATTTCAACAATCTTTGCCTTATATTTTTTCAAAACTTTGTTAGCCTCGTCAATTTCTTCAGGGGTTTTGCGAGATTTGTATGCAACAAAATAACCGCCTTTTTTAAGTTTTGGCAATGCGTATTCACAAATATTTTTCAACGACGAAACAGCACGAGATGTAACAACATCAAATGTTCCATCAAGATTTTCCACCCTCGAACAAATCGGTGTAATATTTTCAACCCCCAAATTTTTTGCAATCGATTCAATTGCTCTGATTTTTTTTGCAATGCTGTCAACTGCCGTAACCTTGATTTTTGGGTATTTTATCGCAACAGGAAGAGCAGGGAAACCACCACCTGTACCGATGTCCAGCAAAGTCTTCGGCAATTTATATTTATCAAAAAATTCACTAATCGCAAGGGAATCACAAATATGTTTTTCCCACAAAAATTTTTCATCATTTTTAGAAATCAAATTCACCTTTGAATTTTCTTCCAAAAACGCTTTCATATATTCGCTGTATAATTCTTTATTTTCCATATTTTTCCTGATATTTCACTAATTCCTGCTCGGTTACTCGACGTTTTACATCCTCAAGTCGCATAACTATTTTATCAATATTATCCTTTGTAAAGGATTTTTCTGCAACCTTGTATGCCTCCATAAAATATTTATACGCATGTTCATTATCGCGACGACGGAAATAAAAATCACCGATTTCTAAAGATGCACCTGCGATATAAAAAGCTTCTTTCAAGAGTTTTGCATATTCAAGCGCCTTGAATAAATATTCCAACGATTTTTCATCACTGACAGAAGAGAAAATCTCCGCCAAATGAATCGCTGAGCCATACAAACCACCGTAGTTTTTCATCACGGTGTCGATTTTGATACTTTCGTTATAATATTTCACGGCAGCCTTAGTTGAACCTGCCTCATCATAAAGTTCCGCAATATTTGCCAATGCTTTTGACAAATATTTGTTATGTTTCGGATTGGAATCCAAGTTGATACATTTTTTGTAAAACTCAGCAGCAGTGCGTGGGTCATCCAATTCATCACTTGTCACGGCATATTTATAATAGAGTTCTGAAACGATAGATTTGTCTGTTCCAAGTTCAACCAACGGAAGAGATTTTTTATAATATTTGTGTTCCGTATGCAAATCATTTGCCAATTTTGCACAAGCCAAATTTACCCTGATTGCCAATTCGTTAGGCAAATCCTGAGCTTTTTCAAGTTCGGACAATATGAATTTTGCATTGTCATGTTTGTACATCAAGTAGTAAATATTTGCGATGTCAAGCTTGGTTTCATAAACCTTTTCCTGATTTGATGCATTGACATAAAAATCTTGAGCCTGAGTATAATACCCCAAAGCCTCGTACCAATCTGACAATTTTTGATAAGCTTGAGCCAATTTTGTATAAATCACAGGCAAAAAAGTATAAAAATCATCATCAGAAGTCTTTGTTAATGCGTTTTGGTAAAGCATAACAACGCGTTTGTAATTGTAGCTTTGTTCTTCTTTTTTTGCAGCGTTCAACAACTGTTTCAAGCTCATGCCGGAACTCTCTTTTTCAAGCATATTATCTTGAGAAGTTGTTGAAACAAAATCTTTAATCGAATCCGCAATATTATCCAAAATCGCGCTATCTTCAATGATAAAGCTGATTTTGTTAATTTTTTCTTCTTTTGTTTCCTCCGGTTCAGGTTTAGCCACCACTTCAACCTGTGGAGCTTTTTGTTCAGCAGGCAAAATCGAAGGTTCAACAAGCATAGGCTGAACGACTTTTGGATTTATCACAGGCTTTTTCGGAATAAACATACTGTGATACTCAATTTCGTTGCGCATAGTTTGCCTTGAAAGTTTCAAATCTCTTTCCAACGGTTTTAACGGCAACTGAGTATTATACAAATCAATACATGCGCTATGCAGTTTAATCATTACATTTTCAGGAATTTGATTTTCCAAAACTTCTCTAAAAATGTCTTTTAAATACAAACATTCACCCTCAACCGACAAAATCGAATTTTGGACAAAAAACATTATCCTGCTTTCGTCATACAAATGTAATGATTTTATCAGATTAAAGTGAATCGGTATTCTCATCACGGTCAACAAGCGGAACAAATGCGCACTCACAGGGTCAACAAGTGAAAGAGCCTCCCTTATAATAAACTCAGGAAACGCCATATAACTTTTTGAATACAATTCTAAAAAACTCACCAAAGTTAATTGGCGCAAATTTATTATATTAACGGTCAAAACCAAATAATTGTAATACCCTTTTGAAAGTTTATACAATTCATTTGACAAAACTCCGATTTGTTTTATACCGTTATCTTTTAAAAATTTTTCAAAGATTTTTTGAGAAAATGCAAGAGTTGTAACCTTGTCAAACTCAATATCCGAAAAATCATAATTAGAAAAAGTTTTTGCAATCAAAATCACTTTAACATTCGGAAACGTCAGCAAGTGTTGAACAAAGTTCACGATATCTGATTTATTTTCTTTCACAATTGCGTCAAACGAATCCAAAACCACCAAAATCGGTTCTGTTATTGTATGAAAATATGAATTGATTTTTTGTGCGAAATTATCGACTTTAATTTTGGGCGGAGAGATTTTGCCCATCAAGTGATAATGTCTGAATGACTCAAAAAAGCTCAACAACATATCATCAAGAATTGTTGTCTCTAAACAATTATATCTTAATAAAATAGTTTCAGGAGTAAGCGAATCTGTCGCAAGTTTGACAACTTGAGACTTTCCGCTCCCTCTAAAACCATTCACCAAAAGAAGTTTTTTATTATTCATCAAAAAATCACAGACTTGTCCGATTTGTTTTTCGTTATTTTCAATCAGGCAAGGGTTCATCGGATATTCACTTGGAATATCTTTGATATTTATGGATTTTTCGATAAATTTACTGTTCATCAATTCTCTAATTTACTCTGTTTCTGCCGTTTTCCTTTGCGTGATATAAACGTTTGTCAGCTGATTCAATTATAACTGATGGAATTTCACCATCCGCGCCATAAGTTGAAACGCCCAAACTTATTGTGACATTGCTTTCTTTACCGTTAGCAAGTTTGCACTTTTTCTCCGAAACAATGGTACACAACTTATTTGCGATACCAACAGCTTCCTCATATTTAGTATTTGGGAGAATAATACTCATTTCTTCTCCGCCATATCTGCATACTATATCGGTCGCTCTGACATTTTTCTTTAATGCAAACGCAACTTGTCTCAACACAGCATCCCCTGATTGGTGTCCATAAGTATCATTGAACTTTTTGAAAAAGTCGATATCAATGATAATCAATGACAACGGCACACCGTAACGTTTTGAATGTGAAACCTGATTTTGCATTTGTTCTTGAAAATATCTGTGGTTATAGAGTTCGGTCAAACCGTCTGTTGTAGCCAATTTATACTGAGTATCAAAATCGCGAGATTTTATCAAATATTTTATAATCACTGCCAAAATAAAGGCAAATAGCGCAAACGCCAAAGGTGAAACTATTTTTATCCAGTAATAATTTATTCTCATCAATTCATACGCAAAAAGAACATAGATTGTATAAATTGTAAATGATAAACCAAACGCGGTTGGCATAGATTGAATTTTCAAAACCGCTAACACTGTCAATAATGCCAAAACTAAACCTGCAAGAAGGTTCACATATTCAGGACATTTTTTAATCAAACTGCCATCAAGTAAATTATTTACATAAGTTGCCTGAACCTCAACCCCCGGATAAACTTTATCAACAGGAACAGTTTTTATATCAAACAAACTTGCTGCTGTTGCACCAAAATAAACAATTTTGTTATGGAAATCATAATTAAACGTTTCTCCTCCATCAGCAGCCTTCAAAAGTTTGTACATTGGAATATTTTCAAAAGTTTCAGCAGGTCCGTACCAATTTAGAGTGACACTTGCCTCATCATCAGGTTGAACCTTTTTCATCACACCTGAACCTTGAGCGACCAAATACCCCAATTGAGGATAATATTTGTCATTATATTTTAGGTACAAAGGCATTTTTCGCAACACACCATCATCTGAGCGCGAAACATTAATCATACCAATGTGAGATGTCGCATCTAAAATTCCACTCAAAATAACTCGGCAATTTGAATACTCAATCGGATTTGTTGCCACATTATCAGGATTTATCGTTAATTTATCAGGAAGAGTTTGAGCTTTTCGCAAATCTTCAGGTTGGTTATCCAAATTCATAGAAGTGTAAACATTATCATATTTTTTGAACACATTCACCAACGCATTATCAGCTGATACCGCGCTTTTCATTGATTTGACAAACATAAGGTCAAATGCGACAGCTTTCGGATTTTGAGCCTCAATATAATCAACCATTTGGGCATACATATCGCGTCTTAGGGGCCACTCGCCATAATGGTCCAAAATGTATTCATAACTCGCATCATCAATTGCCACAATCACGATATCTTTGTTATGTTCGCGCACACCTGATTTTGATATTACGTTTTGGCGAATATCAAAAGTCCTGTTTTCCATTGAATTGATGAACGAAACAAAACTTCCGTTCTTGACACTGAAACACAATAACAGCGCAAAAACGGAAATCCACAAAATATATAAAACTTTTTTCAACATTGTTCCAACCTTTGTTAATCCACGTTTTTAGTATAATTTAACATAGCAATGTTGGCAAGAATATTTTTAACCACGAACTTTTTCTCTAAAATTTGGTTGTTCAATTTTAGAATTTCAGTAGAATAAGACAACTCATCAGGGTGAGTCAAATAGCGCAACAAGCATTGTTCATGAATATTAGTCATAGCCAAAAATCCTTCTAAGGGTGGTAACATTATGATTATCGCAAATTTTTCGGATAATTAAATCAACCTTTTATAGAATTTGAACCACGATTTCTAGTACGATTAAAGGATGAAAGAGTAGGATTTGCAGGTGTCACCCTCTCCGATGGGAGAGGGCAGGGTGAGGGTTCTTCTATTTTTATTTCATGCACTCCGTGCAGTGGAGATTGTGGGGACACTTCGTTTTCCCCACACTACATTTTTATAAAATAATGTCATTCTGAAAGGATTAAAAATCTTGCCAACTTGTTTGGCTTAGATTTTATCCTATTCAGAATCTCTAACTGTACACATTTACTTTAGTATAATTTGTTAAATTTGAGACCCTGAAACCGCTCAGCCTGCGCCCGCATACAGTCTCACACATTTCGCTCTAGCTCAATGGTTCGCTTTGTAAAGTTCAGGGTGACATGTACAATTTAATCATGTCATTACGAGGAAAAACAAGCCGAGCAGAGTGCAAAGCAGCCTGCCAATTTGATTGGCTATCAGCAAGATTTATTGGCAGGCTCGGAGGCACGTTTAATGCGAGGCGTAGTTGGATTACATCATTGGTCTTGACGGAGTGACGTGGTAATCCACAACAAGCCTTGCAGGGGATTACTACGTCGCGCTGTAAAGTCAATTATCCCATTTGTAAAATATCGCTCCTCGTAATGACGTATTTTAAACTATTTTTATCATACTGAAATGAGACGTAATACAAAAAGTAGGGTGGGCTAACTAGCCCACCTGTTATTTTGCATTTACAAAGTTTATCAACACCAGCGGCGCGGAAGTAAACTTCTGCGCCGTTGGTACAGTGACATATACTAACGTTTTCGGTAATACCCACTAACTTTTGTACCATCGTGTTTCACATAAGGTGCAACATATATCAAGTCGTTAATATTTTGAAGTTCTGAATTTGAAGGTATACCTATAGATTTCAATTGTGCATTTATTTCAGATTCCAATCTAGTATACTCGTCAAGTGTCATGTTTCCAATAATTTCGCGAGTATAAATTTTATTTTCTCCAGACACGCCATTTTTATAATCTAAAAGGTTGTTAAAATCATTTTCTTGAGATTTAATCAACCCTTGTTTTAATTGATTAGCTATTATAGTCTCGTTTTTGGAAAATTCTTCTGGTGTCATCTTACCTATTTCTTCTGGTGTAAATATTTTTGTACCAATTTTTAGATTATCATTATTCACTAATGAAAAATTATTATCTGCAAAATCTGTAATAGTTGAAGATTCCGGCAAATTCCATTGTTCAATTCGACCGACTAAAACATCTTGGGATTTCTCACTTGAATTAGAAAAGCCTGAGCCTGAATCATTTTTCTTATCAAGAATTGGTAACATATTTGTTGCTAATTCTGAACTTAACCAATTAGGGGTATTGTTTTTTTTCATAAAATCTGTTATACTATATGCAAATGGAATTTTTTCCATCTCCGACTGGGGCTCCGCTATTGGGGCGGTTACCTTGGTCGGAGTTTTATTATTTGATTTTGTTATATGATAATTTATATTTCCAAATTTATCTTCTGAAAAAATATAATCTTTATCGCCTAACCTAAATCGGTGAAACTGATTAATTATATTTTTAGAATTTCTTTCATGTTTTAAAGGTTCTACACCCAAATACTCCGCTTGCTTTACATTTTGCCTCAAATTCGCGACATCCAAAGCTTCATTAAATTTTTGTGTTATTGTTTCGCTTAATCCAGGATTTGAAGTATAATTATACTTTCCAATTTTTGGATGCTTATCACTTATTGTTTGAACATAATTTTTATAATATGTTTTGAGACTTTTAATCACATTTTTCTTGCCTATAGCTTTAATAAGCTTTGGATTTGTCTTACACGCATCAAAAACCATTTCTTGTAATTTCTGCTCTATTTTACCCATAGCACCACCTACAACCGCACCGGCTCCTGCGCCAAAAATAGAATCCTCAATTGCTGTTTTTAAAACATTTTCATCTTGAGATATCCCCCTACCAATACCAAAAAGGGCACTACTTACAGCTCCACCAACAGCTCCTTTTATGACATCTTGTGGCAATCTTCGTCCAACCAAACCGCTAACAGCTCTTGGTGCAACCATCTTACTTGCTACACCTGCTAATGCAGATTCACCCACAACCGGTATAGCTGCACTACCTATTTGCAATGCACCAGACAAAATTTGATTGTTCCTATATTTTTTATACTCCTTGTCAACTTGTTTTATATAAGCATCTGTAGCCATTTGGATAAATAAAAGTTTATCAGAATTGGATAAATTTGGGTTATTCAAATATAAATTTAACCCTTTTAAAAATTCATAATAATCGCTCATAGATATTAAAAATTCCTTTCTACAGGACATTATCTATGACTCAATTGGCTGGTAGTCTATTATACCACATATATATCAATTTCGTCAACATACACAAGTGGCGCGGAAGTAAACTTCCGCGCCGTCGATTAAACCTTTATTAAACCTTTTTATTTCAACTCAAAACTTACTTTTTCACTACATAAGTTCCTGAAGACAACTGCTGAGCAACCTCGATTGCTTTTTTCAATTGTACATCATTTTTAGTCTTGATATCATTTTCACTCAATTCAACAAGGACATCAGGTGTAATACCTTTTTTGTGGATATCTGTGCCGTTTGGTGTCAAATATTTTTGGATTGTGATATTGATACCTGCGTTATTTGGAAGTTTGTTGATTTCTTGTACCAAACCTTTACCAAATGATTGAGTACCCACAATCACACCGCGTTTGTTATCCTTGATTGCGCCTGAGAAAATTTCACTTGCAGATGCTGAACCTTTATCAACCAAAACTACAAGCGGTTTTGTTGTCAAAGTTCCGCGGTTAGCTTTTGTAGTCTCCTTGTAACCGTCACGGTCAACTGTACTAACAATCGCACCACCATTCAAAAACATATCTGAAATATAAATTGCATTACTCAAAAGTCCGCCCGGATTAGAACGCAAGTCCAAAATAAACGCTTTTTTATCAGTTGATTTTGTCAAAATATCAGAAATTTCTTTTGATGCATTTCTGCTGATAAATGAACTCAATCTGATATAGCAAATATCTTTTGGCATATTTACATTTTCAGGAATTTTTTGAGAAACCGACTTAATTTCGATTTCCTTACGAGTAATTGTATAAGACTTTGGCTCTTGGTCTTTACGTTTAATAACAAGGGTAACATTTGTACCTTCCTCACCGCGAATTTGGTCAGCAGCCTTATCAACAGTTATACCTTTTGTGCTTTTGCCATCAATTGATAGAATTTCATCATCAGCCATCAATCCTGCTTTTTCAGCCGGAGTATCTTCAATTGGAGCAATAACCATCAATTTGCCGTCTTTAACACCGATTTGAATACCGATACCTTTTAATGAACCCTTAATTGAACCTGTTTCTTCTGAAAACTCTTTAGGGTCAAGAAACTTTGTATAAGGGTCGTTCAAACTTGCGACCATTGTCTCAATTGCAACATAAGCATCATCGTCAGTTTTTATTACATCATCATATCTGTGACGCCATTTGCTCCAATCTTGCTCGTTATTTGTTTGGTCTACGTATTTTGAATTAATTAAACGCCAAACATTGTCATACAACTCTACAGGAGTAGATGCATGAACATTAGAACGAATAACCCATCCAAACATCAAAATAAATGCACTTAAAAATATAATACTTTTTTTCATCAGTTTTCTCATTCTTATTTACACCTCCAATAATCCCTTCCCTTATTACCTTTAGACGAAAATTTTCTAAAAAAGTTTCATCTATCGAGCAAGGATTATTATAGTGCTTATATTAACACATATAAAAAAAAATGTGAAATTTTAAATTCCACATTTTTCTAAACCTAATCTTTGCTGAACTGTAAAAGCCTGAAACCCATTTTCTTTTTCTTAGCCTCTACATCAGGAAGTTCGTAACACTTGATGCAGCGAGCCTCGTAGGTTTCATCTCCACCAATCATAATCAAAGGTGAATTTTTATCGGCAGGTTTACCGTCAATCAAACGTTGAGTTCTTGTGGCATGCTCACAACCGCATTTCATACAAACAGCATGTAGTTTATCAACCCTGGTTGCAATACACATCAATTCAGGCATTGAGCCAAACGGTTCGGCTTTAAAATCAAGTTCCAAACCTGTACCGATAACTTTTTTACCTTGGTTCATCAACTCTGTAATAACTTTTACAATATTAGAATCGAAGAATTGAAGTTCGTCTATCGCAACAACTTCCGCATCTTTAACAATGCTCAAAATTTGCACTGAATGTTTAACCTTAACCGCATCCAACCACAAACCGTTTCTTGATTCGATGTAATCCCCTTTTGCCCTTGTATCGACATCAGGTGAAATAACTTTGACTTTCTTTTTTGCAATAATACAGCGACGAATTCTTCTCAACAATTCTTCCGTTTTGCCGCAACTCATCGGACCTGTAATCAATTCAAAACTATATCCGCTCATAATTCCCTTTAATTTCTCCCAAAAGCATGATTTTTCTATAAATTAATTATAAAACTTAAAATATTTTATTAAAAGTAAAAAATTGTAAATGATACAAAAAATTAAAATTCTATTTGAAATCAAAAATCGCCTTAATCGGAACAGACAACGCATTAGAGATTTTAATAAGAGTTTTTAGCCCCGGTTTATTTATATTAACCTCAATTTTCCCAAGATAATCAAGGCTTATTCCTGCTTTTTCGGCAAGTTTTTCTTGTGTGAGATGAGCATTTTCGCGCAGAGTTTTAATTTGTTTCCCTAATGCAATATATAATTCATCCTCTTTCATTTGACAATCTTACTGGAAATGATAACATAATTTTACTGGACTTTATCCAGTAAGGAGGTTAATATGTTCACACGATTCAAAAAGCATGTTATGTCATCATCCAAGGTGCGACTTGGTTTTACATTGGCAGAAGGTGCTACGCACGTAGATTTGCCACCAACCAGAGTGAAATTTGGATTTACACTTGCAGAGGTTTTAATCACACTTGGCATAATCGGCATAGTTGCAGCCATGACAATACCAACCCTCATTCAAAACCAACAGAAAAAGAAAATGGAGGCGGTATTAAAAGAGGATTATTCAATAATTCAACAGGTAATGAAATTCACCGAATACGACGATGTGTCATTGGATTTGAATGTACCTGACTCATTAGAAGGAGCGACAAACTGGTTCAACACATTTATGCAACCGCACTTAAAATATGCATCAGTTTGTTTTGACTCAAAAGGATGTTGGCAGGATAAAGGACCAACCAAAACACTTACAGGTGCAACTGCACTATATAACAGAACAGGAATTGGCGTCGGTATTGGAATAATTACAGTAAAAATGCTAAATGGTTCCAATCTTGATATTGACGGATTTGCAGCTGCTGATATGAAAAGATTATTTGGAACAGATACCACAGGGACATCACTTGTTATGTACATAGATGCAAACGGTGACAAATTGCCAAATGTCATAGGAAAAGACATTTTTATTTTGGTTTGGACACCTGATGGACTTTTCCCTGCAGGAATCAACGAAACAACCGAAACCATCAACCAAAACTGTAGCAAAGATGCAACAGGCTTAAATGCAGGCTACTACTGCCTTATGAAAGTTAAAAACAACGGCTGGGAAATACCAAAAGATGTTTGGAACATAAAAGTCAAATAACCGATTTGCGTATTTACAACTCTTGAAAAATATTATAAAATGGGACAGACTTAACAGAATTTTATAAGAAGAAAGAGGAAAATATTATGCAAAAAACTATCTGGGATAAATATGCACAAGTTCTTGTAGACTACTCAGTAGATGTTCAAAAAGGCGAATTGGTAATGATTACGGCTCAATCTTTTGAGGCAAAAGATTTGGTCAAAGCAATATATAAAAGAGTTTTAGAAAAAGGTGCTCACCCTATCGTAAAAACAGCATTGGGCGATTTGGGCGAAGTATTTTTGAAATACGCATCAGATGAACAACTTGACTATATCGACCCTATTGCAAAAATGGAATACAAAACAGTCGACAAATTCATCTCTCTTGGTGCACCGCTTAACACAAAAAATATGGCACGCGCTGATTTAACCAAACTTGCACGCCGCGGCAAAGCAACTAAGCAACTTTCAGAAGTTTTGATGAAACGTTCGGCAGAAGGTACAGCAAAATGGGTTATTGCAGATGTTCCGACAAACGCTTTGGCGCAAGAGGCTAAAATGTCACTTGATGAATACTCTGAATTTTTGTTCAAATCTTGTTACCTTGATTTGGATGACCCTGTTGCAAAATTGAAAGAACTTGACGAAAAACAAACTCGTTGGGCAAATTACTTGAACAACGTTAAAGAAATCCACATCACAGGTGAAAAAACAGATATTACATTCAAGGTTGAAGGCAGAAAATGGATTAGCTGTTCAGGTCTAAATAACTACCCTGATGGCGAAGTTTTCACCTCTCCGGTTGAAGATGGTATCAATGGCGAAATTTATTTTGATTATCCGCAAAATTATCGTGGAAATTCTGCTCACGGCGTACATTTATGGATTGAAAACGGACTTGTTGTGAAAGCTGAAGCTGAACGCGGTGAAGAATTTTTACATGCAATGATTAATATGGACGAAGGCTCTCACGGTATCGGCGAAATCGCAATCGGTACAAACGATGAAATTCAAGAAATCACAGGAAATATCTTGTTTGATGAAAAAATCGGCGGAGCAATCCACATGGCAGTTGGCGCATCATACCCTGAAACAGGCGGTAAAAATGTCTCAGGTCTACACTGGGATATGATTAAGAACATGAAAAACGGTGGTAAGATTTACGCCGATGGCAAGTTGATTTACGAAAACGGAAAAATGATTATATAAATTTGTATGTCCGCCCATTAGGGCGGACATCTTATATTTCAATCAAGTTCATCGTGACAATGTTGATTTAATTGTCGGCTTGGTAAAGCCGACCTACAGATGTCACCCTGAACTCGTTTCAGGGTCTCCAATATTACAAATATCACATAAGACTAATATGTTTTATTTGAGATGCTGAAACAAGTTCAGCATGACTAAAATCAAATTGATAGATTCTGAATAGGATAAAATCTACGTTGCTACGCAACTTGATTTTTAATCCTTTCAGAATGACATTATAAAAAATCATGTCATTACGAGGAGCCTTGTTTTACAAATGGAATAATAGTCGCTACAGCGCGACGTAGTAATCCCCTGCAAGCCTTGTTGTGGATTACCACGTCACTTCGTCAATACCAATAATACATTTGCAAGTAAACTTTCCTCGTAATGACATATTCCGAATGACAGGTTTTCCTTGTTCATAATAACCCCTCTTCTCCACTCCGTATTTTTGCTGAGAATATGAAATTTTGTAAACAAAAATTTCATATTCTCAGCAAATTTTTTCTTCACGCGTTTTAATACAAAAAAATAGGAGTATAAAAATGCAAGTATCAAGAATACAATCATTTAATTACACAAACTTCAATAATATAAAAGGGGCGCAGAACGACCATAATATTAATTTGAGAGGCGCAGACCTCCCAATTAAAAAAGATTTAACTAAAATACCTATAGATTTTAAATACGGAGCAAACATCCATTTTGGCGAATACATCGACCCAAAAAGAACCGTTCCGCATATCGATTACGAAGAATTTTTGGCACTCAGCGAGCCAAGGAAAAAAAGGTTAAGAGCAAGATATAAAACTTTCTTATCACGAAAAAATAACCAAAAAGGATTGTATGACAACAAATACACTTCTACTCCACTTTCATGCGACTCTACAATAAATTCGTTCTTTGATATTGCTAAAATGTATAGCCAATACAAAGGTCAACCGATTATTTGTCTTGGCAGAAGTCCAAAGTGGTTTTTAAATACTTCTTTATGGATGAAAGACGGTATTGATGGATATGATTTTGTTGCATTTTCAAAATTTTGGTACAGACCTGACCCGGTTGATGGTATAAAATTAGTACCGAGTATGGCTCCAACACCAAAAGAAGAAAAGACCTATAGAAAATATTTAGACAGAGTTCAAGCTGACCCTAAATCAATTGTAGCCTTCCATGAGGCAACAGGCAAAAAAACAATTATCACAGACTTTATCGCAACAGGTAAAGGTGCCTGCTCATTCCTTGATATTATGGGGCGTTATGCCAAGGATGAAGGAATATTAGAAAAATTTGCAAAATCTATTGAATTTGTCGGAATCGGCTCAATGGACTATTTAGAAGATTTATACCCATACGCAGATGAAATCTCAGTTCCAAGCGTTCCAATGCCTCCGGTATTGCAAAAATACGGACGAGAAATTAAACAAACATTCTATAACATAAAAAATTACGCAATGTTCAATGACATGTTAATGAACCAAAACGTAAATGAATGTCGTTCCAGTTATTATCCGCACCAAGCTTGGACAGTTTATCAGCCTGACAAATTCAAGACAGGTTTGATTAAAGATATGAGCAAAGTTAAGGAAATCAGGGAATCTATTCCAACGAAAAAAGGCGACAGTATGTCACACTTTACCCCTGCAATGTTTGATTTCCGCAACCTGTTGAGTTTCCACATCTTTGACGAACTGGATAAACAAGACTTATTGATTGACAAAACTGAACGCGAAAAAGCAAAAATAAGGTACAAAGCGACAAAACGATTTGTCCGCGAACTTAAAAAAGCATTTTAATACAAAAACCGCCTTTGAAAAAATTTTCAAAGGCGGTTTTTAGTAATAATTTTTACAATATTAATGAGTTTTCAAAAAATCAACTAGAGATGTCCAAGGAGTATTCTTAACATTAGCATCTTGAACATAAGAATCTAAGTGTGGAAATGATTTGCATTCTTTTAAATGTCCATACATTTGAACCGATTTTCCATTCGGTGTAAGCCCAACTCTTAGAGCCTCTCTAAAATTTCCTTTTAAAAATTCCTTAGAAACCTCTTTTGAGTTAAATGCATAAGAAGTAGAAGTACCGTTTTTCAAATCTTTTATATCCCAAGAACTTCCATTATATCGATTATAGACAAAATTTTTATCCGCTTTAGACCAATTTTCTTTTCTCATTGTTCTAACTGCAGATTTTGGAATAGAGCTTTTATCAAGAATAACTTTTCTTAATTCCTTAGTAACATTACCCTTAGAATCAACAAATTTAAAATTTATAACCTGTTGAATTCCCTTTGCGTTTTTACCTGCGCCAACATGAAAAGCTGTTTCAACAACACTTTTAAAAACCTTGTTTCCTCGCAAAGTACCAATTAATTTCATAGCAACTGACATATCATTTTCCCCTTTCAATATAAATTCCCTAAACAAATTTTTTATTTTCTTCGCAAAAGGGTGAAACCCTTTTGCGAATTATAATTATTACCATTTGATATTTAAACTTCTTGTAAATTGTCTTTCACCTTTAGCATTATGCTGTTCAACTTGATAAGGTTTACCATTTTTATCAACATCAATATATGTATAGCCTCCATCATTTCCTCGTGTTACATAATAACCTTTGCCCATACTTTTTCGATATTCATATAGTTGGTCTCCATATCTATCAAAAGCAATATAACCCATTTCCGTTTTTACTTTTTTCTTAACCAAACTTTCTCTTTTCTTAAAGTCATGATAGCGTTCATACGCCCTATCAGTATTATTATCCCTTTTCAAGGCATTAGGTCTGTTACCGTCCAATCTTAAACTCATAAAATACTCCTTTCAAAATCTTCATATCTGCTATCGTGTTTACATAGATATTAAAAATTTTTGAAAAGAATAATTGCCCCTATCCTATCCTATCCTATAGGGCATTATAATGGGAACTCAGCCACTTTAAATTCATATTAACATTTCTTAATAATTATTTTTTATGTTAAGTTTTGTACCGAATTTGTCATTCTGAAAGCTTAGAAAATTTGCGTGAAGTACGAACGCATAATTTTCTTGCTATTCAGAATCTATCAATGTTGATTATCAGGAATTTACTGGTGGGCTAGTGAGCCCACCCTACTTCTTGAATAGGATAAAATCTACGTTGCTATGCTCCTTGATTTTTAATCCTTTCTGAACGACACTTCCCATCTTGTCATGCTGAACTGCGGATTTTGGCAAGTGCGCCGTGTGAACGAAGTGAACCCAGCACGTCTTGGCGAGAGCTGCGTTGAGCCGGTCGAGCCACCAATAATCCAAGACTGTTTCAGCATCTCAAATAAAACATATTAGTCTTATATAAAACTTGTAATATTTGAGACCCTGAAACAAGTTCTGGGTGACATACTTAACACAAAGGATACAATCAAACAAAAAAACAAGAACCAACCTTGCGGTTGGTTCTTGTTGAAATCCTTGGTAATATAAAGATTAACGTTTTGAGAATTGGAATCTCTTACGAGCTCTTTTTCTACCATATTTTTTACGTTCTTTAACACGTGGGTCTCTTGTTAATAAACCTTCTAATTTAAGAACGTTTTTGAATTCTTCGTTAGATTTAACCAATGCTCTTGAAATACCATGTCTGATAGCACCACATTGTGATACAACACCGCCACCAACAGCTTTAACTCTAACATCATATCTGTCTTGAGTTTCAGTCAAAACAAGTGGTCTGTAAACTAACATTTCGATTGCAGGTCTGTTTCCGATGTAATCAGTTAATTTTTTACCGTTTACGAAAATTCTGCCGCTGCCTTTTACTAATTTTACAACTGCAATAGAGGTTTTTCTACGGCCTGTTGCTTTAATTTCATCTGCCATTATTTAGCCTCCTTTTCTAATACGATTGGTTTTTGAGCTGCATGTGGGTGTTCAGCTCCAGCATATACTTTCAATTTGTTGAATTGTTCAGCACCCAATGTGTTGTGTTGCAACATACCGCGTACAGCATGTTCGATAACGATTCTTGGGTCTTTTTCCATCAATTCTTTGAAACTAGCTGATTTCAAGCCACCTGGGTAACCAGTGTGGTGTAGATAAATTTTATCAGTTTCTTTTTTACCTGTAACTTTCACTTTAGCAGCGTTGATAACGATAACGAAATCACCTGTATCAACGTTTGGAGTGTATTCAGGTTTGTTTTTTCCTCTCAAAATGTTAGCAACTCTAACAGCCAAGCGACCTAATGTTTCGCCGTCTGCATCAATTACATACCATTTTCTTTCTACTTCAAGAGGTTTTGCTGAATATGTTTTCATTGCATTTCTCCGTTTATAATTTAGTACATTACTTTCATCAATGTTAATCCGTATGGACTAACTGTCATTCCCGCCTTTTGACGGTTTTTAGCATCCAAAACTTCTTTCATGTGTTCAGGAGCCAAGTTGTGCCCTTCTATTTCTAAAAGGGTTCCGACAATTGTTCTCACCATATTGTATAGAAAACGATTTCCTACGATATCGATAATCACCTTGTCGCCGACCTTTGAAACTTTCGCCTCATATATAGTACAAATTTTGCTTGGGTTAAGCGTTCCGGAACTTTTGAAACTCGAAAAGTCATGTTCACCAAGAAGATAATTCAAAGATTTTTGCATCCTTTCAACATCTGTTTTGAATTTCACCCTCAACAAATCACCATCAAAAGCATTTTTACAACGTCTGTTTACAAATTCAAACCTGTAATAACGTCTCTTTGCCGACTTTTGAGCATGAAATCTTTCATCCACAACTTCCAAATCCGAAACCGAAATATCATCAGGTAAAATTTCATTTATTGAATAGAGAAACTTTGAAGCAACAATTGTTTCATCAGTATCAAAATGAACCACCTGACCCAAAGAATTTACTCCTTTGTCGGTTCTTCCGGAAAATATTGTCCTAATCGGTCGATTATTATTTGCAGCCCTGCTGCGTATCAAAGTACAAAGTGCCTTTTCAAGTTCTCCTTGGACTGTCGGAGAATCTATCGGGATGCCATTTTCAAATTGAATTTGGCTACCCGAGTAATTCTTTCCGATATATTGAACCTGAAATGCATAACGCATCAAATTACACCAATTGAATTAATGCCATTTCAGATGCGTCACCACGTCTTGGTGGTAAGTGGTAAATTCTTGTGTATCCACCTTTTTTATCAGAATATTGTTTTCCGATAATTACAAACAATTTTCTTAAAACTGTTTGAGATGCTAATTTTTTATCAGCTTGTGGAGCTTCAAAAACTTCACCTGTTGCCAAGTCCATATATTTACCGGTTTCTTTGTTGTAAATATATCTTGCAGCTTGACGAATTGAGTGAAGGTCACCTTTTTTTGCAAGAGTGATAATCTTTTCAGCGTATGGTTTCAATGCTTTTGCACGAGCCATAGTTGTAGTGATTTCACCGTGTACAAAAAGTTCAGTAGCTAAAGAACGCAACAAAGCTTTTCTTTGGTCTTGCGCTTTCCCTAGCGTATGTTTTTTACACATATGTCTCATTTTTCTGTATCCTTTACTTAATTAATTGTATTTACTTTAAATAATTGGATTAACCAATCATATCTTCTTCCACTGGGCTTGGAGCTAAGTCTAAACCAAAGTGGTGTAATCTTTCGATAACTTCATCTGATGATTTTTTACCGAAGTTTTTAATATTTAACAAATCATGTTCTGATTTTTTCAACAATTCAGACATTGAATTGATACTTGCTCTTTTCAAGCAGTTATAAGCTCTTACAGATAATTCCAATTCTTCGATTGTCATTGTTGGAGCTTCTTCTTCATCAGCTTCTGATTCTTCAACTTGAACTGCAGGAGCAACTACAGGTTGACCTGTGATAGCTGCGATTTGCATAAAGTGTTCAATCAAAAGATTTGAAGCTTGGCTCAAAGCGTTTTGAACATCGATTGAACCGTTTGACCAGATTTCCAAAGTCAATTTGTCGAAGTCTAAAGCATCACCAACACGAGCACTTTCTACATTGTAGCTAACTCTTTTGATTGGCATGAATGTTGCATCAATTGGCAATACGTCAATTGTAGCATCTTTAGCATCTCTTGGAACATCGTTAGGAACATATCCTTTACCTGTATCAACGATAACATCTGCATGGAATGAACCACCGTCAGCAACTGTACAAATTAACCAATCAGGGTTTACAACTTTAACACCTGCAGGTAATTGAATATCACTTGCTAAAACAGGACCCGGTTTGTCAACGTCAATTCTCAAGTGTTGAGATTCTTTAGAATCAGTTTTAACAACCAAACCTTTTAGGTTTAGCATAACGTCGATAACATCTTCTAAAACACCAGGAATTGCTGTATATTCGTGAGTAATACCTTCGATTCTGGCACTTGTAACAGCTGTACCTTCAAGACTTGATAATAATACACGTCTCAAAGAGTTACCGATAGTAGTACCGAATCCTCTTTCTAACGGTTCAATTACGAATTTACCGTATTGTGAGCCGTCAGAGCTTGTTGCTGTATTAACACATTTAATTTTTAATTCCATATTATTTAATCTCCTAGTTTTTCGATTAACTATTTGTTTTATGTTAGAAGTTTTGAAGAAGGGATTCAAGACTGGCTTGTATCCTATCTTCTACCTTCTATTACTTAGAGTAATACTCAATTACAAGTTGTTCCTTGATTTCAGAATCTAATTCTTCTCTTTCAGGGATTCTGTCAAATGTAATTTTCAATGCTTCTTTATCGATTGTCATCCAAGCTGGAGCACAAGCCATATCAATCATTCCGATTACATCGTTCAAGTATTTAGCACTCTTGGATTTAACTGTGATTACATCACCTGCTTTAACAAGGTATGATGGAATATCAACTTTTTTACCGTTTACAAGAACGTGACCGTGGTTTACGATTTGTCTTGTTTGTTTACGTGTAATACCGAATCCTGCTCTGAATAGAATATTATCTAATCTTGATTCAAGAAGTTGAAGTAAGATAGTACCTGTAACGCCTTTTCTTCTTGCAGCTTCATTGTAATATCTAACGAATTGTTTTTCGCTTACTAAGTATGTAAATCTGATTTTTTGTTTTTCAGCCAAGTGCAATGCGTATTCAGAAAGTTTTTTTCTAACTGCACCGTGTTGACCTGAAGCAGTTTGTCTCATAGAAGATGTTAATTTTCTGTTTGACAAATCAGTTACTTTTTTATTTCTAAATAATTTATTAGTTGGTCCTGTATATCTTGACATTTAATTTTCTCCTTTTTCTTATGTGGGGCATCTATGGTTTGCGTTTGGACTAATTCGCAAGCCCCCACTGATGTTACTAATTTGAGAGTATGAGTTTTGCCTGTCTTGAAATTTCACTTTCGTTCAGTTCAAGCGACGAAAACATCCAGTTCGTATTGCAACGCAATACAACGACACCAGACTATACTCTACGTTTTTTAGGTGGACGGCATCCGTTGTGAGGAATTGGAGTTACATCTTTAATTAATGTGATTTCCAAACCTGCAGCTTGGATAGCTCTGATTGCAGTTTCCCTACCTGAACCAGGTCCTTTGATATGAACTTCAACTTTTTTCATACCTTGGTCGATTGATTTTTTAGCTACCATTTCAGCAGCAGATTGAGCTGCAAATGGAGTTCCTTTTCTAGCACCTTTAAAGCCAGAAGCACCTGCTGTTGCCCAAGCAATAGCATTACCTTGAGTATCAGTAGAAGTTACAATTGTATTATTGAAAGTTGACTGAATGTGTACAACCCCTTGCAATACATTTTTCTTTTCTTTTTTCTTAGTTTTTTGTGGTCTTGCCATTTCTTTATCCTTTATTTTTTTACTTTTATATTTCTTTTCCCGCCTGTGCAATCATAGATTGCTACGTTCATTTCACTTTCGCTTCATTCACAACGGCGGTATCGTAGTGTTTCGCCCTGTTCGTATTGCTAATCGCAATCCGATACCGGCTCACACCGGCTTACGCATTATTTTTTCTTTGAAACTGGTCCTGTTTTCTTACCGCGTTGAGTTCTTGCGTTTGTTTTTGTTCTTTGACCGCGACATGGAAGTTTACGTTTGTGACGCATACCTCTGAATGAACCGATTTCTTGTAAACGTTTGATATTCATTGTAATTTCACGTCTCAAATCACCTTCAATGTGATAATTAGACAATTCATTACGTAATAATTTAATATCTTCATCTGTTAAATCATCTGTTCTTAAATCAGGTGAAATACCTGTAGCTGCCAAGATTTTCTTAGCTCTTGTTGGTCCTATACCGAAGATGTAAGTTAATGCAACTTCCATTCTTTTGTTACGAGGTAAATCTACCCCTACTAGTCTTGCCATTTAATTTTCTCCTTTTCTGTTGTTAGATTTTTTTGTTTATGAGGCTTAAATACTTCCTCACCAACTACTGTTTTGCTCGTAGTTTCAGCATAGATTGTCCGTCTGTATTAAATTATTGCTTTACACTCCGCACCGCTCATTTTGTTTTACTTCATAAAACTGCCATTCGCTTGCTCCGTGACTCTTCGTGCTGGGTTCGTGCTACGCACTCACACGGCGCACTACGCAAAATTTAACCTTGTCTTTGTTTGTGCTTAGGGTTTTCGCAAATTACTGCAATTCTACCTTTTCTTTTAATGCATTTGCATTTGTCGCACATTTTTTTTACTGATGATCTTACTTTCATTTTCTTTTCCTTTATAAATAGTTTGTACGTGAGATTTTACTTTAATCTGAAGGTAATACGTCCTCTTGACAAATCGTACGGAGTCATTTCGACCTTAACTCTGTCGCCCGGCAAGATTCTGATGAAATTCTTTCTAATCTTACCTGAGATGTGTGCCAAGATTTCGTGGTCATTTTCTAACTTCACACGAAACATCGCGTTCGGCATTGATTCTATGATTGTACCTTCTAATTCTATTACGTCTTTTGCCATTTTTTCCTCATTTTCGGCTTTGTAAATACACCCATAGCATGGGCTTATTTTAATAATACTTGCAAAATATTTGATTGCAAGCTAATATCACAAGGTTTTTAAGGGAACTTAACATGAAAAATCTTGTTTGTTTTTATAAAAATACAACACAACCTGAAATTACAACTTTTGCCCAAAAATCAAATCAAATCTTAATTATTAACATGTTGTAAATTTTTATTAAGCATTTTTTATGTGCATATTTTTAATTAAACAATTTTATATTTTTTTACAGATTTTTGAGAAATTTTTCATTATTGCCACGAAAATTTCATCATGCTAACATGTATTTATGGAAGAAGTCACAATAAAACGAATGACTCCTGATGATATCGACGGAGTTATAAAAATCGAAGAGTCCGCATACGGAGACCACCACTGGTCAAGAGCATCTTTTCTTAACGAAATCAGCAACGATTTGGCAAAATATTACACCCTCCGCACAAGCGACGGCACACTTGCAGCTTATGCAGGATGTTGGCATATTTTGGAAGAGGCACATATTACAACAATTGCAGTTGCGCCTGAATTTAGAAGAAAAAATTTCGGACAAGCTTTATTAAAACGAATAATTGATGACTGCTACTTAGAAAAAATCAAATACATAACACTGGAAGTCAGAGTGAGCAACACTCCTGCCATAAATTTGTACACAAAATACGGATTTTCATCTTTCGGAACAAGAAAAGGCTATTACCAAGACAACAACGAAGATGCACTTATTATGTGGACAAAGAACATATTTTTTGACGAATTCAAAAATCAATATGAACAAACTGTTAAAACATTGGAAGGAAAAATAAATATTAAATGAGCGAAGAAGTCTTAATACCCAAAATGACACGTATAGACAAGACAAAAAGAAGGAAAATCAAAATTCCTATGCTTAATGTTGTCATAATTCTTTTTTGCACATTATTGCTCATCGCATCAACATTTGTAAACATCGAAATCAGACACTATATCGTGCCGTTTGGACTATTTTCAGACAAGGATTTAACACCTGACGATTTCATTTACACATTTAGCTTAATTCCGCAAATTCCGACATTGATGTTTATTTGCTCAACTTTAGGCAAAAGAATGGCATTAACAAGTACAATTATATATATATTAATCGGACTGTTTGTTTTTCCGGTATTCGCGCTTGGCGGAGGATTTCGATATATCGCACAATACGGATTTGGATATATAATTGCATACATTCCTGCAGTTTTGATAGCAGGCAAATTTTTAGAAAACAAATATTCCTTTGGAAACATGATAAAAGCAGCTCTAACAGGGGTATTAACCATCCATATTATAGGAATTTTCTATATGATATTTATTGTGCTAATCAAACATTCAGGAGCATCATTCATTTCCGGTTGGATTAATGCGCAAAGCGGACTAAAAATCGTCTACGACCTTATCGCAAGCTTTGTACTGATTTTGATTGGCAAATATCTCCACAGCGGCTTGAAGTACATTATGGAATAGGCAGGATATAACAAGATTACCACAAATAAAAAGATAGCCATTCTGCATGTCTCTCCATATGGGAGAGACAAGGCACAAAGGTCTATGTCATTCTGAACTTGGTTCAGAATCTTTTTAATAATCAGAATTGAGCATATATAATATTTGCTAAGTATTGATTTATGGAAAAGACCCTGAAATAAATTCAGGGTGACATAGACCTATGTGAAAGATTATAGTTTGTAGGGTGGGCTCACCAGCCCACCAATAAAATTATTAACATATAACCTCAATATGTTCAGTTAGAGATTCTGAATAGCAAGAAAATTATGCACTCATTTTTCGAGCAAATTTTCTAAGCTTTCAGAATGACAAATCTTAAAAAACACATAATCTATGCTTCACCCACATACCTTCTTGTCATCCCTTCTAAATTTCACTTTTATCATTTGCCACAAAGGTGGATGTATGGTACAATAAAACCTAAGGAACGGTGATTTAGGTATGGATTTTGTTAAATATATTTCAGATATTCCGATTTTGATTGTAATTACGGTATTTATTGCATCTACAATATACTGTTTTTCTAAATATGCCCAAACCGGCAAACAACTCCAACAATTCATAAAATTTATGGAAGGGTTCAAAAAAAACGACCTCAATTTCAGGTTCAAAGAAATTGATGCGTGGATGAGCCAAAACCCTTATGTTTCAGCCATTTGGCTAGAATTTAAAAACACATTGGTATTTTCTGAATCCGTTGCCCTAAAATCAGGTAACAACAACGCTTTAAAATACCAAGACATTTCATCTACCGTACAAAACGTACAAACAACAGCAGACCCACTATATTATTTCAACGAAGAAACACTTGTAACTTCAAAATTCAACTTCAAAATGGTTCAAACTATTCCAACCGTTTTGACAGGCTTTGGTCCGTTGTTCACATTCTTGAATATCGCAATCGCATTTGGGAGAATCGATTTTTCAACCCAAGAAAAAACAATTGCATCAGTTTCAAGCTTTATGGTAAGTATGCAAACCGCAGCATTGGTTTCAGTTATCGCAGTAGGTTCATCACTTGTTTACTTGATGATTGAAAGAATTATGTACAACAAAATGTGCAAAACTCCTGTCAACAAAATCCAAGAGATTATGGGCGGATTATTTGCAAGCATTTCGGCTGAAAAATTCTTATATGAATTATTGAGGGAATCAAAAATCCAAAACAATTCAACTTCAAACTTGATGTCAGATATACCATCACAATTCAAAACAGCATTCAATTCAACTATGGCAACAAACCTTGTTCCATACCTTGAAAACCTTATATTCGGACTAAATCAATTGAACAAACAATTGAAAGAATCATTAAAGGAAAAGAAAGCAACCGACGTAATTGATGAGTTGTTCTAAGGAAATAAATGAGTATAAAAATCAGAGGAAAACAGAATAGCGCATCGGAAGAAAACATCTTTTGGGTAACAATGGCAGACCTTTTGCTTGGTTTGGCAATTATTTTTATTACCCTTTTTGTGCTTGCTATGACAGGTTTTTCTCAACAAAATATTCAGCAGCAAAAAGTTCAAATGGAAGTCTCTGAAAAAATCGGTCAAGAACTTCAAAAGGCAGACATCAAAGTTGATATGGACAAAATGACAGGAGACTTAAAAATTTCTGATGTTGAATTATTTGAACTAAGCGACTGGCGTTTGTCTCCAAAAGGGAAAAAGCTGTTAGACAAACTTGCACCGATTTATATAAATTCAATTTTTGCAGATAAAGAGCTATCTAACGAAATTCAGTATATAATAATACAAGGACACACCGACTCTCAAACTTTTGCAGGGGTAAAATCAAAAGATGAACAATTCCTCAAAAATATGGATTTGAGCTTAAAGCGTGCCAATGCCGTTGCTGAATACATATTCACAACAAACTATGATAAAAAATACGCCGACCAATTCAGAAAAATTGTCGTTGTTGAAGGCAAAAGCTACAACGAACCTGTGATTGTGAACGGTAAAGAAGACTTTGACAAAAGCAGACGTGTTGAGTTAAAATTAAAAGTCAAAGACTGGAATGTTTCAACCGCACTCGGATTAAAGAAGGATTAAAAAATGCTTGATGAAAACAACATATTAGAAACCATAAATATGATAAAACTCTACAATCTTGATATCAGGACAGTGACACTTGCCTTGAGTTTGCGAGATTGTATCGCAGAAGATACAGACACCGTATGTAAAAAAATCTATGACAAAATCAAAAAATACGCTCATAATTTGGTTGAATATGCTGACGAACTTGCGGATGAATATTCTATCCCAATCATTAACAAAAGAATTGCAGTGACTCCAATTTCATTCATCGGAGAGTCTTGCAAAAATCCTGATTATGTAAAAATTGCACAAACACTTGATAAAGCAGCCAAAGAGGTCGGAGTAAACTTTGTCGGCGGATTTTCTGCACTTGTTGAAAAAGGCTGTACAAAAGGTGATAATCTTTTAATCGAAAGTATTCCTGAGGCTCTTGCAACAACAGAAAGAGTTTGTTCATCAATAAATTTGGCATCCTCAAAAGCGGGTATCAATATGGATGCCGTTTTGAAAATGTCTGAAATAATTAAAAAATCTGCAAAATTAACCAAAGACCTAGACGGAATCGGTGCAGCTAAACTTGTTGTATTTTGTAATGTTCCGGGGGACAATCCGTTTATGGCAGGTGCTTTTTGCGGAATGGGCGAACCTGAATGTGCACTAAATGTCGGAGTTTCAGGCCCTGGGGTTGTTCGCGCAGCAGTTGAGGCTCTTCCAAAAGGTGCTGATATGAGCGAACTTGCAAATAAAATTAAAGAAATCGCATACAAAATCACATCAACAGGTGAACTTGTAGGGCGCAAATTGGCAAAAAGACTGGATATCCCGTTTGGAGTAATCGATTTGTCACTCGCTCCAACACCTGCGGCAGGTGACAGCGTTGCAGGTATTTTCCAAGCAATGGGCTTAGAACATGCAGGTGCGCACGGCACTACAGCCGCACTTGCAATGCTTAATGATGCTGTTAAAAAAGGTGGAATTATGGCAAGTTCTCATGTTGGCGGCTTGTCCGGAGCTTTCATACCTGTTTCAGAAGACGCAGGAATGATTGAGGCTGCAACAAAAGGATATTTGGTATTTGACAAACTTGAGGCAATGACATCAGTTTGCTCAGTTGGACTTGATATGATTGCAATCCCCGGGGATACACCATCTGATACTATTGCAGGAATTATTGCTGATGAAATGGCTATCGGTATGATTAACAAAAAGACCACAGCCGTTAGAATTATCCCTGCGTATGGCAAAACAGTCGGTGATAAAATTTCTTATGGCGGATTACTCGGAGAGGCTCCAATTATGCCTGTCAACAAGCTTTCATCTACCAATTTTGTACAAAGAGGCGGAAGAATCCCTGCCCCAATTCACAGTTTGAATAATTAATAATAAAGGAATCACAAAATGGCTACTGCTAGGTCAATTACAAAATTTGAAAACAGTTTAAAAGAATTTTTGGTAAACGCTATGGCGGATAAATACGGAGATGCACATTCTTATGCATACCGTTATAACAACTTGAAAGTCTATATGGACCCAAAACGAGAAGATGAACCGCATTTTTTTGTACAAATCGGAATTTCTGAGGCTTGTTTTGCAATTCTTGATGGGAAGAAATTAGAAGGCGGACTTGGAGCAGAAGACGGCTACGTAAAGCGTTGGTCTGACAGGTCTAACATCAACAATGAGCTTAAAAATCACTGGAAAGTTATCAAAGAAGCAATTGCAGCGGAAGAAGAAGAGGATGCTACAAAGAAATCTTCTGCTATCACTGCATTAAGAAGAGCCGAATCGTCGCAAACCGACCTTAACGTCGATATGACAGGTACAGGTATTGATAAGACAAAACGTGAAGAATTGGAACGAAAGAAAAAACGTTTTGCAGGATTCAAAAAAGATATTGACAAAAATAAGCATGATAATCCATAATAGCAGGTAAGGAGGCTAGAGAATATGAAAACACTTCATGAAATGGCCGTTAAATTACAAGAATATATCATTAAATCACAAGAAGACGCTCACAACTCAACAAACATGAACGTCACTAAGTATAATAACCTGAAATTAAAAATGGATTCAAAAATTCACTATCCGCACATAATTGTGTGTATAGGAATATCCGAAGTTGTATTTAATATTGCAGAAGGGACAAAAACCGACGGTGGACTTGGACCTGATGAAAAATATGTTAGAAAATGGCTAGGAAACAGCACGGTTCTTTCTGATTTAAAAGAACTGTATCTTGCAATGAGTGACCTGATTAGAGCAGAAGATGAAGACAAAGCCGTTGCTATGGAAGGTGAGGCTGAAGAGGCAAAACGAGATGCACCAAGAAAACGCCACAAGTTCAAAGAACTGCTAAATGCTGCAATGCCGACAGATGTGTTATCAGATTCTGAAGAAACGGAAGACGAACCGGAATTATTGTCAGTAGAGGAAAGTGTAAAAGAAAGAATGTCACCGGAAGAGGCGCCGACAAATGACGGTGGTCCTGAAACAGTTGAACAAGTGAAGAAAGGCTTGAAAGATTACTTGAAATCTATGTTCCGAAGGATATAGAGGCAGGATTTTATATTCTCATTCTGAAAGTTTTACTTACTATGTCACCCTGAACAGCAGGAGCAGAGTGCGAAACGAAGTGGAGTCACGTTTTATGCGACTGCGTAGATTCAGGGTCTATCCATTTGATTAATAAGTAACACACAAAGGTCAATTTTAAAAATAAGCATTGATAGATTCTGAACAGGATAAAATCTAAGCCAAACAAGTTGGCAAGATTTTTAATCCTTTCAGAATGACAATATATTATAATAAGCGCGAGGGGCAAGGAAACCTTGCCCCTCGCGCAACTTTAACAATTTTCCCAAATTCCTACTTACAACCAAGTGGAAGTGAAATATCTTTTGCCTGTTTAAATTCAATTACCGCTTGAGCTGCAGCCAATCTTGCCTGTGGAACTCTAAACGGTGAGCAAGATACATAATTCAAGCCGATTCTATGGCAGAATTTTACAGATGCAGGGTCTCCACCGTGTTCACCGCAAATACCGCGTTTCAAATGAGGGCGAACTCTCAAAGCTTTATCCAACGCGATTTTCATCAACTGTCCAACCCCTTCTTGGTCTAATGTTGAGAATGGGTTAGCAGGTAGAATTTTTTGCTCTACATAGTTTTGCAAGAATTTGCCTTCCGCATCGTCTCTTGAATATCCAAAGGTCATTTGAGTCAAGTCATTTGTACCGAATGAGAAAAATTCTGCATGTTCTGCGATTTCATCAGCCGTCAAAGCTGCACGCGGAATCTCTATCATCGTACCAAACATATATTCAACTCTTACGCCTTTTTCATCCATTACTTCATTAGCTACGCGCTCCAAAACAGTTTTAACCGTTTTTAGTTCATTCACGTGTCCAACAAGCGGAATCATAACTTCAGGTTTTACATCCAATCCTTCTTTTTTCAAATCGCAAGCTGCACTGAAAATTGCTCTAACTTGCATTTCATTGATTTCAGGATAAGTCAAACCAAGACGACAACCTCTCAAGCCCATCATTGGGTTAGATTCAGACATTGCCTCAACGATATTTAGAAGTTTTTCATCTTCTGCATAATCTTCACCTTTTGCCTTTTTGGTTGCAACTTTTGCAATCAATTCTTCTTTATCAGGCAAAAATTCATGTAGAGGTGGGTCAAGAAGTCTGATTGTCATTGATTTTTCGCCCAAAGCTTTAAACATTGCATAGAAATCAGAATATTGCATTGGAAGAAGTTTTGCCAAAGCCTCTTTTCTAGCCTCAGACGTTCCTGCAATAATCATTTTTTGAACCCAAGGAAGTCTTTCAGGGTCCATAAACATGTGTTCTGTTCTACATAGACCAACACCCTCTGCGCCAAGTTCCAAAGCTTTTGCTACATCGGCAGGAGTATCTGCGTTTGCTCTAACACCCAAAAGTTTAATTTCATCTACCCAAGCGAACAGTTTGTTGAAGTTTTCATCCATAGTTGGTGGGACAAGATGAATTGCACCATCCATAACTTCGCCTGTACCGCCATCAAGAGAAATGATGTCGTTTTTGTGATAAACAGTTCCATCGCCTGCGGTTAGAGTTTCATTTTTAAGGTCGATTGATAAATCTTCACAACCTGCAACACAAGGTTTTCCCATACCTTTTGCAACAACAGCAGCGTGAGATGTCATACCGCCTCTTAGTGTCAAAACACCTTGAGATTCAATCATACCATGAATATCATCAGGACAAGTTTCAATTCTTACCAAAATGATTTTTTCACCGTTTTTACCGCGTTCTGCCGCCTCTTCCGTATCAAAAACGATTTTACCTACAGCAGCCCCCGGAGATGCCGCAAGCCCTTGAGCGATTTTGTGAGCCTCTTTTTTAGCTTTAGGGTCAAAATCAGGCAATAAAACCTGATACAATTGATTTGCGTCAACAAGTTCAACTGCTCTTTCCTTATCGATAATACCTTCTTCGCACATTTCAACGGCAATTCTTACTGATGCTTTTGCAGTTCGTTTACCGTTACGAGTTTGTAGAATCCACAATTTACCTCTTTCGATTGTAAATTCCATATCTTGAACATCTTTGTAGCCTTTTTCAAGTTTTTTCGCAATATCAACATATTGTTTGTAAAGTTCAGGCATTTCATTTTCAAGTTCTGCAATCGGTTTTGGAGTTCTGATACCTGCAACAACATCTTCCCCTTGCGCATTTGTCAAATATTCGCCATAGAATTTATTTTCACCTGTAGAAGGGTTTCTTGTGAAAGATACGCCTGTTGCGCAATCATCACCCATATTACCAAATACCATTGTCTGAACGTTTACTGCAGTACCATAGTTGTGGTCGATTTTGTAGTGTTCTCTATAAGCAACGGCACGAGGAATATTCCAAGAACGGAAAACTGCCTCAATTGCCTCCTCAAGTTGTACATAAGGGTCTTGAGGGAAATCTTTTCCTGTTTCTTTTTTAATCAAAGCTTTATATGGCTCAATCAAAGATTTCCAATCATCTGCAGTTAATTCGGTATCTGACTTGTAGCCTTTTTCTTTTTTAATATCATCTAAGTAATCTTCAAACTTTTGTCTGTCGATTTCCCAAGCAACAGAGCCAAACATAGTTAAAAATCTGCGGTATGAATCATAGCAAAAACGCGGATTGTTAGTCAATTTAATCATCGCCTCAACAGTTTGGTCATTCAAACCTAAGTTCAAAATTGTTTCCATCATCCCCGGCATAGAAAGTCTTGCACCTGAACGAACAGAAACAAGAAGAGGATTTTCGCTATCGCCAAACTTTTTACCTGCTTGAGTTTCAACATCTTTCAAAGCTGCTTTCACTTCATCCATAAGCCCTTGGGGCATTTTGTTTCCGTGGTTTATATAATCCATACACGTTTCGGTTGTGATAGTCAACCCCGGGGGAACAGGTAGTCCAAGGTTAGTCATTTCGGCTAAATTCGCACCTTTGCCACCCAACAAATTGCGCATAGATGCATCCCCATCCTTAAAGAGCCAAACACGTTTTTCTGCCATAATTTTCTCCTTTTAAACAAAAATAATAAACACTTACTAAATAATACAGTAATTTTAACATAAAAATTTCTAAAGTTGTACAAAAATTTATAACTTAAAGCAAAATTTATTAAGTTTATTACATAGATTTACAGGGTAAAAGTTTTTATAGTAAAATATACTATAGCAGAATTTAAAGAATTATTAATTTGATTCTTTATAAAAAATGAGGAGTAGCAGAATATGGCTAATGAGCCTATTGAAAGAGATGTTGAAACATTAATTGATTTACAATTACGAAAGTTAGGTTGGGAAGATAACCCAAAATTACAAAATAGAAACGTATACAAACAACAACCTAGAACCGAATCTGAAAAAACTGCTTTAAATGGACTAAAACCAGACTACGTCTTATACAGTGAAGGTGTGCCTCTTGCAATAATTGAAGCAAAACGTCCTAATAGAGATATTGATAAAGCCCTAATTCAAGGAAGTAATTATGCAAAACTACTTAATGCTCCAATCGTCATTGCTACAAATGGGATTAATATTAAAACACTCCAAGTAAAAAATAATAAACCTCTTATCTTGGATGGAGATGAAGTTTCAACATTTTTAAAGGAAACTACATTAATAAAGTTTAGAAATGATAGTTCTTTTTGCTCAATAAGTCCAATTGTCATTAAATCAAGAGCACAATTAATTGAGATTTTTAAACATGCAGATAATATACTAAGAAAAGAAGGATTGACAAAAGGCGCGGAACGCTTTAGTGTTTTTTCAAATATACTATTTTTGAAATTAATGAGCGAAATTCAAGAATTAAAAATAGAAAATGGTGAACAAAACACGATACCTAGAGATTTTTTATGGGAGACTTTTAGAAAAAAACATGGACAAGAGCTTTTAAGTTATATCAATGATACAGTTTTAAAAGCTTTTGACACTTATTATAAAAATGGCTCAGATTCAATTTTTGACAAATTAAATATTAAAAATCCAAGTGTTTTAAGCGAAATTATAAATGAATTAAATCCTCTATACTTAACTAATATTGATTCGGATATTAAAGGAGATGCTTTTGAGTATTTTTTAAAATCTTATAATGCTGGAGAGAAAGATTTAGGTGAATATTTTACACCAAGGCATATTGTTAAGTTTATGGTACAGCTATTAAACCCACAATTTGGCGAAAAGATATATGACCCATTTTGTGGTACTGGAGGATTATTGATAGAATGTTTTAAACATCTAGTTCGTATTGCCCCAAATAATATGCCATCAACAATGAATATACTACAAAGTCAAAGTTTATACGGTAGAGAAATCTCATCTACTGCAAAAATTGCTAAAATGAATATGATTTTAATGGGAGATGGTCATAATAACATAAGAAAAATTGACAGTTTAGAACACCCTGTAAATGGACAATATGATGCAGTAATTACCAATATGCCATTTTCACAAAATACAGACTATGGTATGTTATATGACATTCCATCATCAGATGCTAATAGTATATGCATACAACATTGCATCAGGGCAATAAATCCTTTATCAAAAAATGGAAGAATTGTATTAATCGTTCCAGAAAAAGTATTATTTGATAAATCATATTCTTTATTAAGACAAACAATATATGATAATTGTACGGTAGAAAATGTAATATCTCTACCTACGGGAGCTTTTCAACCTTACACATCTGTAAAAACAGATATATTAATGTTAAAAAACATTAATAAAAAGTACAAAACAAACAATACAAAGTTTTATTTCGTAAAAAATGATGGATATACATTAGACCAATATAGAAAAAAATTATCTGGAATAACTGATTTTGATAGATATATAATGTCCGAGAATAATGAAAACACTTTATTTGTTGATTCAGAACAGATAAAACAAAACAACTATATACTCCAAGGACGTAAATATTTATCTAAATTGCAATATGCAAAATCAATTTTTAATACTGATGATTTTTATAAATTGAGTGAGTTTTTAATTCCTGTAAAAAAAGAAAAAGTAACACTATTAGACTCTGAAATCTATCAAATTTTAGGAGTTTCTTCTGAGGGAAAAGGTTTAACTATTTCTAAAAAAAGTGGAGAAGAACTTAAAAGTCAAACTAAATATTATAAAGCCCAACCAAATTGCCTATTATGGTGTACCGTTGATACCAAAAATGGAGCATTTGCTGTAATACCTCCAAAAGGGTATAATGAATGTATCATTTCTGGTAATAGAACTTTATTGAAAATAGATACCTCAAAATATTTACCGGAATTTTTACAACGATATTTCACATTAACAGAAGTTCAAGAATATTTTGATAATTATTTAAGTGGTAGCACTAATAGACAATATATAAAAAGGGATGAAATATTAGATTTATATTTTCCTAAAATTGAAATAAATAAACAACAAGAACTTATAAATGAATTAAGAAGCCATGAAGAAGAAATCAATAATATAAATAAGAAAATTATTAGTTTAATACCTGCAAATTTCAGTTGAATAATAAATATTTAAGCAAAAAAGAGACAGAAAATTCTATGTTCTTCTGTCTCTTTTTTAATTTTAAATTTTGTTTTTAACGCCTACACATCAGGTAATGTACCTTTTACTTCCGCAACTTCATCACAGCCGAGATTGAATACGTCATGCAAAGCTTTTACTGCTTTTTGAGCATCATCTTTATTGATTAAACAACTGATTTTAATTTCACTTGTTGAAATCATTCTGATATTGATATCGTTGCTTGCCAAAGTTTTGAACATTGTTGATGCAATCCCCGGTCTATCAATCATGCCGGCACCGATGATTGAAACTTTTGCAATATTATCATCGATTTTTACATCAGCAGCACCAAGTTTAACTTTTACATCTTCCAAAACTTCCATAGCTTTTGGCAAATCTTCTTTGTTGATAGTGAAAGCAATATCATTGGTGTTTGAAGTTTTTCTTGCATAAGACTGAATAATCATATCAACAGATACATTTTCATCAGCCAAACAACCAAACAATGTTGCTGCTTCCCCCGGAGTATCAGGAACATCGCAAACTACAACTCTTACTTGTGATGAATCTGATGCCACACCTGCTACAGGTTTATTTATTTCCATTTTTTCAACTCCTACAATTAAAGTTCCCATATTATCAAGCTTAAAACTGCTCCTAACCCTTAGTGGTACAGCGTATTGTTTTGCTGTTTCAACACTTCTCGGGTGAAGGACATTTGCACCTGCATGAGCAAGTTCAAGCATTTCTTCATAAGATATAGTGTCCAGCCTTGAGGCATTTGGAACAACTCTCGGGTCAGTTGTATAAACACCTTCTACATCTGTATAAATATCACATCTTTCTGCATTTAAAGCTGCAGCCAAAGCAACAGCAGATGTATCTGAGCCGCCACGACCTAAAGTTGTGATTTCACCATCTTCTGTAACCCCTTGGAAACCTGCAACAACAATAATATTGCCTGCCTCTAAGTTCTTTTTCAATTTGTCGGTTTTAATATCAACAATTCTTGCTTTTGAGTGAACATTTTCAGTCAAAATACCAATTTGAGTGGCATTGAAACTTACCGCATTGTATCCTTGAGCCTGAATAGCCATAGTAAGAAGTGCAATAGAAACACATTCTCCGGTAGATAAAAGCATATCCATTTCTCTGGCAGAAGGATTTGGATTTAAGTCTTTTGCCATTTTAACCAAATGGTCTGTAGTATGTCCCATTGCTGAAACAACGACAACAACGTCATTTCCGTTGTTTTTTTCGCGAATTACCGTTTGTGCAACATTTTTAATTTTATCTGTATCCGCAACAGATGTACCGCCAAATTTTTGTACTATTACCTTTTTCAATTTAATTATTTCCCTGTATGTCTTTTAAAATATTTTCAAGTTCAACCTTTTCGTTTTCGTATTCAAAGTGTCCTAAAGACTGAGCTTTGTCGGCGATTGAAATTGTTTCTTTTATATTATATTCACAAATGTTATCCTTGACAAGTCTATAAGATGAATAAAATAACAAATTTAAAATTTCTACATTATTATTGTCCAATTTCTCGGCTCTGCGCAGTTTTCGCTGAGCGTCCGCATAATCAGAAATACTCATCAGCCATTTTGAATATTCTACAAATCCCTTTACATATTTTGAATTTTCCGTAATAAATTTTTCAAAATATTCTCTGGTCTTGTCATGGTTTTCAAGCTTTTGATATACTCTTGCAAGGTTTAGATAATTATAAGATTGTTTGCGGTCAGTGCGCAAAGATTTTTTAAACAGTTCAATACCGTCTTCTAATCTGCCTTCTGAGACCTTTTCTAACCCCATCCCCTCTTGAATATAAACATTATTGCCATGTTTTTCTTTTAAGGTATCAAGAAGTGCGAAATCGTTATTATAAGCATTTACAAGAGCCAAACCAAATTTTGGATTTAAGTATTCATTATCTTTTGAAAGTGAAATTTCAAATTGTTCTTTTGCTTTTTCAAATTCAAAAAATCTTATATAAGCTTTTCCCCATTCAAAATGCAAAACTTCATTATCTAAATCATTTAAAATTGCAGAATTAAAGATTTTTTCAGTTTCTTCATAATTCTTTTGGATAGAATAAACTTCACCCAAAACAAAGTACGCAGGCAACATTTGCTTGTTTATCGAAATAGATTTTTTTGCATATTCCTCTGCGGCTTTATAATCTGATTTTAAAAGTTTTAAATTTGCATATTCATAAGTTGAACTCTCATTTGGCGCAACTTTTGCCAAGAATTGCAATTTCATCTCCGCAGAATCATAATCAAACAATCTGACTTCCATAATTGCAGACAATAAGATTGCAGTGTAGTTGTATTTGCTGATTTGAGCCGCTTTGTTAAACTGGTCACGCGCAAGAGCATATTTTTTCATTTTCATCAAAACCATGCCCCAACCTGTGTGAACATCTGTATTTAGCGGAGTTATTTTATTTGCACGTTCAAAAGATTCTAAAGCATCATCATACTTTTTAGAATTTAGAAGACACATTCCAAGTCGCAGCCAAATTTCTTTGTCTTGCGGATTTAGATTTGCTGATTCTTGATAATATTGTGAAGCGTCTTCAAATTTCATCCTTGACTCATAAATTTTGCCAAGATATTTGAATACACCGGAATCTTGATTTGAGATATCAAGAGCTTTTTTCAACAGTTCTTCAGCTTTGTCATACTGTTTTTCTTCATACAATTTTTTAGCTTTATTTACATAAGCTACTGTCGGAAGAGATTGAATAATTGAGTCTTGTTTGTATGAGTCGATTGAAAAGCTTAAATCTTTAATTTTTCCAAAAATATTTTTTATCCAACCAGACAATCTGCCACCTCTCTGAAAGCTCCATCACCTGCGAAACTTTCGGTAATTTGAATACCTTCAACTGCTTTGACTTTTTCAACAGCATGAGGAACTGTTATTTTGTATTTTGCATAAATTAAACATTCCAAATCATTGATATCATCTCCGATGTAAACATAATCCTCCTGCGAGAGATTATATTTTTCCAAAATGGATTTCAAAACATCAATTTTTACTCGGATATTTTGATGAATTTCTTCTATCCCAAATTTTTGAGCCATTGTTTGAATAGCAGAATTTCCCTCACCGGAAATTATTGAAATATCATAACCGTTGCGTTTTAAAATATAAAACCCCATAACATCTTTAAAATTCAGTTTGCGAGACATTGAAAAATCTTCATTTATATAAACGCAATTGTCAGTCACAACACCGTCAAAATCCGTAACAACCATTTTTATTGACTTTGGAAGTTCTAATTTTGCCATTTCTTAACCGATTCCCTTACGTATTAACAAACCTGATGCTATCTGCTATAATTATACCATAAAGTGCAAAAAGTTCAGATAGATAGAGAGAAAAAAGTAATAAATGTTTTCATATTTTTATGTCATAAATATTTGTGTAATCATCGTTTTTATTTGCCTGTTTTTCATCACAAGAAAAACCAATAAACGCTGGTCTAAAATCAATGATTACTTAGGAAAAGTAACAACCACCGTAGATTCAATCAGATACGGTAATTTGTCAACCAAAATTGAAAAAATCGAACATCCGACATACCAAAATGTAACAGATAGTATCAACAGAATGGTTGAAACCCTGAACGACAGAGAAAAAATGATTATTGAATACCAAGCAGAACTTATGCGCCAAAACAAATTGCTTGAATCTGTTATCAACTCACTATCTGACGGCATTTTGATTATCAATGACAAATTTGAAATCCTTAGAGCAACTCCAAAGATTTTGAAGTGGTTCGGAATCAAAGGACGAGACATTATAGGCAAAAATGTTTTTGAATTTATTCAACCTGTAAAAGACGACAATTTTGAAATTTCTGACTTAAACAACATTGAAATCTTTATCAAACACACTCCGACAAACAACTTTGTCATAAGTTCTCAAGCCCTGACATCAATTGAGAAAAAAAGATTTGTACTAATCATAAAAGATATTACAACAGAAAAAGAAATCGAAACGTTAAAAGAAGATTTTGTTGCAACATTGACCCACGACCTTAAAGTCCCAATTGTTGCAGCAGCAAATATGATTGACCTCTTTTTAGCAAACAAGTTTGGAGAAATTTCTGAAAAACAAAAATTTGCACTCGATAACATGAAAGTTTCAAACAAAAGTCTTTTGGAATTGGTTCAAATTCTGCTTGAAACTTACAAATTGAAAGAACAAGGTATCAAACTGGTAAAAGAAACTTTTGCCCTCAATCCGTTTATTGAAGAAATTGTTTCAGAAATGCAACCGCTAGCGGCAGATGTAAAGACTTCCATAAATTTCACTCCACAAGCAAATAATCCGCAAATCACGGCTGACCCAATGCAATTAAGAAGAGTAATTAAAAACCTGATATCAAATGCTATTGACCACAGCAGCACCCAAAAACCGATTGATGTCAAACTTGGCAAAATCCAAGGATTTACGACGATTTCGGTTATAGATTACGGTCAAGGAATTTGCAAAGATGAACTGAAAATGATTTTTAACAAATACTATTCGGCAGCAAAAAAATTGAGAAAAGTCGGCACTGGATTAGGTTTATACCTGTCTCAACAAATCGCTGTAGCACACGGTGGAGAAATCATTGCAACCAGTGAAGAAAATGTTCAAACAGAGTTTTGTGTAAAAATCCCTGCGTAAATGTAAATTTATTTTTTGTTTATTTTTTATATAATAAAGAAAAAAGGAGAAATTATGCCAATTGATTTTAATCCGTATTCATCATTCAACGTGAATCCGACAAATTATACTCAAAAAATCACATCTCAACAAAACATTATCGCAAACCAACCGATAAAAGACACTTTTACCAAAAGTGTAAAAGTTGGCGCAGATGTAAATTCTGAATATGATGGGATTAAAATTGAGCAAAAACAATTTGGCACAATTAAAAAAACTGGCGAAAAGGCAACCCTTTATACTATCACAAACAAAAACGGCGCAAGTGTTGATTTATCAACCTTTGGAGCTACAATCACATCAATAAAAGTTCCTGATAAAGATGGCAACATCAAAGACGTAACTCAAGGGTATGACAACGTTACACCATACGAGGAATCCCCTGTAGGTCACGCAGGCGGAACTATCGGACCTTATGCAAATAAAATTCAAGATGGAAAATTTACACTAAACGACAAAGAATACCAACTTGAATGTAACAAAGACAACGGCAAAACTCACTCCCATGGCGGAACTCAAGGTTTTGATACAAAAAACTGGAAAGCCAAAGTGCTAAAAGACGGTGTTGAATTTACTTACGAAAAAGAAGATATGGAAAACGGTTATCCTGCAAAAGTTAAAACAACCGTTACCTACAAATTTGATAACGACAACAATTTGCATATCAAATACAAAGCAAAATCAAACAAAGACACCATTATGAATTTAACAAATCACACATATTTCAACCTTGACGGTGCAGAAAACACTCAAGAAAATTCTGTATATGAACATATTGTGACTCTGCCGAACTCATCAACATACACAGAAAACAGCGATATTGCAGTACCGACAGGTGAGATAAAATCAGTTGAAGGCACTCCATTTGACTTTAGAACACCGAAAAAGATTTCAGACGATATAGAAAAAGACTTTGAACAATTAAAAATCGGCTCAGGTTTCGACCAAAATTTCTGTATTGACAACTACGATGGCAAAACTATGATTGAAGCTGCAAACGTCAAATCACCAAAAACAGGAATCGTTTTAAAAGTTTCAACAAATCTTCCTGGTTTTCAGTTTTATAGCGCAAACCATTTAGGAAAATCCGCTCAACCACAAGGAAAATCAGGCAGCAGATACGAAAAACGCTCATCATTCTGCGTTGAACCGCAATTCTATCCAAACGCAATCAACACCGAATCTTTCCAAGAAAAAGGTATCTTGAAAAAAGGTGAAGAATACGACAGAGAAATTATTTATTCCTTCTCAACCGAAAAATAAACCTATTTTATATCAGGGAAGAAATATCTTACACCATTATCAGAACGCCAACGAACATACCCTGTTTTTGGAGTTTTGTCTAAGTCAAAAACACTCACCAATGCCCAGTTTCCACGGATAACATTTAAGTTTATTTTCTGCGGATAATTCATTGTAGAAATAGTTTTGGCAAGGTCTTCGGTTTGCGCTTTTATGTCTTTGCAGGTTTCAGGTGCACTTTTTAGCAATACAAGTCCGTATTTTTTGCCATAAGTGTTATAAAAATTTATCCACGTCATAAATTTATATGGGTCATCTTTTTTTATCCACCCTGTTTGACCTGTTGAGTTGTTGTAAATAATTTCGACCCAATCGTCATTGAAATCTGTTACACTGACAAGTGCAAGATTTTTCTTTGGCAAAAATACCGTAAAAAAGTTGTCAAAGCCAATTTCTGATGGGAAAAATTCATCGTTATTCCATCTTACCCTATAAAGAATTTGAGAATCTTCATTTGGCTCTTTATAGATTTTGACATCATCTCCGACCTGATACATTCCGATTGTTGTTGTCTGTGTTACGTTTGGACGAACAGGTATAATATCTTTTGCATAAGTTTCGGAATTTACTCCCAACCCTGCAAACATAAGAGCGGTAATTAAGAATAACGATAATTTTTTCATAAAATTACTCCCTGAATGAAATTTGAGCGTAAGCTTTTTGCAATTTTTCTCTAACAGATGTCATTTGTTGTTCAATAATTTCATCTGTCAATGTTGCATCAGCATCTTGCATTTTGATTCTGTATGCTACACTCTTGAAACCTTCTTCAACATGTTCACCTTGGTATACATCAAAGATTTCAGCACCTTTAAAGATATTTTGTTTAACTGCGCTTTTGATAACCTTTTGAATATCATAACAAGAAACATTGTCATTTATGATAAATGCCAAATCTCTTTTTACTTCAGGATACTGTGGCAAGTGTTTGAATCTTGGAACAGTTTCTTTGACTGCTGAAATTACTTCATCCAAATCAACTTTGAACAAAAATGCATCTTGATTTAATTTCAACTTGTCTTGTAATGTTGGGTGCAATTGTCCAAAATATCCGATAGGTTGAGGTTTTTTGCCTAACATCATAATAACGGCTGTTCTATATGGGTGGAATACTTTGTGAGACTCAGCCAGTGGAGAATCTGCCAAAGGTACGATTTTAATTCTTCTTGTGATACCCAAATCTTCAAACAAGTTTTCAACAATACCTTTTACGGTATAGAAATCTGTTTTTGATTTAATTTGCCATTTAGAATTTTGAACTTCGCCTGTCAAAACACCTTCTAATACAAGAGTTTCTTTTACTCCTGAATCTTTTTCATCAGCCTCTTTAACTTTTAAGTAAGTTCTTCCGATTTCATAAGCCCAGAAAACCTTTTGACCGTTATCAAAGTTATATTTCATACAGTTCAAAACGCTTGCTGCTAATGTTTGACGCAACATTGAATAATCTTCGCTGGCTGCATTTTCAACACGAACAGCTTTGTCTTCATCATAAGTCATTTTGAATTTGTCAAGCATAGGTTTGCCGATTAGTGAACTTGTTTGAATTTCGTTCAAACCTGCTGATAACATCAATTCATGAACTCTTTTGATAATCTTTTCACCCAATGTAATAACAGGTGTTTGAGATTTGTTTGGAAGTGATGGAGAAATCTTGTCATAACCGTTGATTCTTGCAATTTCTTCAATCAAGTCGATTTCTCTTGTTACATCATACGCTCTGAATGATGGAACTAGGAATTTTGCAGCAGCTTCGTTACCGCCAAGTTTTTTAAATCCTAAGTTTTCCAAAATATTGATACATCTGTCAGGTGCGATTTCACAACCTAAAATTCTTTTAATTTGGTTGTAACGCAAAGTGATTTCGATTGGTTCAAGTTTATTTTCACCATCTTCAACAACACCAACAACTTCTGCATCAGCGTAGTCTGTCAACAATTGCATAGCACGCATCAAAGCTGGTTTTACTGCCTCAATATCAATACCGCGTTCAAATCTTGCACTTGCTTCACTTCTATAGCCTGCGCTTCTTGCAGATTTTCTGTTTGTTGCAGGTGTAAAGTATGCAGCTTCTAGTGCGATAGATGTTGTGTTATCATCAATTTCTGAATTAGCACCGCCAAATACACCGCCTAGACATACACCTTCTTTTTCTGTTGCAATAAGTACAGAATCTGTTGTCAAGGTTCTTTCAACTTCATCAAGAGTGACAAGTTTTTCACCTTCTGCTGCACGTCTTACACATAGATAACCATCCAGTTTGTTAAAGTCAAAAGCGTGCAATGGGCAACCATATTCAAGCATTACATAGTTTGTAATATCAACAACATTGTTGATTGAACGAACACCTGATGCTAACAATCTTTTTTGCATCCAATCAGGAGATGATTTGATTTTAATATTTTTCAAAACCGCAATTGAATAGTATTTGCAAACATCTTTGTCTTTGATTTCAACTTTAAACTCATCCGTTGATAAGTCTTTTGTATACTCAATAGGGTTTAGTTTAAGAGGTTTGTTAAATAATGCACTCAATTCTCTTGCTACACCGATAACTGACATTTGGTCACCACGGTTGGCAGTTGGTGCAACATCAAGAACTGTATCTTTCTCAAAGCCGAGAACATCTTTCACATCAGCTCCCAATTGAACATCTGAGAAAATTCTATTCAAAATCAAAATGCCATCTTCTTCTTGGTATCCGCGTTCAGAAACACCTAATTCATCAGCAGAGCAAAGCATACCTTGAGATTCAACTCCACGAATAACTGCAGGAGTCAATGTGAACATTTCACCAGTTTTTCTGTCCAAAACTTGTGAACCAACGCTTGCGTAAGGTACGATTTGACCTTCTTTGATATTTTGAGCACCGCAAACAACAGTTTTCAACCCTGAACCTGTATTAACAGTAACCAAGTGAAGTCTGTCAGAATTTGGGTGAGCGTCGATTTTTTCAATTTTAACGGTTTTGATGTTAGTAAACATCGGTTTAACATCTTCCACCGCTTCGACTTCAAGTCCGCTCATAGTCAATTCGTGCGCAATTTGAGACGCTTCTATATCTGATAAATCAACAAATTCGTTTAACCAATTTAAAGATACTTGCATTTATTTTTTCCCTCTTAATTCAATTACAATCTGTGATTTTATTCTATTACAAAAGAAGTAGGATGTAAAATAAATAAGTTCATTAGGTTTAGAGGAAAAATAGTAGCAAAGCAAGGAGGTCAAGTGATTTTATAAAAACTTAACTGTCATTCCGAAATAAAGACTTGTAGGGCATTGACCCCCTCTCCCTAACCCTCTCCCACAAGGGGCGAGGATGTTTTGCTGCCATCTGAACTTCTAATATTCCCTTAATTCCCTTAAACCCAGCAGAGCCGACCACATTGTGGTCGGCTCTGCTTTCTTTCATTCGTAGATGTAAAATTATTTTCTATATTTTGCAAGAAGATTTGTTTCTCCATCACTTACATTCAAAGTTTGACCTTGAACTGCAGGAGTTGCTGCTTGGGCTTTTTGAGCACCTTGCATTGTAGGGTTTGATTTATCTTCTTTTGTTACAGGTTGTTGTCCATTTTGCATTGCCTCTTTTTCAGCCATTTTCTTTTCAACTTTTCCGGCTAAAGGAGTTGCAATGAATGGAACTAACATACGTTTACCGACAATTGTTGCTGCTGCTAATGATGTCAAGCCTCCGAAGGCATCCTTAACGCTATTTCTAATAGAGTTAAAGTCTTTATTGAACTTAGCACCGGTAATATCGCTAAAGCCTTCTGTACTTCTTGCATAAGCTTGGTACATTTTTCTAAGAGGTCTGTCAAACATCTTACCAAATGCTTTATCAAACATTGCAGTTTGACAAACTTTGTGAGATACAGTGAAGAACATCAACAATTGCAATGCAATCATCAATACACCGTTTGTCAAGTCTAATGCTGCAACGAATTTACGTTTGTCATCAGGAATATCTTTGTTATTCATACTTTGGGTAACGTATAAGTAACAACCCAAACCATCTTTTGCGATAATTGAAGATACACCCAAACCATCAATGAACATTCTGTTATTTTTCTTAAATTGTTCACCTGTATATCTGCCAAGCTTAGAATTGGAAAATGCTCTGATTGGCTTACAAAGAACTGTTCTTACTAGAGGATTCAATGTGTTATTCATTATTTCACCTCAACTTTCTTTTCAGCATCTTTTGGAGCTGCTTTTTTGTTTGACAAGTTAGGGAATGCTAAATCCATAAACCAAGGATAAATTTTGTTCAACATCCAGCAAGTTACAGGAAGAATTGCTAAAGATGATGCCAAGCCTAACCAACGTTTAGTACCTTCAATATTAGCTTTGTTATTTTTCTTAAATTGTTCACCAATTTTGTTAGCAAGAGAGTCAACTGTATCTCTTAATCTTTGACCTGCAGATTCAACAACTCCGTCTTTACCGCCTTTTGCTTTAGCAATTTCAGCATCAATAATATCTTGAGCTTCTTTTACTGTTATATTTGAACTTTCAAGCTTTTCACGAATCTCTTTCAAAACTGCTGTCGAACCATCGATTGCAGAAATTCTTGATTTAATAATATTGTTTACGTAATCAGAAATATCTGAAACTGATTCCATTGCAGCCATTTGCTTTGCAGAATTCATCATTTTATCGATTTTAGTAATGAAACTTGCACGTTCTGCGGAATTTGTTATACCGTGGTTGATATCTTTTAATTCTTTTACGATTTCAATAAGAGTGCTTTTTGTTTTACTATCATAGCCTGATTTTTTAATATCTTTTATTGCTTCATTACACTCTTTTTTGAAGGCTTTAGCAATTTCTTTATCTGAAGGATTTGCCGCATCTTCACCGACAACACCTCTTAATCTGTCAAGAACCTTTAATGTTTCATCAAGATGTTCATGATAGAAAAGATTTCTTGCTAACTTTTTAGGGCCTTTTTTAGTTGTAGCCTTATGCATTTCTTCTGTTTCATCTTTAATCAAGCCATCAAGTGTTTCTTTGAACAGCTTTTTAAAGTCTTCAGGCTTCATATCTTCTTTGAGAACTATGCCATCAATACCGTTTGTTGTGTCAACAGTAATTTTATTTGTATCTAAAATCATTTTTTCTAAAGCTTTTGCATATTCTTTTTGTTTAGCTTTGATAGCATCTTTCATTTCAGCTTTAGTGAAAGTTTTGTCAGGATTTTGTTCTTTGATTTGTTTTTTCAAATAATCATCAGATGGGAATAATGATGAGTTGTTATGAATTGGCAAGAATCCGATGTCTGCCATTTTCTTAATCAAAGAGTTAAACGGAACTACGATTGCTGCTTGTGTACCAACCGCCAATACTGCTGATACCGGTTGACGCCAAGCGGTATATGTTCTTGTATCCTCATCAGTTTTTGATAATGGGTTATATTTGATAAACACAGGAGCTACCAAACCTGTACCAACTGCGTTGATGATTTGGTTTTGAACTTCGCCCATGCCTTCATGCATTTTAACCATCATCTTGATTTTACCCGGCATTAAATCAAGTAAGAAATCTTTTAATGATTGTCCGACTTTTGCTGCCGGAGCAGCTGCATTACCTGTGAATGTTGTGTAGTCATGCGGAGCTGATAAATATACCCTGTTTGTACTGTGAGCTCTGTTGCCTTGAACTCTGTTGTACTGGCCAACCCCTTCCATACTACTAGTTTTAATCTTTTCGATACCCATGTTACACCTACTATGAATCTTCTATATATATAGAACCTAAAACATTAATAAAATTGCTAGAATTAGTCCTAATATTAAGAAATGTTAATGTGAACTTCCGCCCCTTATATGCAGAAAATTATAATTCGGCGACGCTTTTCCGCTTATAATATTCTTGCAGTATTTCCTCAAAATATGAGGAAACACTGCAATTATACAAAACACATAATTATTTTAAAAGTACAAGTTAAAAATTTGTTACTTTATTACTTTTTAGCATCCAACAATTTTCTGATTCTCAAGAATCTGTCCAACTCTTGGCTAACATTTTCAACTTTACTCAAATAAGCATTTGATAACAATACACGGTTATCATACTTAGGGTCAATGATAAATACTGTAGGGAAACCTGTAATTCCGATTTCGTTTACAAGTTTTTCGTACTTTTTATCTTCCACATTTACTTTTGCAAATTCGATATCATCTTTGTATTTTTCTGCCAAAGCTTGGTATACAGGCATAAATTTAATACAATAATGACACCAGTCAGCATAGAAAAGTACCAACATCGGTTTTTTACTTTTCACAGCTTGGTTATAATCCATACCTACAGCGTATTCAGAAGGTTTTTTAGGTTCTCCTGACAAATCTACAGGCATATAATTTTCTTGTTTTGCTTTTTCTGCTTTGAATTGTTGGTATTGATAATATTCAAAACCACCAACAGCGCAAATTAAAATTACTAACAATATTAATACAACGATTGCAATATTCTTTTTATTTGCATTTTGAAGTTTTTCTTTTAAGTTAAATCCCATCTTATCTTCCCCTTTCGACACTCTAATTATAATATGAAAAACATTTGGTCATGGAAGTTCACAAAAGTTTACCTTTACATTTAGTAACATGATGTCACACTCGATATATATTTGGGTATATACAAAGTATATAAATCTCGTGTTACATTACCCTTTCCCCACAAAAATCGGCAAAAATCCGCCGATAAATTTTCCATGCAAATAAGAAGGAGTTTAATTTATGAATCAAGAGCAACTTATCGAACTTAAAGTCGGACCAAAAAATTCAAATCCTGCAAAAAATGAAGTTTTAGAACCATCAACAGACACAGTATTAAAAGTTTATTTAAGAGAAATCGCAAATTATCCGCAACTATCATTTGAAGAAGAAAAAGCTTTGGCTCAACAAATTGAACAAGGCAGTTTAGAGGCAAAACAAAAACTTATCCAAGCAAATTTAAAACTCGTTGTAACAATAGCAAGAAAAGCAATCCACATGTCAGCTTTGCCAATCATTGACCTGATTCAAGAAGGCAACATGGGCTTGATGATTGCTGCCGAAAAATACAATTACAAACTCGGTTACAGATTTTCAACTTATGCAGGCTGGTGGGTGAAACAAGCTATGTTCAAAGCAATTTCAGAACAATCACACTGCATGAAAATCCCTGTATATATTCAAGAAACATTATCAAAATTTTCAAAAGTAAAATCAAAAATGGAACAAGAGGTTAATACCCCTGTAAAAACTGAAGATGTGGCAAAAAAAATGAACATCGCACCTGACAAAATCGAAATGTTTTTATCAGCTTATACAAAAACAATTTCTATCGAAAACGGTTTAGAAAAAAATGATGGCAAAGAGCTAAATGTTGCAGATATTTTGGCAGACGACACCACACTTATTTCTGAAAATATTGAATTTCAATCTCTAAAAAATGATTTGAATAACGTTATTGAAACAACCCTAAAAGAACGTGAACAAGAAGTTGTAAAAATGCGCTACGGTTTAGGCGACACCGAACGTTACACATTAGAAGAAATCGGAAACCTTTACGGCGTAACTAAAGAATGTATCCGCCAAACCGAACTAAGAGCATTGAAAAAAATGAAAATGTCAGGTGCTGACCTGTTATCCTGCTACATTTGCTAATTTTGATTCATAAGTTTTATAAATCTACAAAATTTCTCGTGTTTATTTAATCATTCCGCCGTAATTTTCAATTACGGTTTTTTGTTTTGAAAAGAAGAGCTTATTTGGAGTTCTATCGTTTCAGCCCTTTTGCAACCATATATAAAGTATACTGATTTTCCTTGCTCAAAAAATCGTATATTTTATTAATTTCAGCTTTAAAATCTTTTTCTTTAGGTGTCGAAAATCTGAAAAAATCGACCAATTCCACATCAAGAGCATTTGCTATTTTTTCTAAAGTGCCAAGAGAAGGGAAATTTTGACCAACCTCTAATTTACTGATATAACCGTTATCTACTCCGATAATTTCAGACAACTTTTCTTGCGTAATTTTTCGAGATTTTCTGATTTCTTTAACCTTTAGCCCCAATAACTCTTTTGTGTCCATAAATACTCCTTAGAAAAACATTCTAGTATTCAATAGATTATTTATACATACCAAAATAGTGAGAATAATTTAAAAATTAGATATTATATTGACAAAATTAGCAGAATGAATAATAATTATTTCAAAACTATCAGTAAATTAGTATAAAGGTTAATCGACATGAAACAAAGTATTACACACAAGAATTTGCCACCAACCAAGGCAAGATTTGGTTTTACATTAGCAGAAATATTAATCACTCTTGGGATAATAGGTGTCGTTGCAGCAATGACAATTCCGAATTTAATTGCAACACACAAAGCTAAAAGATTTAGAACTCAATTTCTAAAATCATATTCTACAATTCAACAAGTATTCAAACAAATGCAAGCTGATGACATTTCCATTGACCCTGCCGATTATCCTTTACAAGAATATTATAAAGTTTTTGGCAAATATTTAAAAGGCGCAACAGACTGTGGAGGTCAAGAATACTATTCTAATAATGACTACAAAGGTGAACCATGTTTTAATCACCAAAAGAAATATTATAAGAATTTGCAAGGAGAGACCGCAAAAGCTCTAAATCCAATAATAAATGATGGAGAATGGCTATTACCTGATGGCAGTTTACTGCTATTTGAAAACGGAGGAGCAAAGTGGGGGTCAAAAGTTTATGTGACAGTTGATTTGAATGGATTTGGCAATCCACCTGATAGAATGGGTTATGATGTTTTTATGTTTCAATTAATAGATGAGAATTTAAAAACAATGGGAGATACCAGAACTGCTTTTAATGATATGGACAACTATTGTAATCTCAAATCAAATAATAACCTGAACGGTATCGCTTGTGCGCAAAAGGCAAAAGAAAATCCTGACTATTTTAAATGGGTTGTAAAAAACGCGAAATAAAATGAAAAACAATAACAAAAGTGACCCACAGGCACATGCCTGTGGGTCGCTATAAAACTTAAAACTTACTCATTAAAAGAATGATTTTGTGCCTTTGCCGCCTGCATTCCAATAAGCATTACCTTGACTTCTTTGTTTTGTTTGGATTCTTACTCTCGGAGTTTTCTTCGCAGGTACAGGAAGCCCTTCTGCTGCAGCGTTTTGAGGAATCATATTAGAATCCAATTTGCTAACAGGTGTAAATGTAGCTTCCATGCCGGCTTGACCCGGAACTGATACTTGTAAACCTGATGGGCTGGTTGTTGTAGTAGATACTGCAGGAATATTTGCATATTCAGATGCAGGTAATGGGTCTAACAACAACGGTTCAGTTGCATAAGCTGCTGCCGAAAATGATATCAATGTTAGTAATAATGCTAATTTTTTCATTTTGTTTTGCTCCTATTTATAATATATCGTTAATATACTTATATAACGTAATTGTATAAAAATCAAACATAAAAAAATTTGTTATATAATATTAAAAACCGAAGGGAACAAAAAAATGCGCGAAAGATTACCGGAATTTTTAAAACGCCCAATAATTGATACCGATACGACAAGAAATGTGCGTAAAATCTTGAAACACAACTGTTTAAATACAGTTTGCGAAAACGCTCGTTGTCCAAACAAAAACGAATGTTACACAAAAAATACCGCAACATTTCTTATTATGGGAAACAACTGTACAAGAAATTGCAGATATTGTAATATTTCGTGCAACAGACCTGAACCTCTTGACCCACAAGAGCCAAAACATATTGCAAAAGCGGTCAAAGATTTAGGATTAAAATACGCAGTAATAACCTCTGTAACTCGAGATGACTTGCCTGATGGCGGAGCAGAACATTTTGCAAACTGCATTTACGAAATCAGAAAAATTTCTCCTGATGTCAAAATCGAAATTTTAACCCCTGATTTCAAAAACCGAAAAGACTCCCTTGATACAATCATAAAAGCTCATCCTGATGTTTTTAATCACAATATTGAAACAGTCAGAGCGCTATTCAAAACAGCTCGCCCTCAAGGCAATTATGACAATTCTTTAGAAGTTTTGAAATACATCAAGCAAAATAGCAACATTCAAACCAAATCAGGAATGATGATAGGGCTAGGTGAAACTTTTGAACAAATAAAAGAAACCATCGAAGATTTATACAATGTTGGGTGCGATATTTTGACAATTGGACAATACATTCAACCATCAAAAGAACATTTGGCTGTAGCAAAATATTATACTCTTGATGAATACGAAGAATTGAAAAAACTTGCCACATCAATCGGAATCAAAAATTTCCAAATCGGACCACTTGTAAGAAGTTCTTATAATGCAGCAAGTCTTGTTTAACGACCCCAAAATGTCGTCTTTGTTGGAGAAACGGAATTATTTCATTTGTTTAATCACATTGGCGGTAATATCATCTCCGCCTGATATAACCATGCCGGTTGGTAACACAAGATTATAATTGGACTTTTTAGCCTCTTTAGAAATCATTGAGCGAATATGGTCATTAATCTTGGCTAATTTTGAGGAGTATTCTTTATCCATATTTTTCTTTTTGGTTTCAATTTGTTGCCTGTAGTCAGATTCTTTTTGGATAAGTTTTGACTTGTTATGCTCGTTTAACAAATCATTTTGCGCCTTTGAAATAAGCGTGTTTAACTCTTCCATATCCTTATCCTGCGCACGTTTCAACTCTTGAACCTCGTTAGAATTTTCCAAAACTTGCGCCACATCAATCACCGCAACTTTGTATTTCGGAAAAGAGACTGCAACATCGTTCATATTGTACCCAACACAAAAAACTAAGACACAAGCGATTACAAACCAAATATTAATTTTCATTTTACCCTACTTTCCTTTCTGATTACTGCCAAGATAAACCAAGCCAAAAGATTCTAAATCAGACAGACGGATAAAATTTGTGCATAAAAAAAATATCTCCTTGGGGAGATATTAAATAGGAAAATAGTAAACAAAAGGAAGGAAAATTTTAAACTTTTTTGAGAAATCTTTTATTATGCGAAAATACTTTTCAATGGTTCGATATCACTGTGTTCTTCTTTTTTAGCAGTTTTTCCGCCAAGAAGTTCACCATTATAAAACGGATTTGAACCATCTTTGTCTTTAGCTGTTGCAGCTGCAAAAATGCTCATAAAGTGAGTTGCAGAAGTTGTTTCGGCAGCTTTTTGAGTTTCTGTTACAACTTCATTAACTGCAGGCATATATTTGCCATCAACTTGTTTTGTAATTGCAGCTTGAGAATTTAGATATTTAATAGAATTTAAAGTTGCTTCATTGAATTGGAATTGCAAAGCATTGTTCATTGCGATTTGTTTTTGAACATTAGTATCAATTTTACCTTGATATAAATCAACCCCTAATTCAACAGGTTTTGCAACTGAATTAACTCTTTGAGTAGTAACTGAATTTGTGTATTGGGAATTCTTTTGGGCAGCACGGCGCAAAATTTCAGTTGAAACATCTTTTAAGATAGATGTGTCAATGCCGTTTTTGTATAATGAATTGTAGTTTACGTTTAAACCCATTAGACTTATCCCTTTTGTTTCCTTACAAATATATATTCGGCATATCTTTGTGAAAACTTTAGGACAGCTGTAGTAGTTGTTAAGATTTTGTTACAATTGGATTTTGGTTTCTATCAATTAAGTCACCATGAATTTATTTCAGGGTCTCTAATATAACACGTAGGTCACTGTCATTCTGAACTGCGGATTTTGGCAAGTGCGCCGTGCGAACGTAGTGAACCCAGCACGTCTTAGCGAGAGCTGCGTTGAGTTTTGTGAGCAGAGGCTGAAAGTTGGGGCGTTCAGACCCAACTACAACGCCGTTTAATGCGAACAAAATAGGTCGAGCCGCCAATAATCAAAGACAGATTCAGAATCTTTTCAATAATCAATATTTATCAATAGTAACATTTGCAAAATTATTAACATGGAAAAGACCCTGAAACAAGTTCAGGGTGATAATGACCTATTTGTTAGTTTTGAGATTCCGAAACAAGTTCGGAATGACATAATCCCATTTGTTCAAGTTGAGACCCTGAATCTACGCTGTCGCATTAAACATGACTCCACTTCATCCACGTTTTATGCGAGGCGCAGGGAGATTTCAGCATTGGTCTTTACGGAGTGACGTCGTAATCCCCTTCAAAATTAAGCTATCTTCACAACCTACTTCACAATCTGGCGGCGCATGAGGATGTTCTTGTCTTCATCATAACAAACCGCACCAAACCAATGCGCAAGGAGCTTTTTATCAGGGGTAAAAATAAATGTCTCATCTTCTGACACTCTCAATGTCAGATTAACCAATCGACCTTGCGGAGTGTATTTATAAGTTTTATAAGGAAAATCCAGCGACTCTTTTAATTCATTATGTGTCAAAATTCCATCATGTGAGTAATACAAAACACTTTTCGGATTGTCTTTATATATAACACCATAACTGCCATCAGAAAATTTTGCCAAAGTTCGGTCTTTCAATTCGGTCTTTCCGCTAAGCAAAGTTGAAATATTTTCACTATAGTTTTGGTCAACAAGATTTACTCTCAAATAATTAAAATCAGGCTTTATCGGAGCATTTGAAAACACATCAGTGCGCGCATCTTCTACAGAACACTCAACACCACCCATAATAACTTCAGAAAACACCGGAGCGCCAAGCAAAAATATAAACAGCAAAACAAAAATTCTTTTCATAACTTGTTTATAACGAATTATTTTAATAATGTCAAAAACAACTTTAAAAATTTTATAAAACTTGCTATAATATTGTCAAAAAGTCTATAAAATAGTAGGAGTATGTAATGAAAAAGTTATTAATTTCTTTATTGGTTTTAGGAATAGCAGCGCCGGTTTTTGCAATCAACGATGCTCCAAAAGTTAGCAGAAAATGTAGAAAACACCCGGAAAAATGTACACCACTAACAACACCGATTCAAGAGCAACAAATGACACTTGGTCTTGTTCAACGAGATATCAAAGTTGGAACATCTCAAGCTGATGTAGCTCAAATTTTGGGTTCTCCAAACATTGTAACCCAAGATGCTGACGGCAAAGAAACTTGGATTTATGACAAAGTTTCATCTATCACATCTTATGGAAGTTCAGGGTTTGGTGTCAATGTCGGCGGATTTGGCGGTGGCTTTGGCTGGAGCGGTATCGGCGGAGGCATGGGCAATGTCGGCTACAGCAAAAGCGGTGGAACAGTCCAATCAAATCAAAAAACATTAACAGTTGTTCTAAAATTTGACAACAACCACAATGTTTCATCATTCTCATACCACATGAGTTCTTTTTAGTGGGGTGCTGAATGTTTAAAAGATTATTATTAATTTTATTTATATTTTGCTTAGCACTGCCTGTTTCAGCTAAAAAAAGACAATCAGAAGACATTATCACTCCGATGTCTCAACTTGAAAAACGTCAATTCCAAACAAGGACTTATGAAACAGCAGATAAACCTCTTGTTATGAAAGCAATGTTGAATGTTTTGCAAGATGAAGGTTTTATTGTCTATAACGCCAATCCATTATTAGGATTTATCTATGGGGTAAAAGATTTTGACACCTCTGACCCAAACATTGATATTTCTAAAGAATTTGGCTTGTCAAAAGCTCGCTTAAACTACAATGGCGTAAAAGTTGCAACAATTGAAACAACCGCTAACGTAACCGAGTACGGAAAAAGTATGAGAGTAAGGGTCAATTTCAAACGTAAACTCCTAAATGTGTACGGAAATGCCCAATTTATTGACGATGTAAATGACGAAAAATACTACCAAGACTTTTTCTCAAAAGTAGATAAAGCAATATTTTTACAGAAACAAAAAATATGATAAAAAAGATTGTAACAACATTTTTGCTGGTAAGTTTCTTTTGCGTTTCTTCAAATTGTGCAATGGCAAAAAAAGTAAAGTCATTATCTCAACTTGAGCGACGAGAAGTCGAAACTCGTTTTTATGACACACCTGATAGCGCAAGAGTAATGAAAGCAGCCATAAATACCCTGCAAGACAGCGGATTTGTAGTCCAAGAAATCGAACCGGAACTTGGATATTTGCGCGCGCGAAAAATCTACAAACACCGCTACGTCAATAAAGGCAGACTGTCAAAACAGTCATTTTTACTGGCTTTATTTACTGCCTACACTGTTTTTTCTTATGGAACAACAGCATATTATATGGTTGACCCGACAAGACAAATCTCTAACGAAATTCACCCAAAAACTATCGTTGTGGATTCAAACGTCAATGTCGAACCATTTGGCAAAAATATGACAAAAGTCCGTTTTGTATTAGTTCAAAAAGTTTTGCTAAACGCAGACGGTTACTCCTATGTAAAGTCCGCACCAACAAGGATTTTGAGAGTTTATGACCCGAAAGTTTATCAAGAATTTTTCAACCAATTGGACAAAAGTATTTTTTATGAAGGGATTTAAGCTATGCAATACATTGCAATAAAAGAAGAACAAAAAGCAGGAAAGACTGTTTATATAGTAAACGCAATTCCGCTAAAAAATTCTGCAAAAGCTCTTGTTCAAAAAATTCCACATCCTCTAGGTTCAGACAGTTTGAGTTTTGAAACACTGGAGTTGGCAAAAGAAGCAGTCACTCGAGCAGGTTTTTCATACATTTTGCCTGATGGTAAAAAAGGTACCACAACACGCAAAAAACTTCAAATCAGCGGAAATAGCAAAAATTACGAACAAATAATTCTATCTGTAATAAAAGATAAAACCGAGTCGTCAAATTCAACTGTTGCAGCGGCGGCGGTTTCGGCATTGTCAAATTTTCCAAATGAAGAAACTTTTGATATTTTGTTTAACAAAATCGGAGAAGATAACGACCTAATCAGAAAAAATGCTATCTCAGGGATTTGCAGATATGGCAACTTGTTGCAAGACAAAATTATTGACTCGTTGAAGTCCACTAACTGGGTTGTCAGAAATTCCGCAATAGCCTGCATAAACCAATTGGCAGAAAATTCTGAAATTGATTTGGAAAAATTTATAATTCCACTTGCAAAAACTTGTGATGACACAAACACAATCGTTCAAACCAATGCAATAGCAACACTTGCAAAAGTTTATCAGAATTTTCAAAAGAATAAAAAAGTTTAATAACTGCCTTTTCTCATCAAATCAGAGAGTTTTAACTCTTTAGGGGCAGGAGCTTTTTTCTGAGGTCTTTCAACAGGAGTTTTAACCTCTTTAAAAGCCGACAAACCAACTTTTGCGCTATTATCCTCTTTCAGCATAAAAATTTCTTGTAATAATGAAATAATATTACCCATAAATATTTCTCCTACTACTATTATAGCTTAACTTGTTTAACGTATATCATACATTTAAACGATTTAGCCGTCAAAAAACAACAGTCTTTATGTTATATTAACAGTACAGGCAAAATGAGGACTAAAATTTGAATAACAGTTATTATGAAACTTTGGATGAAAATTTTGCGCAGGCGTTGAAATTGTACGAAGGAAACTATTCACACGAAGAGTTAATTGAACTGTTAAGAACAGGAAATATCGTACAAAAACAAATCGCCGCATTGCGCCTTGAAAAAATCACATCAGACGAAGATGCCAAAGTTTTGGTTGATAACTTGACAGGTCAAGATGGAAAAATCCGCGAGGCTGTTTCATTAAGGCTGAATGAATTTATGTCAAATCCAAAGTATCTGCCTTATTTTTGCAGTATTGAAAATTTTGATGTTTTTTTAGATGCAATTATTGATATAAATGCAAACATTTGCCGAAACGTTATCAGCGCAATTTGCAATTTAAAAAACAATGAAAATTTTTGCAATACTTTTTGCCCAAAATTGACAAATTTGACAAATTCTCTACTTGATACTGTTGAAAAATTCGACTTTCAAGACGGCAAATACAAAGTCAACAAAGAGGCTTTCAAGTTATATTGGTGTTTAGAAACGATTTATGAATTTTATGACAAAATAGATTTCACCTCACTTAAACAAATTATTTTGCGTACAAAAAATATTAACGAATACACGATTAGAGAAAAAGCTGCAAAAATTTTGACTCACAATTTTGATGACCCTGATTTGAACAAGGCAAAAGAAGAGTTAAAACAGGACAAAAACTACTACGTCCGCAGATTTTTTGAGTGAGGATTTTACCATGTCACCCTGAATTGACTAGAATATAAGTTAAGCTAAAAGCGAAACGTAATATTCTGTTCCTACTCGGTATTTCAGGGTCTCTAATATTACAAATTTCACATCAGACTAATTTGTTTTATTAGAGATGCTGAAACAAGTTCAGCATGACAGTAACAAAACGGCGGCAGCGAGTAAACTCGCTGCCGCCGTCAATTCCTTTTTATTTTAAAACCTAAGTTCAACATTTTTGTTCAATAAAGTTTTTACAGCACTCATATATTCTTTAAATTGAGCAGTAATACTTTTGTCCCTCTTACCTATAGGGTTTGTCGTTCCAAGAAATCTGCATTTGTCACCACCGAATACCATAATATGCTTGCCATAGTCACCGGCATTTCTAATTACAACTTTATCAATACCCATTTGCGCAAGTTTAGAATTTGGAGCATATTTAATTTCTTTCAACAATCGACCATAACCTTTACGCATAGGTTCTTTTTCCAAAAATTTTGTAACTGTAGTACCTGCTTTTGTTGTCAATTGACTGATTTGAGTTGCATTTAAAATTGCCATAATAAATTTTCCTTTCTTTTTACTTTTCTACCATTTGAATGTTCCCATACTTAGTTAAAAGGAAATTTATTTAAACAATTGCTCCACCCCACCACATCATATCATATCATATCATAAAGGGCATTATAGTTGAGCTTGAGGGTATTTAAAATCCGTTTTTACATTTTGTTACAATTGAGTTTTTTGCAGATGTGCACTGTACCAATATAACAAAATACACTATGTCATTCTGAAAGCTTAGAAAATTTGCGTGAAAAATGAACGCATAATTTTCTTGCTATTCAGAATCTATCAATGTTGATTTTAAAAAGAATACATGTCACCCTGAATTGACTAGAATATAAGTTGAGCTAAAAGCGAAACGTAATATTCTGTTCCTACTCGGTATTTCAGGGTCTCTAATATTACAAATTTCACACTAGACTAATATGTTTTATTTAAGATGCTGAAACAAGTTCAGCATGACTATAATCAAATGGATAGACCCTGAATCAAGTTCAGGGTGACAATGACCTTTTTGTTTTGTCTCTCCGGATGGGAGAGACCGAAATTGTTTTTGAGGGGTACTCGAAAAATTACAATTTCGAGTGAGGGTTTGAACAATACAATAATAGTTCGTGATAAAAACCCCTCACCCTGCCCTCAGCCATTCGGCATGCAGTCTCACTCATTTCGCAAAGCTCAAGGGTTCGAGCTAGTATTCCACAAAGGGCGAGGATGTTTTATCAACCCCTCTATCCCTCCGAATATTAACAAATGTAAAAACTTTTAACCTTTCTGCAATTTTGGCAAATAAAAATACTTTATATATATGGTTAAAGGTCAAGGTTAGTATATTTTTATTTGAAAGGTTTTAGTAGTAATGGCAGACACATTAAGTTTAAATACTAATATCAGCAATGCTCAAAATATTGGTTTAGCTAGCAACTCAACAGGAGTACAAAGTACAACATCTACCGCTCAAAACAACAAGCCGCTAAACAGTATTTTTTCTAATAATTCATTGAATGCAACAACTAATGATTATTCAAACGATTTGATGATGTCAAATCTGAACTTTAGTTCAATTGCATCAGGTCAAGCTCCGCAAGCAGTTCAAACCGAGCAACCGCAAGCACAAGCTCAGGCTCAAATTCAGCCACAACAAGAGCAACAAGCTCCTGCAACAACTACATTTACATCAAATGCAACAGACCAATTGACAGGTTGTCTTGCTGACCAAAACGCCCCTAAAAAATCAAATATCGGCAAATTGATAGGCGCAATCGGCGGTTTCTTCGCCCCACTTGCAGGTAAAATTGTAGGACTATGCAAGGGTCAAAGCGCAAAAGCATTGTTTAATTTCAAACAATTAGCTATCACTTGTCCGCTAATCGGTGCCGCAGGATTAGGCGTAGGTGTACTTGTTGACAGTTATTTAGATACCAAAAATGCTAAAAAACCTGTTCAACAATTGCAAGCACCACAAACCGCACAACCTCAAGCACAACAACTTGCAGCATAAATTTATTCGGTCAGGTCAATAAATTTTGCACTCGGATACTCCGAATTTCCATCAAAATTTTTGGCAGCTGATTCTAATGCGTTTTTAAGAAGTTCATTAATTTGGACTTCTTTTCCGTTTTGCAGAACTTTTGTCTTAGGCAAATTTTTCAAAACCTCAAACCCTTGTTCACCTGAGCCGATATATGGGTCGATGGTACAAGTGAAAACACGATTTGGGTCTATCGGATTTTGATTAGAATCAAGCAAGTCTTCCCCATTAATTGCAATTTGGATAATTTTACAAGTGTTATTTTCAAAATCGCAACTATCTGTCACTGTGACATTGCGCGAACACTGGATAAACCGTGCATTTCCCCTATCTTTCAAAGTTCGATTTAACACGGCATTTTCAAAAACTTTTTTCAACTGTGCAACTGTAATATTAATTGTCTCAATAGTCGTTGTCGCACAAATCACCTTGCCCAAATCGTATTTTGTAATAACATCACTATCAGCCAATCTCAGCGGATACATTGTATATCCTGTCGAATGGAACGCGATATCGGTTTTTCCGAGTTTGCACATATTATCAGAAATAAATGTCCCCAATGGACATGGGTCAGAATAGCATTTGGTCAAATTCAAGACCCTTTTTGTAATAGGTTCTCTTAACCCTGTTTTCCTCTCATACTCAATAATAGGGCTTTCTAAAGGTTCAATAAATTCAAGTTTATCAAGCGGAATTTCTTCAACATTTTCAACATTTTCATCAATCGTCATTTTATATAGAGTTCTTGCAAAAGAGAGCGGATAAAAAATATTATTTTCATAATCAGGTTTGATTGGCGAATGTTCATGTCCTCCGATAATCAAATCTATTTTTATACCATTTGCTATCGCAAAGTCTTTCAAACTCTTGCTATACGTGTACCAATGATGATTTAGAACAATAATTTTGTCATAATCTTCCTTGACAGACTCAATTAAATTTTTAAAACACTCTTCAGGCGGAATCAAATCGTAGTTAAACTTTTTGGCACACGAATTATTTAAACAAAATCCGGTTATAAGAATTTTTTGACCATTTATTTCAATAATTTTATAGTCTAAAACCCAATCAGCATGCCGTTTTGTCTTGTTATCAATCAAATTTGCACAAATAACATTTATCCCTGCAGTTTGGAATTTTTCAACAGTTTGTCTCAAATATTCAAAATCGCATTTTTTGAATCCGAAATCGTTGTTACCAAGTGCGATAAAGATTTGAGCCTGTGGTAAAAGTTCTTTTATTTTTAAATACGCATTTACTGAAAGGTCTTTATCATAAATTCCTTTGAATAAATCTCCGCTATCAAGCAACAAAAACGGAGTTTTGCTGTCTTTTTCAAAATTATAAACACCTGAAAGCAACTTGCTCAAGTTTCGGCTTTCCTGATGAGAATCTGTTATTGCATAAATATTTGTTTTCACTGTTAAAATCCTTCTTGCTTACAAAATACCAAAATAATATGCTATAATCAACGTATGAATGAGAGATTGAAAGAAAGTTTAAAACTACTGCCATCCCTTCCGGGGTGCTACATTTACTACAATGCGGACAACGAAATTATTTATGTAGGCAAAGCAAAAATTTTAAAACGCCGTGTAATGTCTTATTTCAACCGCAAGCACCACGACAGCGTAAAAGTCAACGTTTTGGTCTCTCAAATTGACCATTTGGAATACATAATCACAAACACAGAAGTCGAAGCCCTCATCCTAGAAAGTCATTTAATCAAAAAACACAAGCCAAAATATAATATTTTATTAAAAGACGACAAAAACTATCCGTATTTTTTAATTACAAACGAAGATTTTCCAAGAATTTCAATTGTGCGCAAACGCCACATCAACCCAGAAAAAGGCAGATATTACGGACCTTATACAGACATTCGTGCAATGCATTCGACTTTGGATTTTTTAAAGAAAATTTTTCCGCTAAAGCAATGCAAAACTCCAAAATTCAAAACTAGACCTTGCCTTTATTACCACATCGGCAAATGCCTTGCACCATGTCAAAATATGGTATCAAGTGAAGAATACAAAGCAATTGTACATCAGGCAGAATTGTTTTTATCAGGTAAGCAATCAGAATTGATGGCGCAATTAATGACTCAAATTCAAAAATACTCTGATGCCGAGCAATATGAAAAAGCAGCACGTTTAAGAGACAGTTATTTTGACCTGAAAAAAACTTTGGAAAAACAAAAAGTTGTCTACGAAAACACTAAATTAAACGAAGATATAATATCTCTTCTGCACGAAGACGGAATTTTGACAATCGTCATTATGATGATTCGCGAAGGGCGACTTATTGACAAAAAAGACTTCGCATACGATGTTGAAGACGAAGATAAGACAGAATTTTTTGCAACATTTTTCAAAGAATATTACAACACGCTATCTTTGGAATTTCCTGACAAAATCGTTTCAAATGAACTCGAGGCAGTTGGGGAGAAAGCGCTTTATGAAGAGTGGTTGAATATAATTTCAGGTAAAAAGGTAAAAATCAGCTACGGCAAATCCGCGCAAGGCAAGGAATTACAAGCGCTTGCCGATAAAAATTGCCGAGTAGTTTTGGATAACGCGAAACTTTCTAAAATGTCCAAAATTAACGAAGATTTCAACAACATCGGCTCATATTTGAAAGAAAAATTGCATCTGAACAATTTTCCTTACCGTATGGAATGTTACGATATTTCGCATATCCAAGGTACAAACACAGTTGCCTCAATGGTTACATTTATTAACGGATTAAGCAAAAAATCCGCATACAGAAAGTTCAAAGTTAAATCAACCGAAGGCAAGCCTGACGACTTTTTGTCCATGAAAGAAGTGTTGACAAGAAGACTTTCAAGACTGGGTGAAAAAGGTTGGGAAAAACCTGATTTGATTATCATTGATGGTGGTAAGGGTCAATTATCAAGTGTTATGGAAATCGTTGAAGGGATGGGAGTGACAGGAATTGATTTTGTCAGCCTTGCAAAAAGACAAGAAGAAGTCTTTCTCCCTCATAACTCTCAATCCATCTTACTTCCACGCGAATCGAGTGCACTATTTTTAATCCAACGCATAAGAGATGAGGCGCACAAATTTGCTATCACATATCATAGAGATTTGCGTTCAAAAAGCAGTATCAAAGATACTTCTAAAAACTAAAATTCCAATTAAATCAAATTGTTATAATGTTCTGCGTAAAAATCGCCAAATCTGTCTTCCAAAATCGCTTGACGACATTTTTTTGCAAAATCAATCAAGAATTTGATATTGTGGATAGACAAAAGTGTTGATGCTGTTTGTTCTTGACATCTCCAAAGGTGTCTGATATATGCTCTTGAGTGATTTTTACAAGCATAACAATCACAACCCTCAACAAGCGGAGATGGGTCATCTTCGTATTTTTTATTTTTGATGTTAGATTTGCCGTTCCAAGTGAAGAATGAACCATGTCTTGCATTACGAGTCGGCAAAACACAGTCAAACATATCAACACCGAATTTAATTCCGTTCAACAAATCTTCAGGAGTTCCTACCCCCATCAAATAACGAGGTTTATATTTTGGCAAAAGTGGAGCAACAAGTTCAGTAAAGTGATTTTTGATATCGGTAGGTTCACCTACACTAACACCGCCGATTGCATACCCAACCGCATCATAAGATGAAATAACTCTTGCGCTTTCGCGTCTCAAATCATCAAAAAATGCACCTTGAACAATTGGGAACAAAGCCTGACGCGGATTTGTTTTTGCTTTAATACATCTTTCAAGCCACCTGTGGGTACGCTCCATTGCAGCTTTTGCAGTATCGTAATCACAAGGATAAGGCGCACATTGGTCAAACGCCATAATGATATCTGCGCCAATATTTTGCTGAATTTTCATAGAAATTTCAGGCGAAATATAATGACGAGTACCATTTTTAGGGTCTTGAAATTCTACACCATCCTCGGTAATTTTATTCAAATGAGCTAACGAAAAGACTTGGAACCCACCGGAATCAGTCAAAACAGGCTTATCCCAGTTCATCCAGCCATGGATTCCGCCAAAATTATGAATCCTTTCATCCCCTGCGCGCAAATACAAATGATAGGAGTTACCCAAAATAATTTGAGCACCTGTATCTTTTATTTGGTCGCAAGTTAAAGACTTCACGGCAGAATTTGTTCCAACCGGCATAAAAATCGGTGTTTCGATTTTCCCATGCGGAGTTGTCAAAATACCTGCTCTTGCTCCGGTTTGAGCATCTTCGTGAATCAATTCATAATTAAAAAAATCTTTTTCGTCCATAAATTTTGATTAGCCTTCTGAATCCAAACTTTCGATAACAAGTTCAGACATACATTTTCCATCAGGGAACAATTCATTCTCATTGAAGTAAATTTTGATTTCGCGTTCAGCACTTTCAACACTGTCTGAACCGTGAACAATATTATATTCTTTAAGCTGTGCAAAATCAGCACGAATAGTACCAACCTCAGCTGTATTCGGGTCAGTTGAACCCATCAAGTGTCTTGCACCTGCAACTGCATTGTAACCTTGGATAACCATCGCTACGATTGGACCGCTTTGAATATACTGAATCAATCTTGGGAAGAAAGGTTTTCCTTCGTGCTCAGCATAATGAGCTTTTGCCTGCTCATCAGAAACATTAAGCATTTTCAAACCAATAACCTTGTAGCCTTTAGATTCAAATCTTTTAATAACTTCACCAATCAAACCTCTTTGAACACCGTCAGGCTTCACTGCAATAAAGGTTCTTTCTTCTGTATGCATAAATTTTCTCCTCTTTAATCAATCTATGGCAATTATAGCATAAAGATTTTATTTTTGAAACATTTGAGGATTTGAAGGGAGGGCAAGGGGGCAAGAAGGTTGACGTTTAATGTCATTACAAATCAAAGGACTGTATGTTGGCAAAAAATCAACATTGATAGATTCTGAATAACAAGAAAATTATGTGTTCGCAAAGCTCACGCAAATTTTCTAAGCTTTCAGAATGACAATATAAAAACCTCAATATGGAATCTTCCAACCTCGATTTTTTATAAGCTCTAAACACCAAAGCCCTAAACCTTTCTTAGAACAATTTTCTTCAACTTCTTCCAATGTCCTATCCACTCCTGCAGGAACAATCTTTTCAATTTCAGGTTTATAAACCATTACAAAAATATCTTTACCCAGTTGATTAGGCTTTCGGCTTCCATTTGTGTCGATATAAAATACAATACTTGCAACATCAGATTTCACACCAAAAGTATTAAATAATGCGATTTTATAATCATCCATACAAATATTCGTCCCATTATAAAGCTGAAACGAAATAGTCGAACCGCCACATCCGGTTTCAGTTGAGACAATGCCTGCAAAAGAGCCGTTTAAATACTTTGCATCATCGACCCAACAACCTTTTTCATCATAACAGACATTTGCGACTTTAATATAAGGTAAAAAATACGTTTGAAACCACGATTTCATAACAGTCATATCATTCATATTTGTGATATTGCTCATCGCACCATCATCATTGGCAGATGTCATCATTTGCTGCAAAATCGAATAATCCTCTCTCAACATGCTTTCAGTATGCCTGTTATTTAATTTTGCCAACAAGGTCGGAATCGTCATTGCAGCAACTACACCAATTATGCCAAGAGTGATTAAAACCTCTGCAAGAGTAAAGCCAAGTCGAGCCTTAGTTAGTAGCGATTTTATATGCGTAGCACCTTCTGCTAATGTAAAACCCAAACTATGCTTATTTTTCAATATATTTTTCATCCGACCTCATATATAAACTTTTATTTCCAATATTACAATGTACTGTAATTAATTATCATGCAATTGAATATTTGTCAATGGAGTAAAAAATACAATTATAATAATTGAATGATTATCGTAAAATTATATGATTTAGTTTGGCGCCACAAAGTTAGGGGATATCAAATTGCAGAGGCAACAGGTTTGAGCACGGCGACAATTTCTAAATTGATGCAGGGTGAAAATATTGATGTAAAATTGAGCACAATAAATAAATTGTGCAAGTTTTTTAATTGCAGTTTGTCGGATATTATTGAGTACGTCCCTGATTAGGATTTTTTATTGTGGATTGACAGATTCGGATTATGTAGCACAAACTGAACACTTATAATAAGATGATAAAAAACTTTAACTGTCATGCTGAACTCGTTTCAGCATCTTTTCCAATTAACAATTTGGCAAATATTATATTTGATAAACATTGATTATTGAAAGGATTCTGAAATAAATTCAGAATGACATAGACCTATTTGCTCAATTTGAGATTCCGAAACAAGTTCGGAATGACATGTACCCTCTCTGGGGGAGAGGGCTGGGTGAGGGTTTGTCCTGTCTGGTTTGAAAATTTTCACGCATACACTTACACCCCTCCTCAAGATTTCCTTCATTGAAATTTACCCATCACTGTGATATATCATAAGATATGGAGAAAAATTGTTACACAATATTTAAAACTTTTTTCAAAGTCGGAACATTGCTCCTTGGCGGAGGATACGTAATCTTGCCACTTTTGACAAGTGAACTTGTCGAAAAAAAACAATGGATTACCACGGATGAATTATGTGAGTTTTACGCAATTGGGGCATCACTTCCGGGGATTATTGCAGCAAACACTGCGATTTTCACAGGGCGCAAACTTCTTGGGACAAAAGGAGCCGTTGCGGCAACTGTCGGAATGGTTCTACCTGCGTTTTTGGCAATTGTTCTGCTTGCAACAATTTTATCCGAAATCATTAACCTTCCAACAACTCAACATATTTTCTGGGGAGTCGGAATCGGTGTAATTGTGTTGCTATTTCTTGCAGTTAAAGAAATGTGGAAAAAATCAGTCAACGACAAATTTACGCTCACGGTTTATATAGTATGCACAATTCTTGCACTGACAAGAAAAGTTCCACTTGCTCTAATAATAATAGGCGCGTTGATTTGCGGAATCGTTTGGCAAAAGATTGAAGACAAACAAAAATTAAAAACCGAAAATGCGGAGGAAAAAGAGTAGATGAAATTATTAATCCAATTATTTTTACAATTTTTCCATGTTGGCGTTTTCTCTTTTGGCGGAGGATATGCAACATTGCCGTTTTTATACGATATTGCGGACAAATTCCACTGGTATTCAGCTAAACAATTAACCGATATGCTTGCTATATCTTCAATTACCCCTGGTCCTGTTGGTGTGAATGTCGCAACATTTGCAGGTTTCACAACAAAAGGGATTCTCGGTGCGTTAATCGCAACAACTGCTGTGATTTTGCCATCATTCATAATCGTGACTATAGTTTCAAAAGTTCTTGACAAATTTAGAACAAACAGAACTGTTCAAGGTGCAATCCGTGGCATCAAACCTGCAGGATGTGCACTATTATCAGCAGTTGGATTAAAGCTGATTTTCACTTCAAACCTACATTTGCTTGGAACATTGATTTTAATTGCATTTGTTTCAACAAGTTTCATAAAAAAACAAGACCCGCTTGTTTACCTTGGGATTTCGGCAATAGCAGGACTTGTTTTAGGGTATTTCAATTGGATTGGAGTATAGGGAAATTTAAGCTTTTACGCTCATAGGAATATAAACTTTTTGAGGATTTTCTTGAGGAATTTGTTTTGGTTTGGTTGCATTCCAGTTTGCAATCACAGAACCGATTGCCTGTCCGATAGTTGATGCAGTAATTGAACCTGCAATAAATACTAAACCGCGAACCAACGGTTTCCATTTTGCATTTATCGGAAGTTTAGCAATTGCGTTATCCAAATGTCCGCGTTTCATATAGCCTTCACCGATAAACATGCCGGCTAAACAACCACCTTCTGTCCAGAATGTTTTTTTGCGTTCTTCTTTTGATGCGGTCAACACTTTAAAACCGCTAGAGGCTACAATTAGAGGGTTTACGTGTTCACTTGCAATAGTTGCAATTTTACCAAGACGACGAGCAACAGGGTCGGTACCGGCAATTTTAAGCACTTTATTTAAACCTTGAGATGCAGGATTTTTCATTTGTGCAACAGATTTTGTTACAGCAGCAGCCTGACCGATTGCAACAGGGAGTCTGCCCAAATCGCCTGATGCAGCTTTATTAGCATTTGTATATGTAAAACCAACCGATGCAAAATTTACAGGGCACATACGACTAATAACCTTTCACACTATAACCTACATTTATATAAAGTATTTGGTTAAAGCAAAATTGCAGAATGGTTAAAAGTTTTTACATTTGTTAATATATCGGAGGGCGAGAGGCTGGCTATCGAATGTCATGCTGAACTTGTTTCAGCATCTCAAATAAAACAAATTAGTCTTATGTAAAATTTGTAATATTAGAGACCTTGAAATAAATTCAGGGTGACAATATTTTTCACGTCATTACGAGGATAGTTTACTTAAAAATGTGGTATTGGTTAGTACAGAGTGACGTGGTAATCCACTGCAAATAATACAATTACTTGTCATTCTGAAAGGATTAAAAATCTTGCCAACTTGTTTGGCTTAGATTTATTTTATCCTGTTCAGAATCTCCAACTGAATGTTCAGGTCATTGTCATTCCGAATTGACTAGAATATGAGTTGAGCTAAAGCGAAACATAATATTCTGTTCTTACTCGTTATTTCGGAATCCTTTTAATAATCAGTATTTGTCAATTATTACATTTGTTTAATCTTAATTTTGGAAAAGATTCTGAATCAAGTTCAGAATGACATAGACTTTTCTGTTTTATTAGAGATTCCGAAACAAGTTCGGAATGACACCCCTCGCCTAGTGACACTAGCCCAACTGTAAAATTTGTCGGCTTGGTAAAGCCGACCGACTTTTTAAGCCCAATCCCCATTACTTTTTCAACACAGTCTCGGCGATTTGAGATGCGGTGATTTTTAGACAGCTTAGCTTTTCACAAGTAGTCTGACGACGAGCCCACAAACATGGTTTCAATTCACATTTATCATTTGCCATAATCGGAACAACAGAATCTGTTTTTGGAATCAAGGCATTTACATCCGTTGGTCCAAAAATAACGTACGTTTTGGTATGCAATGCTACAGCCACATGCAATGGTGCAGAATCAGAGCATAAAAACTTCTCGGCAGATGATATCAACACCGCCAAGTCTTTCAAACTCTTGGTTGTACCATAAAGATTTTCAAAATTTTGAGTTCTTACAGTGTTCAAAATAGTTTCAATACATTCCTTGTCGTCAGGTCCGCCAACAAGCATAACTTTTTTCCCTTCGGCAACCAACAAATCAATAGTCTTTGCCCAAGTTTCAGCAGGAACAGTTTTAATACAGCCTTTTTGAACGCTCAATTTGCTAACTCCCGGGTGAATCAAAACAGAATTTTGGATTTTTTCTTTTCGCTCAATATTCACCTCCGGAAGTTCGGTATTTATATCCGTAACCTCACGAATCAAGTCATGATACATTTTGCAGGCATATTGGTTTTTGTTCAATTTCATAGGATGAGTGAGTAAAATTCTGCTCAATGCGCCTGTATCATACCCACAACGCTCTTTTATCCCCATCAAGAACAATAATATACTAATAAGTTTATTTCCTCCTGATGAAACAACAAGGTCAAATTTGCCACGTCTTGCTTGCCACAGTAGTTTAAGCATTTGAGTGTATTTATTTTTACCCTTAACATCAATCAACATCAAATCATCAATGATGTCAGTCAAATCTTTTACGCTTTTACTCCTTGGCTCAAGTGCCAATGTAATTTTTGAATTAGGAAAAGCTTTTTTCAACGAAATCAAAGTCGGAAGAAAAAATATCTCATCCCCAATTCCACCAAAATTTATTGTAAGTATGTTTTTCATGTCCATAGGTTTATTATAGCAAGAAAATATAAAAAAGAAGTCCGCAAGAATTTCTCACGAACTTCGTAAATTTTAGGAAATTTTTCTATCTCATTCCTTCCGGTACAGCCATTGGAATCGGTGCAGCCTTGCTTGTTGATTTTTGCGGAACAGGTGCACTTTGAGGTTTTGGCGCCACCTGTTTAGTTTCAATAGCAGGTGAAGATTCTTTTGAGGTTGCTGCAGGAGCTGAAACAGGTTCTTCTGAATTGTTTTCTACCGCTGGAGATTCAGCAGGTGTAACCGTTCTGCCTTCATTTGAAGGATTTTCATCATCTCCTATAACTTTTGGTTTACCAAAACCTTTATGATAATTTGTTAATTCGATTTCAGGATAATCAAAATCTCTGTCGCCCAAGTCTCTTGTTGCAACAGTCATGATATCTTTCCAAATTCTTGCAGGAACTGTACCACCATACAACCCCGGGATTTTCTTGTTGTTATCATCACCAACCCAAACACCTGTAACGATATCAGGAGTATAACCAACAAAATAAGCGTCTCTTGAATCATCGGTTGTACCTGTTTTACCTGCAGCAGGCTTGCCGATATTTGCCGCTGTACCAGTACCAGACAAAATTACGGTTTTCATCATTGCAGTCATTTCTGCTGCTGTTTTCAAGCTGATTTGGTGAGAAGATTTAGCCTTGCCTGCTCTATAAAGAACACGACCTCTTGAGTCTTCAATTCTTTCAATCGCATAAGGTTGAACAACATAACCACCGTTTGCAAACGCACCATAAGCCCTAACAAATTCAAACAATTTTACACCGTTTGAACCGAGTGCGATTGTATAGTCATATTGCAACGGAGTTGTAAGTCCCAAAACTTTTGCAAGTTGGATAACCGAACGAATTCCGACATCTTGAATAATTCTTGCCGCACAAACGTTTGATGAAACCATCAAAGCTTTGTATACAGGAATTTTCCCTCTATAGTGACGGCTTGAGTTACGAGGAGACCAAGTACCGATAGTAATAGGACTATCATCAACCAAGTCGTTTGGAGAAATACCTTTTTCCATCGCTGCTGCGTAAACAATCGGTTTAAACGCAGAACCTGGAGGTCTGACAGCTTGAGTTACACGGTCATATTGGCTTTCACCGTAGTTTTTACCACCTGCGTAAACCAAAATTCTACCATCAATTGGGCTGAATGAAAATACTGCAGCCTGTCTTGATGCTCCACTCAACCCAAACGCTCTCATATTACTTAATATAGCCTCGTTAGCTTTTTCTTGAGCTTTAGAATCAAGTGTTGTGATAACTTTATAACCGCCATGGATAATATCAGTTTCTTCAAAACCGAGTTTTTCCATCTCTCTTACAACATAATCGCTAAAGTATGGAGCTTTATTTGTTGTATAAATTTGAGGAACAGAACTCAATCTGACATCGGCTTTAATAGCCTTGTTATATTCATCCTCTGTAATATACTTCATAGTCAACATTCTTTTAAGAACCTGATTACGTCTTTGGATAGCAAGCTCTTTGTTGTGATATGGGTTATAAACAGATGGAGCCTGTGGCAAACCTGCAATCAAGGCTTGTTCAGGCAAAGTCAATTGACTTAACTTTTTATTGAAATAAATCTTAGATGCGGCAGACACACCATACGCACCTGCGCCCAAATAAACATTATTCAAATACATTTCTAAGATTTGGTCTTTAGAAATTGTTTTTTCAATTCTTGCAGCAACTTCTAATTCTTTAATTTTTCTTGTCAAAGTTCTTTCGTTAGACAAGAACAAAATCCTTGCCAACTGCTGAGTCAAGGTACTTGCCCCTTGTACGGCTTGACGTGCAATTACGTTCTGAATTGAAGACCTTGCAATACCTAAAATATCGTACCCATGGTGATGATAGAAGTTTTTATCTTCTGTTGCAATCAAGGCTTTTTGCAAAGTTTCAGGAACATCTTTCAACTCGACTTTATCATAAGTATAAGCCGTGAATGTTTTGATAACTTCCCCATCTTCTGAATAAAATTTGGTTACAATATTTGGTTTAAAATCTTCCAAATTTTCAATCGGAGGCAATGAAGACAAGTACAAATTTAATGCCACAAAGCCTGCCAAGCATAAAGCAGTAGATGTCAAAACAAACATTTTCAAGTTATAAAAGAATTTATTTTCAGGTTTTCTACCGCGCCTTGAAATATTTTCACGTGCGATTTCTCTTGCTGCTCTTTGCCTTTTATATCTGTCATAAGAACTTGACATAAAGTTACTCTCCCTATAATTAAATAAGCTATTATATTATATCACTTTAAAATAAATAGCAAATTGTTAAGAGAGGGGATAATTTTGGAGGGAGGTTGTTAAGGTTTTTGTCAGAATGACAATTAATTATTTTAGTCACCCTGAATTTATTTCAGGGTCTCTAATAAAACAAATTAAGCATAAGACTAATATGTTCTATTTGAGATGCTGAAACAAGTTCAGCATGACTAAAAGTAGGTCGGCTTTACCAAGTCGACAAATTTTACAGTCGGGCTAGTTAGCCCAACCTACTTTGTACAATGTCATTACGAGAAACTACACGGAATGCATGAAAATGAATAATTTGAACGACATTGACCCCCTCTCCCTACCCCTCTCCCTCAAGGGGCGAGGGAACTTTTATTAAACCTACCCTCTCGCATGTAACAATATGTAACAAATATATACTTTTTACATAAATTTGCGCAATTTTGACTTTTACAAATTGTTTATTTAAATGTAACGAGGTATAATCGGAATCATGGTTGAGAAGACTGAACAAAACTTAAAAGTAATTGAATCAACTCAAGAGATGAGAGGTAAAGAAGTTGTTGACCAACATCAGCCGACTCGACAAACGAATCCTATTGCAAGAAAGCTGCTGGACTTTAGCTTGTCTAACAAAACCCGCAGATTTTCAGTCAAAGATTTGTTCACACGATAGATTCGCGTAGCACGGCTTTATGAGGGTCGATACGTACATGAATTTGTGCGGTTTGTGAGGAATCGAAAACCGTTTTATACTTCGTTCCCCCTTTTGGGGTGATGGTTTTTGTGTTTTAATTTTGTTATGTATGAAATAAAAAAACAAATTTATTTGGACTTTACCAAAAACCAAAAATCTGCATTGTGTAATTTTTTGCGCGCGTTAGTGAAAAAATCACAAGACCTTAGCATTGATGAAATTTGGGAAAGTTTTGTTGCTGATGAAAAATACTATCTTGAATTAAATTGCTCAAGATTTGAATTTTTGTCAGAAATTATTGATGAAGACTCATTCAAATCAGACACCATAAAATATTTAAAAGAATGTAAAAAGTATTATGATTATCGCGAAAAACAACGACCGATAATTGAAGCAAATAAAGAATACGAAAAGAAAAAACGCAAATTTTTGCAAGAAGTAAAAATGTCAAAAGAGGCTCCGACAAAAAAACAGCTTTATTACTATGACAGACTTTGCAAAAAATATAATATCGAGAAAAAAGAATTGCAATCAAAACTTGAGGCTCGAGACGAGATAGATAAAATTATCACAGAGCACAGCCAAAATTATAAAATCGAAATTTCAGACGGAGAAACAGAAGAATAAAATTATGCTAATACAAGATATCGTAAAAATTTTAACAGACTCAGGAATCCCTCAAAACGAGGCAAATATTGAAGTTCGATTGCTTATCGAACACTTTGCTGGATATACTCCAATCGATATTATTATGGGCAAAAAACTTGATGAAAAAAAGCTAAAAATAGTTGAAGAAAAAGCAAAATTAAGAGCGCAAACTCATCAACCAATCCAATATACAATCGGACAAGCCGATTTTATGGGAGAAAAATTTTTGGTCAACCCTTCTGTTTTAATTCCGCGAGACGAAACAGAAATTTTGGTCAGAAAAGCTGTTGAAATTATCAAAGAAAACAATTTTAAACAAATAATGGATATGTGCACAGGTTCAGGGTGTATCGCGTGTATGATTGCAATGCTTGCACCTTGTCAGGTTATGGGAGTTGATGTTTCAACAGAGGCGTTACATGTCGCATTTTCTAATATGGAAAAATTCAATCTTTTCAACAAAGCAACATTTAGAAAATCCGATTTGTATTCAAAAATTCGCCCTGATGAAAGGTTTGATTTAATTGTTTCAAATCCTCCATATATTCCGCCGATGATGAAAAAAACTATTCAAGAAGAAGTCTCATTTGAACCTGATTTAGCGCTATATACAAAAGATGAAAAAGGTTTAGAATTTTATCAAAAAATAACAGAAAATGCCCCTCGATTTTTAAATAAGAGCGGTTATCTATTGTTTGAACTTGGAATAGGTCAAAGCAAAGATGTTGCTGAAATTATGAAAAACTCAGGATTTGTCGATATCCAAATTATAAAAGATTTGGCAGGAATTGACCGAGTGATTTTTGGACATTTAGGCTAGGAAATTTTCATAGTATAATTTTGTTAAAATGAATGTCGAAATATTAAAGCGAATAAGGATAGAACGGTATATTTTTGCAGGTTTGATGGCGTTTTTGATGATTGCCATTGCAGAAATCAGCGGAGAAAAAGAAATTATTTTCCCTGAAATTTGTGCTTTGACTATCGGCGCGTGGATATCAGAACAACAACCTTGGATGTGCAACAAAAGAAAAATGTTCGCCCTTGTATCTCTTGCGGCACTATTTGGAGTAATTGTAACTCGATATATTAATGTACCTTTGATATTTCAGGTTGGGTTGTGCTTTGGATTTACCGGAGTGATTTTAACTATCGCTCGAACAACTTTAATACCTATTATTTCGGCTTGTATTTTGCCTGTATACTTAGGCACAAAAAGCTGGATATACCCAATTTCCGTAACTATTATGGCATTTATAATTATTCTTGCCCAATGGTTGATGGAAAAATATCACTTAAAACCCAAGAATCAATATACCCCTTGTGATTTTGACCTAAAATTCCAAGTTATAAAATGGGTTAAGTTGCTTGTTGTATTTTCTTTGATTGCACTTATTCCATTTGAAAATCAGCAAATATATTTCCTTGCTCCGCCTTTGATTGTGACATTTACAGAATTTGCCAACACAAAAAGTCCTTTGCGTAACAAGCCATTTCATATTATCGGACTTTTAACATTGGCATCTGCAACAGGTTGTTTTTTGCGCGAAATTTTGAATTTATACCTGCATCTTCCGCTTACAATTTGCGCAGGACTTGCTTGTTGTGTTTTGTTTTTCGCATTCGACAGGGTTAAAACACTTTTCCCTCCTGCAGGTGCAATCCTTTTGATTCCGATGATATTAAAAACAGGAATTTTACCGACTTTTCCATTAGAAGTTTTGGTTGGCGCAACGGTTTTGATTTTTACTGCAAAATTGATTTTTAGAGAACAAAAAAAAGACCTCGATTAAGAGGTCAAGGTTGGTTATTTTTGGTTATGTTATAGTATTATGTCAGTTTATTTGTCTATTATTTTTCGGTTAAATTTCAAGGGGTAATTTGTAATTTCTTACATTTGGATAAATTCCCCTCAAGATTTTGTTTTGCGTTTTTTATTATAAACATTTACAAAACTTAATAAATATTATTTCAAATTGTACTATCATGAAATTATGTGGGAAGAAATCAGAAAATTTATCTTATCAAAAGTTCTCAAAAAGTATTATTACCGCACAGGCAAATGCAAAGGGTGCGGTCAATGTTGTACCCACATTTATGTCAAACATTTTAAACATGTTTTGAAAGATGAAAAAGAGTTTGAACGACTTCAATATTTGCACAAATTTTACTCAGGGCTAAAAATCATTGGCAAAGATGATTTAGGTTTGATTTTTGAATGTACAAATCTTGACCCTGAAACTAAAAAATGCAAAATTCATTTTTGGCGTCCGGGGATTTGCAGAAGATATCCGCAAGAAGAACTTTTTGCAATGGGCGGAGCTTTGTCAGATACCTGTGGCTATAAGATGGAGCCGATTATTCCGTTTGAAAAAGTCTTGAGTGATGTTGAGAAAAAAGCCAAATAGCAGGCTATATTTTTCATGAAAAATTATGCTTTTGTCCAATGAAAACACCATTTTAATCTTGTAAATTAGTCATGTAGTCAAATTTACAAAAAGGATAAATTATGAAAAAGATTATAATTTTTAGTGTGTTATTTCTATTTGGATTGTTTATGTATGCTTTTGCTGGCTGTCCGATTTCTGAATTAGGAGCGTGCAAAGCGGATATCGGTTCAGGAATAAATACGCGCATTCAGGATAAAGTTTTACCAAACAATTTGGATAAACTGATAAAACCGCAAAATACGATGGAAAGTCGTTCACAACTTGGACAGCCACAGGTGCCTGAAAATATCAATATGGAGCCGATTCAGCAACAAGACACTCAACCTTACGATGCAAATTGTCAGTTTGGAAATTGTTTCAACAGGACAAATGCAGGCGAATCCAAAAATTAGAATTTCTTACGCCAAACCGTGTCTGATATTTCCCATCCGTGGGTTGCAACATATTGTAAACAAAAATAGCCATCACCTCTGAGACAATTTTCCTCCACTTGAGCTTTTGTTCTGCTGTAACCTGCGGGTACTAAACCTTGAGATGACCATACCATTATATAAATATCTACACCGACACGGTTTGGTCCTCTATCACCATTCGCGTCAAAGTAAAAAGTTAAACCGTCAGATGTGGTATCAATACCGAATGATGCCATATCTTCTGCGGTGTTTCCATCAACATTAAACATTGAACCATTTGCGATTTTGAAAGTGACAATGTTACCACCGATACCGTTGTCATTTTCATACTTTGGGGCATTACCTGTTAAAGATTTAACAATCCCCTTTTTATGCCAACAGCCGGGTTTATCAATACAAAGTTGTTCGACTTTCAAATGTTTTCCTAAAAACGAGTCAAACCATTCTTTGGTACTTGCGGTGTTTCCGTCTTGAATTGCCATATCGTAAGAGGTGTCTTCATATTCGGCAAATCGTACCGCTTGTTGAATAATAGAAACATCTGCTTTTATTTGAGTTTGAAGTTGGCGTTTTCTGTAATTTGACATTAAACTCGGAATCGTCATTGCTGCAACAACTCCAATTACCCCAAGAGTGATTAAAACCTCCGCTAATGTGAAACCAAATCTTACTTTAGTTGGTGGCAAATCTACGTGCGTAGCACCCTCCGCAAGGGTAAAGCCACTTTTCACCTTGGTTGGAGACAAATCTACGTGCGTAGCACCTTCTGCCAATGTAGAACCGAATTTATTTGTTAAAATCTTTTTAAATTTATGAAAAAACACGCTTCAACTTCCTCTTGTTTTTAATTATAACAAGATTTCTATCTTCTGTAAAGGAAAACACCCCAAACATACTTGTCGGAGTGTTTTAAGGTTGTTAAAAATTAAGTTTATATTATTATTATCTTTCGCAAATTGTTCTGGCTACATATACACCTGATGCTGATGCTTGCAACAAACCTCTTGTTACACCTGCACCATCACCGATGGTAAACAAGTTTTTAACGCCTTCTGTTTCAAGTTCGTTTGTCAATTTTACTCTTGCTGAGTAGAATTTAACTTCGATACCGTAAAGAAGGGTGTATCTTGATGCTGTACCAGGGGCAATTTTATCCAAAGCTTGCAACATTTCGATAATACTTGTCATTTGTCTGTACGGAATAACAAGGCTCAAATCCCCCGGAGTTGCACAAGTAAGAGTAGGTGTAATTACACTTGATTTGATTCTTTCAGGAGTTGAACGTCTGCCATCAAGCAAATCACCAAATCTTTGAACCAAAATTCCACCACCTAACATATTAGCTAGTCTTGCAATATGTTGACCGTATTGGATAGGTTCTTTGAACGGCTCTGTGAATTTTTCACTAACAAGCAAAGCAAAGTTTGTGTTTGGAGTTTTGTAGTTTGCATAACTGTGACCGTTTACTGTTGCTATACCACTGTAATTTTCTTGAACAACTTCGCCATTTGGGTTCATGCAGAAAGTTCTGACTTCATCCCCAAATGTTGGTGAATGATAAATTAATTTTGATTCATACAATTTAGATGTCAACGGTTCAAATACAGGAGCAGGAAGTTCTACCCTGACACCAACGTCAACTGCGTTATTCACCATACCGATTTTGTGTTTTGCAAATTCTTGAGTCAACCAATCTGCACCTTCTCTGCCCGGGGCAATGATTGTGTATTCAGCAGAAATAACTTCACCGTTATCAAGTTTAATACCCTTAACTTGTTCACATTCAACAATTAGGGATTCTGCTGAAACATTGTTTAAAATAGTGATTCTGTCATCAAGATAATCTTGCATATTTTTTAATACATCAAGACTTCTTTCTGTACCAAGGTGTCTAACAGGAGAATATACCAATTTCAATTCTGCAAGGACTGCTTGGTGCTCAATTTCATCAAAAACTTTTGTATCTGTTCCGAAAACTTCTTCTGTTGCACCGTATTTTAGATATAATTGGTCAGCGTAACCAATCAAATCTTCGGCTTGTTTTCTTGTCATATAATCAACGAGGTGTCCGCCAACGTCAGGAGTAAGGGTTAATTTGCCGTCTGAAAAAGCTCCGGCTCCGCCCCATCCGCATAACAATCCGCAACGTTTGCAGTTTACACATTTTGGAGAACCTTCTCTAATCGGACATTTTCTCTTTTCAATACGTTGTCCTTTTTCGATTAGAACAATTTTCCAATCCGGTTTAAGTTTCATAATTTCCAATGCCGCAAAAATTCCGGCAGGACCTGCGCCTATAATTGCTACGTTGTACATCTTTTTCCTCTTTCGTTATTTTGTCAACCGTTTAAGTATAACTTGAACATATTATTTTTTAAAGTCTATTGTAAAGGGATGTAAAAGATGGAAGTTCGGAAGGCTGGAGGGCAAGATGGCAAGCTATTTAAGCTACAGGTGTCATTGTCACCCTGAACAGCAGGAGCAGAGTGCGAAACGAAGTGGAGTCACGTTTTATGCGACTGCGTAGATTCAGGGTCTATCCATTTGATTGAAAAGTAATGCATAGAGGTCAATTTTTAAAATCAACATTGATAGATTCTGAATAGCAAGAAAATTATGTGCTCA
>CABUXT010000008.1 GCA_902495705.1 uncultured cyanobacterium
CAGAGTGCGAAACGAAGTGGAGTCACGTTTTATGCGACTGCGTAGATTCAGGGTCTATCCATTTGATTTTTAGTCATGCTGAACTTGTTTCAGCATCTCTAATAAAACATATTATTCCTAGGCAAAACTTGTTATATTTGAGACCCTGAAACACCGAGTAGGAACAGAATATTACGTTTCGATTTCATCTCAACTTATATTCTAGTCAATTCAGGGTGACAATTAGAATAAAATCAACATTGATAGATTCTGAATAGGATAAAATCTACGTCGCTACGCTCCTTGATTTTTAATCCTTTCAGAATGACGTAAACCTCAAGACTACAGTCGACCTACTTCACATCCAAGTTTTCAAGCTGTTTAATCTTGGTGTTGATTTCGTTCATAAGATTAATATTTTCAGTTTGGCGCGCATAGCGTTGAGCCTTATGCAACAAGGTATAAGCCTTATTCAAGTTATTAAATTCTACCATAATATCAGCTGCAGCAAGATAATTTTGAGCAGTCTTTAGCGGAGAATCCGCATCTGTATAGTTTTTCACTGCGTTAGAATACGATTTGAGCGCCTTTTCAGGTTCTTCAAACTTCATATACGCATTACCTGTATTTGATGCCACAAACCCTTTAATATTGTGGTTGCCGGTTTCTTGTGCAATATCGTTTGCCACATCGTAATAATTGAACGCTTCTTTGTCATACATATCAGTATAAATATTGCCCAATTTAGTCAAAGATGCTGATTGTGCAGGCAAATTCTCCGCCTCACCGGCATGAGAAACAGTGCTGAAATAGTGGTCAATTGCAGGCGTAATTTGATTTACATCATCATAAATTTGAGCCATTGAATAGTGAGCCTTGGTTTTTACATTTTCATCAGTAGACAATTGAAGCGACTGATTGTAGCTTTTTAGCGCCTGTGCGATATAATCGTGGTCATCATAAATTTTGCCGACTTCGTAATAAATTTTGCCTGAAGTCTCCGTGTCATTTATTTCTAATGCTCTATTTAGTGCTTGTTCAAATGATTTGATAGCTTTTTCAGGGTCGTTTGCGTAAGCATATTTTTTCGCTTGAATAAACAATGATTTTAGCTGTTTATCTTGCGGAATCTTTGTTGAAGTTGTTTGTCCTGCAACAGAAATCGGAATTACGTTGGAATTTTCTTGAGTTGCCTGTTGCGGAACTTCTTCAACCTGCGCGGTTTCCTGTAGTTCTTCTTGACGTTTTGTCTGGCTTGTAGAACCGTCAGGGAATTTTACTAAAAATCTTTCGTTTACATTGCCTTCATCATATTTGAAGTCAATATTTTGCAAGAACAGAGCATCAACCCAGTTTTCTACAACTTTAGAATCTTTGTTTAAGGTTTCTGAAATATAGTTATCCAAAACGGTTGCAGCACTGTTCAGAGTTGTTTTAACAAGTTTAGGGTTAGCTTTTCCGCTTTGAACCTGTTTTTGGACAACTCCGAGATACCCATCGACAATTTCATTCAAATCGTCAGGTGTGCCGATTGCAATTGCCGTGTTTTTGAAATCTTTTAAAATCTGTGCGATGTTAATTTGGTTATCAAGCTTGCCTGCTTGAGTTTGCCCAATATTTTGAGCTTGGGTTGTTGCAGTTTGAGCTTGTGAATTTTGTGCAGAATTTATATTTACACCTGCATAACCTGTTTGTGCAGGCATGGAAAATTTTTGTTCATAAGCAGGTGTGTAGGTTGGAGCTTTTTGCTCTACATATTGCAAACCTTTGCTCTTTGAATTTTGTCCTGATTCTTGCTCGCGTTGTGCATTGGTGGCAGCAGATTTTTCCTCCTCATCGCGTTTTTTAACACGGTTTGGAAGGTCTTGTTTGACATAAGGTCGTTGATATATGTTATTAAGACTAAGTCCCATATCTTTTTTACACTGCCTCCAAGTCTGTATCTTACCACTATATTTCTATCACAGTTTCAAGTTTTTTGGGTCATACTTTCGTATGATTTATTCCATGATATATTTAAGTCTTTTTTTGCTAATGTCAACCATGACATGCATTGTAAAATTTTATTAAGCTTAATTATAAAGTTCTGTTAATTTTCATTTTAAAACACCGAGTACGAGAAGGTTTGAGTTTGTCAACATCCGTATTTTTACGTACGTAAAAATACGGACTGGTAGAGCAGCCAAAAATATTCCAAAATAAGAAGGAAGTAAAAGGAAAGGAGTATAGAAAATGTCGAAATTAAGAAACTTTTACAACAAAATCTCAAAAAACAACAGGATTATTTCACGAGAAGATATCGGTGAAATGTCGCCTAAAGAATTTGAGGAGATGGGAAATGCGATTAGTTACCAGATAGGTGAAATCGGTGCACCACCCAATGTAGCGTTAGCAGAAGAGGCAGATGATGTCGTATTTGTACACGCATACATAAAAGAGGATGGCACAAAGGTCAAAGCCCATTACCGTTCCAAAGCCGGACAATGTAGCATCGAGCCGCAAAATACAACAATACAAAATGATTCAAATATTACATTACAAGGATATGTAAGTAAAAATGATGTAGCTGACAATGAAACTCAAAAGCAGGCGCCTATCAATATATCACCTTCAACTATAGAAGATTTAGTTATAAAGGGATTGCTTTCAACAAAATGTCCACCAGCTGTACAATGGGGCATGGATACATTTATCAAATTTGGTGCAGATATAGGTATGTACCCACAAGCTTCAAAATTTTGGGATTTAGCATCATCCGGAATTGATAAAAATACGGAATATATCAACAACAATGGTTCTGTATTTAGAGATATTGAGAGCGCAAATGTTTCTTTAGAAAAGAAATTACACATCAAACAAAAAATCAAATCACAGTTTGGCATAGATAATTGTTCAGGTATTGTTTTTCATGAAAACAGTTCTATTGCAAAAGCAGTTGAAAAATCAGAAACATTAAAAAAATTTGTGGATAAAAATAAAGATATTTTAAAAAGCGGTAGAACAATTAAAAATTCTTCTATGTCATTTTCATCTGCAGCAGATAAAGATTTATATTATGCTTTTGGGAAAGTTGATGTCTTAAATGCTAAAATAAAAAATGGCAAATTAGATATGACAATTATTGATACCTATGATTTTAACAAAAATGATGCAAGACAAATTGTCAAAGCTGGACGATTTTTGCAAGATACCAAAAGGCTAACCCCATATTATACAGTTGTAAAAATCAGAGTACCATACCGTTTGTAAATATTTATTAAGCTGGAAATATTATTAAGCTGATTTTGAGAGGAAGGTAGTATAATTTACGTATGATAAAAACATTAAAGGGACATAAAAAATTTTGCATATTAAGCTTGTTTATTCTTTTATTAACAAGTATTGTCAATTCTTTTATGTCCTACTTCCTTTCTATTATATTAGCTTTTTTGATTCACTGTGTTATTATAGTATTTTATCTTGTTGAAATTTTTAAATTGACAATACTTGTTTTTGTATATTTGTTATTTAAAAAATCTTTTCCAAAAAATTATTTACTACACAACTTTTTTGAACTATTAGAAAACAATAATAAATTACAATATTTTGTATTGGTAACATCATTTCTGTATGAACTTCTATATTATATAGCTTTCCTATTCATAATAGCATTACCTACAGAAGACCCACTAGGATTTGGGTTTGTATTCGCCTATCCATTTATATTTGGAGGTCTTGTATTTTTAAGTTTTGCAGGGATAGTATTATTTTTCAGAATTAAAAATAATATAAAACCGCACTTCTCAGAACTTACTCCGACTTTATTATGGAGAAATTATAAATTTGAAATCTTTTTATGTATAGCAATATTGATTGTGGCAAATTTATTCATCCCTTACGGATACTAATAAAGAATAGTTGTATAATTTACCAAGAGAATATAAATAAGGAATTAAGAATAAAAATGGAGATTACGTATGATAAAAACATTAAAGGGACATAAAAAATTTTGCATATTAAGCTTGTTTATTATTTTTTTAACAAGCATTATCAATTTTTTTATCTCCTACTTCCTTCCTCTTATATTAGCTTTTTTGGTTCTGATTCACTGCTTTACTATAGCATTTTATCTTGTTGAAATTTTTAAATTGACAACACTTGTTCTTGTATATTTATTATTAAAAAAATTTTTTCCAAATAATTATTTACTACACAACATTTTTGAACCATTAGAAAACAATAATAAATTACAATATTTTGCATTGGCAGTATCTTTTTTGTATGAACTTATATATTATATAGCTTGTCTATCCTTACTAACATCATTACCCCCAACAATTGACCCATACGATGCTCTAGGTCTATGGGGCATATTCATAATTCCATTTGCAATTGGAGGACTTACATTTTTAAGTTTTGCAGGTTTAATATTATTTTTCAGAATTAAAAATAATATTAAACCCCACTTATCAGAACTTACTCTGTCTATATTATGGAGAGATTATAAATTTGAAATCTTTTTATGTATAGCGATATTGATTGTGGCAAATTTATTTCTTCGTTTTCAGTAAATTTTAAGAGGTAAGAATGAAAAATAAATTAAAAAATATTGCTTGTCTATTAGTTATTAATTTATTCGCAACATCAATATTTTTCTTATATGTTTTCTATTTTATAGTAGCATATACAAATATTGGACTAATACAATCAATTTCAACTTCAATTGAAACTGAATATATAATTCTAGTTTTACTTGTTGGAGCTCGATTCCTTGTATTACCTATAGCATATACTAAATTAGAGAACTCGCAAAAATTTGAATTGGTTTCAAAATTTATAAAAAATTTAAAACAATCACTATGGCTAAAATTGTTAATCTTAGTTCTGGCATATTTTTCTTGGGCTCTTTGGACAAAAGATAGATTTTTTAATAGGAACTTTTGGGAACAAATAACAGAATGTTGCATAATGGGTTTGTTTGGAAATTACCTCGTATTATACGCATATTGGTTTGTTGAAGATAAGTGGAAGAAAAGAAAATCCTTGTTAGCAAAATAAATTTATTAAAATAATTTAGATGGAGATTTACGTATGATAAAAACATTAAAGGAACATAAAAAATATTTTTAACAAATGTAAATAATTTGACAAAATATCATGACAAACCTGTTTGATTAATTTATCATCATCATATATTCGGAGGAAGAATGTTAAACGAAATGGTAGAAAATAAATCAAATTTTGACTTAACCTCAAAAAGCACATTCTCCAGTGAGAGCGATACTTTTACATCTCGTTCGATTGCTGCATTACTTGCAAAAAATAATGTACCTTCATCTCACAAAAGAATTGCTGACAACTATCTTATTATTAAAAAAGTTTTTAAATTTCAGGCATGTATGAGCCGAATTTCTAATGTAGAAAAATCATTGTTGGAAAAATATGATTTTAATATTTTGGAATTTACAACAATGAAACAAATGTATAATGAATTGGGACTATTACAAAAATGGTCTCTATCTGAGGATGCAAATCTTAGGGATGTGGCTGATAATATTTTACTTATCAGAGTTAAGGAATTGAAGTTTTTGGAAGCTAGCCGTTATGCTTCAATTTCTAATGAAATCTATAATGGCTACAAAGCTTTGGAACAATATTTGAAAGAAATAAGCAAGTTCCAAACTGTTCAAACTCTTAGAACTTTGAACTTTTAAATAATAACAATACATACGAATACACAAATTTGCAGGAATATATTTCCTGCTTTTTTGTATGAAAAATTTTATAAATATTTCGTTATTTTACTAACAAATTTTATTTTTATGTGTTTTAATCATGTCAATTAGTACAATTCAGAAAAAAGAAAAGGTTAGTGAAATGCAAGTAAATATGAATCCATCTGCATCATTTGGTATGGCAGTAAAAGTTGACCCAAGCGCTCAAAGAGTTATCAAAGCTCAAACTACAGAATTATCAGAAAAAGCATACAACAAATTCTGGGAAGATTTTAATAATATAGTTAAAAGGCAAGAAGAAAATCCTGTAGATATTTTGGTTAGAAAATGTAAACATAGAGACGCTCTAGCTGCTGAAGTTGTTGACCATGGCGACTCTCCAATGAAAAATACAACATATACTCAAAGCACATTATTCCCTAGTGGTTTGAAATTTATGGAAAAAGCAGAGCAAAAAGCCAATAGAATCAACGACGTTAATGGTCGAATCGGAAACTACAAACCTGCAACTGAAAATGACTATAAAGCAGGGAAACTGGTTGAAGAAATAGATGTTGATGGTGAACATCTTGACTTTGAAGCATAAATAAATTAAATATGATAAACAACATTGCCCCTTCAAATAATTCAATAAGTTTTCAAGCTTGCTACAAAAGTAAATTTAGCAAGCAACTTGAAACTGCCATAAAAACTAATACTTGCGACCAAAAATTAGTCGATGAATTTTCCAAAGTTTTCCAACAGAAGAAAAATTCTAAATATAAAATCGGCGCAGGACGAAACGGCGAAGTTTTTAGAATTGATGATTATTATGTCTTCAAAACTTACTTCAACGACCAACCAAAAGTTGGAGAAGTCAAAATCTTCCAACCAAGTATTTTTCAAACCCTAAAAACTTATTATGGCGGAATTGTTGCAAAATTTGGCAATATCGACATTATCAAAAATGTAAGTAATGATGCGAAAAAAATGTTAGAGATGGCAAGTTCTAAAAACAATGGCGAAGGGGCTTACCAGCGATGTTTAGAGGAGTTTTCAAAACTTCCGCAATCTGCAATAGATAACCTTGCACAGGATTTTAAAAAGTTAAATGAAATCCATAATTCAAGTCTAAATTATCAATTTGACACAAATAATCCGAATAATTTTATCAAAGTCGGCAAATCAATAAAGATTGTGGATGATATTGACTGGGTTCCTTGCAAAAATCCGAATGATTTTTTGAGTTTTATTCATCCTTTTATTCAACAAGGCGGAGATGCAAATTTGAAAAAACAATTATTGAAAAAATGCATTTTAGCAAGTGAAAAATACGAATTACCGCTGGATAACGCTTTTAAATTTTTGAAATCAAAATTGGATGATATTTTTAAAAGTGTGGGCATAAAAGAAAGTTTTGAAGATTTTTATCAAAAAATGACAGCTTTGCGCAAAAATTATCCAAATCAATCTGAGCGCATGAAACTTGCAAATGAGTATATTAATTCATTATAAATATGATTGAAAAATTTTATTCTTGAACTATACTAAAAACGAAAAAGAGGTATTTATGAGTGTCCAAGCAATCAGCAGTGCTACAACCCAAACCCAAAAACCAATTAAAAAAAGATTTAATTCTGTTGAAGTAACCGGTTATGGTGCACTCGGTTTAGGAATTGCAAGCGGAATTGCCGGAGCGAAAAAGAAAATCAAATTACACAGATATTTGGCTTATATCGCAGCAGGACTTGCAATAGCACACACTGCAATTATTGAATGGTACCATCATAAATATAAAAAATCAAAATAACCCCCAACAAAGGAGAAGAAAATGAGCGTTTACGAAGCCGGAATGATGGTATGTTTTGGAATTAGCTGGCCGGTTGCGGCACTAAAGACTTATCAATGTAAATGTGTCCACGGTAAAAGTATCCATTTTTCAATGTTAATTTTACTTGGTTATGTTTGCGGAATTGCACATAAAGTTTTAGATAATATGGACTGGGTTTTCTGGTTATATATTATGAATACGGCATTTTTGCTGCTCGATATGGCACTATATTGGCGATACAAGGACAACAAAGCACCTGTTACAGATGAAAAAAATGAAGTTGATATCAATGAAGAGGTTGAAATCGACTAATTTTCGCCATTTTGAGATTTTGATGGAATTAGCGCAACAATAGCAGGAATAATAAACATTGTCAAAATCAAAAGTGCAAAAAATGTTATTGTTGAGGTTTGTGGGTCTTTTATTGATTGACAAACCGAAATTCCTTCAACATCCAAAGTTAAAATAACGCCTAAAATCCATGACCATATCGCATTTTTTGAAATATCAAAAATTCTTTTTTTGAAATTGAATGCGATTAATAATTTTATCAGCACAAGTGGAATGATGAATACAAAAGGGTTTAGGGCGTGTTTATAAACACATACAAATAAAAATATTCCGCCCACGATATAAATTGCAGTCAGCAAAATATAATACAAAATAAAACAACTTTGGCTAATTGAACCCTTTGGACTAAAAATATTGTTATTCATACACCTTCCTCTTTTTGAAGAAATTATAGCATAAATCGCACTCTTGGGCAAAATTATAACAAAAAAGACGGACACTTACGTAATCCGCCTTTTTTAGATTTTTTACAAAGTCAAAAACTATACTAATTTTACAGTGATTGATTTTGGTTTTTGAGTGTAAGAAATTTTATCTTCACGAGATAACCATCCTAGACCCATGTAAGTGAAATTATCATCCAAATCCATATCTTTTCTCAATTTGTTGATTGTAACTTCACCCTTGTCTGACAAATAGTGGTAAATTTTACCAGCTGATTCAATAATTTGAGTTTGCATTTCTTTTTGTTCTTTTTTGCTAGATGTGAACATTTTGTATCCTCCTTTTATCACAAAATTATAATACTACTATTTTAAAATTAATGAAACTATATTTTTTAGAATGTTGCTAAAACGTTGTTATTATAAGGTTTTACGCACTTAACATTTCTAAATCTTTTATCATTATATATAAAAAAATAGAATAAAATTCATCAATTTGGATGATTTTTTGACTTAATTTTGGAAAATCTTAGTAAAAACCTGAAAAAATAGAAAATTTTTCTTATCTTTTTTACAAAAAATATTTACAAAAGTATTGCTATATACGATATCTAACCATATATCCCATTCAAAATTATAGCAAAATTTTGAATTTTGGAAAATTAGAGTTCATCGCGCTGAAATTCAAAATCTTCATGCGAATTTGTCATTTTTTCTTGGATTGCGCGCATGGTTTTTACCAAATCTTCTTTTTCAAAATAGCTTTCCGAAAAGATAACTACTTTGTTATTATCATTTTTAGTAAAGGTCAAAAGATACTCGGTGTAACCTTTTGCGTATCTGTTGCCTTTTACTTTTTGTCTCAAATAACTGACATCTGCAACATCAGAATATTTGACAAGTTTTTTTGTCGACTTCATGTTTACAAGATTTATTTTTTCAATTTTACAGATATCTTCGGATTTTGAACAAACTAAGGTTTCTTGTTTGTAATTTGTCAAAGCTCCAACAATAACAACCAATACAACAAATATAATTCCGATTAACCAAGGTATAATTTTCTTTGAATCCATGCTATTTTTCCTATTTTTTTAATAAGTTTACCACTAAAATAAATTGTTTTATAATATTATTTGTCAAGATAATGAAATTTTGAAAATTATTATACAAAGAGGCATTTTATGAACAAAAAAATTGTGATTTTTGATTTAGACGGAACATTGTTAAACACTCTTGAAGATTTAGCAATAGCAACAAATTACGCCCTAAAACAGTTTAATTATCCGCAAAGAACAATTGAAGAAGTGCGTCAATTTGTCGGCAACGGTGTTGCCAAACTTATTGAGCGCGCAATTCCTGACGGCAAAAATAATCCGAATTTTGAAAAATGCCTTACTATATTTAAACAAAATTATTCTCAAATTATGTATGACCACACGGCACCTTATGAGGGTATTTTGCCAATGCTTGAAGAACTTAAAGCAAAAGGTTACAAAATTTCTGTAGTATCTAATAAATTTGATGCGGCAGTAAAAGAATTGTGCAAAAAATATTTTCCAAATTTGATAGATGTTGCAGCAGGAGAAAATGAGGCAATCGGTATTAAGAAAAAACCTGCACCTGATACGGTTTTAAAGGCATTGAAAGAAATAAATCTGACAACTTGTGATGCTATTTATGTTGGAGATTCCGATGTCGATATTATGACAGCAAAAAACTCTAATATGCCTTGTATTAGCGTTACTTGGGGCTTTCGAGATAAAGATTTTTTAATAAAAAATGGTGGAAATATTTTTGCGCAAACTCCATCTGATATTATTAAAATTTTAGAAAACTAAACTAACCGCCCTAACTAATATTAAAATTTTACCTTTTCTCCTATTTTTTAATTAAGAAAAGGAGAAAATTAAAATGTCTACTGCAATCAAAGAAATCAATGCTCGCCAAATTTTGGACTCTCGCGGAAATCCGACAATTGAAGTCGAAGTAAAATTATTTTCAGGAATCAGTGGAATTGCATCGGTTCCATCAGGAGCATCGACAGGGAAATTTGAGGCGGTAGAACTAAGAGACAACGAACCTGACAACTACGACGGTAAAAGTGTGCAAAAAGCTGTTTATAATGTCAACAAAATAATTGCGCCAGTTTTGACAAATAAAAATGTTACAAATCAAAATTTGATAGATAAAACTTTAATCAATCTTGATGGGACAGAAAACAAAAGTAATCTTGGGGCAAATGCGATTTTGGGAGTTTCAATGGCATGTGCCAAAGCAGGTGCAAACAGTTTTGGGCAACCTTTATTTATGTATCTTGGTGGAATTAGCGCAAACACTCTGCCTGTGCCGATGATGAACATTTTAAATGGAGGTTTACATGCTCAAAATAATCTTGAATTTCAGGAATTTATGATTGCACCTGTCGGAGCGAAATCTTTTTCTCAAGCTCTGCAAATGGGGGCAAAAGTTTTCCATACTCTGAAAAGGATTCTGAATAAACGCGGATTTGCAACCTGTGTTGGGGATGAAGGCGGTTTTGCTCCAAATTTAAAAACCAATTCAGAAGCCATAGAACTGATTCTTGAGGCGATTCAAAATTCAAATTATACAACTGATGAAATAAAAATTTGTCTTGATGTTGCATCAAGCGAATTTTACAACAACGGAAAATATTTTGTCCGAGATTACGGCTACTCAAGTTCAGAATTTGTCGAGGTTTTGGAAAAACTTGTTAAAGATTATCCGATAATTTCGATAGAAGACGGATTATCAGAAGAAGATTTTGAAGGGTGGGAACTTTTGACCCAAACTCTAGGCAACAAATGTCAGCTCGTTGGAGATGATTTGTTTGTAACCAATATAAAAAGACTCAGAAAAGGGGTCAAAGAGTCTCTTGGAAATTCGATTTTGATAAAATTAAATCAAATCGGAACAGTCAGCGAAACCTTAAATACCATAAATTATGCCCAAAGTAACAACTATACAACGATAATTTCGCACCGCTCAGGAGAGACTGAAGACACATTTATTGCAGATTTGGCAGTTGCCGTAAATAGCGGACTTATCAAGACAGGTTCATTGTCGCGCTCTGAAAGAATTTCCAAATATAACAGGCTATTAAAAATAGAACAAATGTTAGGGTCTAACGCGCGATATTTAGGAAAAAACGCCTTCAAGCCTAAATAAAAAAGCTTTCAAAAGTTTGATTATTTTTCTTTATTTTCTATAATTTTGGTACAACAAAATAAATAAGGACAAAGAAAAATGATTATAATTATGGAACGAGATGCAACAGCTGACAATGTTCAAGCTGTTACAAGTTTATTAAAAGAACACGGTTTTAAAGTAATTGTGCACGAAGGTGATGTGCACACCGTTATTGATGCATTAGGAGACAAAACAACACTGTCTCCAAGCAGAATTGATGCAATGGACGGTGTAAAGCAAATCAAATTTATCCGCGAACCTTTTAGACTTGCATCTCGCGATAGAAAATCCGAAGACACAGTTATTGAGTTTCCAAACGGTGTAAAAGTCGGCGGAGCGAACAGACCTGTCTTTATGGTAGGACCTTGTTCTGTTGAAGAAGACTACGATGGACTTTTGCAAGTTGCGCTTGCAGCAAAAGAATTAGGTTGTCAATTTTTGCGCGGAGGTGCATTCAAACCAAGAACCTCACCTTATGATTTTGACGGACTCGGCGAAAAAGCTCTTAAATATTTGGCACAAGCAAGAGAGGCTACAAGTTTGCTAGTTGTAACAGAACTTATGGACGTTGAAGATTTGGATTTGGTTTGCGATTATGCTGACGTTATCCAAGTCGGAGCAAGAAATATGCAAAACTTCCGCTTGCTTAAAGCTGTTGGTAAATGCAACAAACCTGTCGTATTAAAACGCGGACCTGCAAGCACTATTAGAGAATTTTTACTGGCAGCAGAACACATTATGTATAACGGAAATGAAAAAGTTATCCTATGCGAACGCGGTTTGAAAAGTTTTGATAATGCATTTACAAGAAATGTCCTTGATATTGCAGCCATTCCGGTTATCAAAAAATATTCTCACCTTCCGATTATTGTTGACCCAAGCCATGGCACAGGTCAACGTTACCTGATTGAACCAATGGCAAAAGCAGGTTTGGTCGCAGGGGCAGACGGCGTGATGGTTGAAGTTCATCACAATCCGTCTTGTGCTTTGAGTGATGGTAAACAAAGTTTATCAATTCCGCAATTTAAAGAAGTTTTCTCAAGATTAAACAAAATGATTGATGTTCTACATCTTGAAAAAAGCACAACTTTATCTTGTGTAGAATAAGAATATTAACAAATATTAAGAAGATAAAATGCTCAAATTTGCTGTTATTTGGGCATTTTTCTTTTTACATATAAAAAACAAAAGCAATTTTTCCTTCCAAAAATACTTTATAAATACATAGGTAAAAAGTGGAAAGGAAAATGTATTATGTCAGATTTTTATGGAGTAGGCTTGGTAGGCGTGCCTTATAACGCAATTAAACCAAATTACAGTCACAGAACAGAAAAATACGTTTTTGTTGACAATTCAATTATGAACCACCCTCGCAAAGAAGAAAAATCAAACACAGGCGCTAAAGTTGCAGCAAGTGCAGTCGGTTTGATTGCTGCAGGTGTTTTAGCTTATGTATTTAGAGGCAAAATCAAAGGTGCTGCTCCAAAAGTAGCTGAATTTGCAAAAGATGCTTGGAAAAATTGCAAAGATTTTGCTCAAAAAGGCTATGGCAAAGTAAAACCTTATATCGACAAAGCTTTGACTAAAGGTAAAGAAGTGATTGATAAAGGTGTAAGTGTTGCTAAACCTTATGTAGATAAAACAATTAACTTCTTCAAAAATTTAGTAAAATAATCCTATTAAATTTCTTTCTGAAACATCAATTGGCGTTTTGACTTAATCTCTTTTATCTGTTCAAGATAATTAGCGTTAGTTAAATCGCCAATTGTTTTGTACAATTTCAAAATACTATTTTGAATGTTCTCAGAATTCATCTGAATCATATCATTTGCCATTTCAACATTAGACATTGCAAGGCGTGTCATATCGCGAAATCCTGATGATGCCATCTCTAGTGCCAATTCATTATCTTGTGCGGTTTTAAATATAGCTTGAGCAATAAGCATTGGCATGTGTGAAATAAGTGCTGCTGCCTCGTCATGTTTTTCAGGAGTTGTTATAATAGGTTTTGCACCCATTTGTTCAATCAATTCAACCAAAGTTTCGTCTTTGCCAAATACAGGAGTTATCACCCATTTTGCCCCTTTAAAAAGTCCTGAAAAAGAATTTTCAAACCCTTGAAACTCTGTTCCTGCCATCGGATGAGACGGTACAAATTTATACGGTCTTTTCTTTTTGCAAACAAAACTTTTTAAAGAACATACATCTGTAACTACAGTGTCAGGCAGCAAAATTTCTTCTAATTTATCCAAAATTTCCAAAGTTTTGTTCATCGCAGAACACACAAAAACGATATCGCAAGTTTTTAAAATATCATAAGTTTTGTAGATATTTTCACCACTTTGCGATTGCGAAACTCCAATGACATCATAATTCAATTTTGTCAAATCTTTGAATATTGAACCGCCAATCAAGCCTAAACCGACAATACCGATTTTCATATTTTATCTCCTGAAAATTATGCCAAATCCTTGTGATGGAAATGTTTTTCACCTTTTACATATTCATCAACAATATGACCGTTTCCGCGAAGTTTATATTTATAAATCGTCAAACCTTCTAAGCCGACAGGACCTCTGGCATGAGTTTTGTTTGTAGAAATTCCGACTTCTGCCCCAAAGCCGTATCTGAAACCGTCTGCAAAACGAGTTGATGCATTAAAATACACACCTGCTGAATCTACTTTGTTCATAAATTTTTCAGCATTTTCAATATCTTTTGTAATAATACTGTCCGTATGTCCTGAACCGTAAGTGTTTATATGTTCAATCGCCTCATCAACAGAGTCAACAAATTTGTAGGATAAAATTTTATCCCCATACTCCGTAGACCAAGAGTCAGGATTTGAAACCAATTTAATTTCAGAAAGTTGAAGTGATGCCAATAATTCATCTGCTTTAGGAAAATCTTTGTGAATTAAAAGTGTTTCAACAGCATTACATGCGCTTGGGTATTGAGTTTTCGCATCAACAATAACACGTGATGCCATATCAATATCGGCAGATTTATCGACAAATATGTGACAAATTCCGCTGGCATGACCCAAGACAGGAATACTTGTGTTTGCTTTGATATATTTAACCAAATTGTTTCCGCCACGTGGAATAATCAAATTTATGTAATTGTCGCATTTGAGCATTTGTGCAACATCATCTCGAGAAAATACCTGCTGAACAACATTTTTCGGAAATTCAGGAACTTGCGACAAAGCGTCATTAATTACTTCCAAAATCTTTTTATTTGTATTTTTAGATTCTTTTCCGCCTTTTAAAATTACAGCGTTAGATGATTTTATGGCAAGAGATGAAATCTGAGAAATAACATCAGGTCTTGCCTCAAAAATTATCCCAAGAACGCCGATTGGGCAAGAAACTTTGTATAAAGTAAGTCCTTCATCCAATTCGCGCACAAATAAATTTTTGCCGATTGGGTCGTCGAGATTTGCGATATCGCGCACCCCTTGAATCATATCACGCATTTTATTTTCGTCTAACTTTAAGCGATTGAAGGTAGATTTTGTGATTTCGCCATTTTCAACCAAACTTTCAGCCTCAGACAAATCTTTTTTGTTAGCCTCAAAGATTTCAGCCTTATGGATTTCAAACATATCCGCAATTTTATTTAGTGCAGTATTTTTTATTTCAGTTTTCAAATCTGCAATTTTTAAAGATGCATCTTTTGCAGCTTTTGCAATTTCTATAAAATTTTGTTCCATAATATCTCCAAACCTATAAAATAGTAATATTATCTCGTGTTATGATTGCATCATAGTTTTTGAATCCAAGAATTTCTGCAATGTTATCAGAATGTCTGCCGATAACTTTTTTGCAAGAATCAGAATCATAATTGACAATTCCGCGCGCAAATTCTTGTTTATTTTCATCAAGAATTGAAATTACATCACCTTTTTTGAATGTGTTTTTAACACCGACAACACCGATTGGCAGCAAACTTTTTTCCTCTTGAATAAGTGCGTGTTTTGCTCCATCATTGACGATAATTTTTCCGATGATATTTGTTGCATAACCAATCCAGCGTTTTTTATCAGAAAGATTTTCGGTTGAAGGTAAAAACATAGTTCCTAAATCTTCACCGTCAAAAATTCTTTTGATAATAAACGGTTGTTTGCCGTTTGCGATTAGAACTTTTCCGCCAAACCTTGTTACAAGACGAGCCGCTTTTAATTTTGTTTCCATTCCGCCACGACCGCCATCAGAAACACCTGACGCCAATGCCATAATTTTATCATTAACTTCTTCAACCGATTTGATTAATTTTGCATTAGGATTTGTTTTCGGATTATCGTCATACAAACCGTCAATATCTGACAAAATTATCAATAAATCCGCATCGAGTTCACTTGCTACAAGGGCTGATAATTTGTCGTTATCAGAAAAACAAACTTGCATATCTTCTTTGACATAACGTAAAGCAACATCCAATGTTGAAACTGTATCGTTTTGGTTAATTACAGGGATTGTGCCAAGTTCAAGCAATTTGTTGAGGGTTGTTCTCAAACTCAAATATCTTTCACGAACAGAAAAGTCATCTTCTGTAAGTAAGATTTGTGCAGCAGTCAAACCGTAAGTGTCAAAACCGTTTTCATAAATTGACATCAATTTACCTTGCCCAATAGCTGCACATGCCTGTTTTAGTGCTGTTCCTTGAGTATCTTCCAAGTCCAAACGCTTTTTCCCAAGACCCACTGCACCGGATGTTACAACAATCACTTCTTTTCCTGATTTTACAAGAGTTGCGATATCTTCAATAAATGTATAAACTCTCGGTAACGATACATAGCCTTCATCGTTTCGCAAAACATTTGTACCAAGTTTGATTACAATACGTTTTGCCTTTATAAATTCACGTCTGTCCACTTTAAAAACCTACTCTCTAACTTTATTCTCTCTGCCTTCTTTTAATCTTTTGATATTTTCTCTATGTAGGTATATCACATAAATTGCAGCAATCAAGGCATAAACGATATATGCAACAGGAGCGTTCAAAAACCACATAATCAAAGGTGAAAGTGCCAAGGCAACGATTGACCCGAGTGACACATATTTAGAAACCCAAGTGACAATTCCCCAAACTGCAGCAATAATTAAACCTGCTTGCCAGTTCAAAGCCATCAATGTTCCAACACCTGTTGCAACAGATTTGCCACCTGTAAAGTTTAAATATATTGATTTGCTGTGTCCTAAAATTGCACAAACCGCAGCCAAGACAGGCATTACACCCAAATGCGCCAACGCAGTTGCATACAACGCACTCAAAACTACAGGCAAAGCACCTTTCAGTGCGTCTAACAACATTACGATAAAGAACCATTTTTTGCCCATTACACGTTTAACGTTTGTTGCACCTGTTGAACCTGAACCGATAGTTCTGATATCTTGTCCTGTGAATAATTTAACAATAATATAACCTGTTGGAATAGAGCCGATAAGGTATGATATACCGCCAACAAGTACAATTTGTCTCAATATTTCTGCATAATCCATTAATTTATTCTCCAAATCTTTTCCACGAGGGTAATTATACCATATCAAAAGCAGTATTTCAATTTATAAAATCATCTTAAAAGCTAAGTTTTCTACAACTGCCATAAGCCCCATTGCAGGAGTTAGAGAAATTTGAGATTTCGCATCTTCGACAAACTTCATATCACGCATCAAACGGTAGAAAAGTTGTTTATTTTCAGAATTTGCTTTCATTGTTGCTAGCATATAATTTTGGATTTGGGTAAAGATTTCCATCGGCTCATTTTCTGACATCAATTTTAACAAATTATTTTCAAAATCTAAAACTTTGCCGCGTTCAATTTGCCAATAATTTGAAATAACAGATTCCACCAAATCATAAGCGTAATCTTCTTCCAGTTTTGATGGCACAAAAAATGACTGCGCCCTTGAAACAACCGTCGAAATTATATCGGTTTTGTCATTAGTCAAAAAGATAAATGTTGTATTTTTAGGCGGTTCTTCAAAAGTTTTTAATAACGCATTTGAAGTTGCTTCAGGAAAATTAACCTGATTTAGCGGTAAAAGATTGCCGTCTTCATCCCTATCACAAAATATATAAACCCTATGATAATCACTTGTTACCGCAAGCTCATTAATAATAGCTTTTGCTTGGTTTATGTTTATATTTTTTTTGCCTTTTGTCGAATCATCATCTTCTGCGCCGTCTTTAAAATCAAGTCTTGTATAAATTTTAACGGCAGGATGAGTTTGCTCTTTTATCCAACGACAATTTAAACAGTCACAAGATTCCGCGCCATCTTTTGAACAGTTCAACAAACGCGCAACTTCAAGAGCCAATTCGCATTGAGACTTTATATCAGGTCCCCAAAACAAAAGACAGTGGCTGATATTTTTATCTTCATCATGGATACCGTTTTCAAAATATTTTAAAAGTTTTGGATATTTTTGAGAAATTTCATCATTGTAATATAGCATATTCCACCTCTCTATCTATATCCAAAGTTGATTGTCCAGACTTAATTTTATATTCGGCATTTGTAATATTTTCTTTTAATTTTACAAGGTCTTTTAATGAAACATTTTTCATTTTTTGAACTTCTAATTTAACCCTATATGGGTGCATATTGATGATTTTTGCAATTTCATCAGGGGAAAGTTTTGCACTGTTTGCTTTTATTTGGATTTTGCCATGCAAAATTGTATGCAATACTGATAAAATTTCTAATGGGTGTTTTTTCATCAAGAGTTTTTGGTATTCTTCAAGTGCTTTTGCCTTTTTGCCACCAACCAAATAATCAATAAAGACAAACAAATCTTCATTTGTCACACAAATTTCTTGAATCATATCTTTTGTTACAGGTTTATCACCTGCAAAAATTTTCAATTTTTCAAGTTCTGAATCCAAAAGTCTTAAATTTGCACCAACTTGAATCAACATCGCAGCAGCAACTTCATCGGTTATTTTTAAATCTTTGGTTTTACCTTGCTGTTTTATCCAAGATTCTAACTCTGCGGTTTTGAATGACGGAATTTGCGGAAACTCTTTTGAATTATATTTTGCTAATAATTTGAAAAACTTTTTTCGTTTGTCGATTTTTTTCTGACTATCAGGCGGAATTTGCGCCACAAAAATTACATCCAAATTTTCACTGCAAGAATCAAGCGCCTCTGTGATTTGTGCAATTTGTTTATCATCAAAACTTTTATCTTCTGATTTTCCGCTCAAATAAGACAGACAATTTATTTCAATAAGCATTTTGCCAAACATCATAGGCTGAGTTTTTAGTGCTGCGACCAAATCAGGAAATTTTGGATTGTTAAAATGTTTATAACTCATTTCAATGAAATTTTTATCAAGTTTATCTTTGAACTTTTTGATTTCATTAGAAATGTTAAATTCTTCATCCCCATAGAAAAAGTAAATCATACCGATATTTTATTAAAAAGGTGGATAAAAGTAAATAATGATTTTCATGCACGCCGAGAGTTTTTGACTATAATTGAACACTTTGTTCTAAGTGTCACCCTGAACAGCAGGAGCAGAGTGCGCAACGAAGTGAAGTCACGTTTTATGCGACTGCGTAGTTTCAGAGTGACTTTGAGGTATTATTCAATGACCTTAAACAGCTAGCCATCCTGCCATCTTTAATCACTTTATAAAAAACAAATTTTCAAAAAATCTCAAAATCTTACTTTCACGAAATTTTATCGGCGGATAATACATCGGAGTATTGCTAAAATCTTTATGAGTTGCATTTTTGTGCCTTTTAACAAATTTATCAAGCCTTTTATTTATCTCATTATCAGAGGTATTCATTCCATATTTTTTATAAAAAACATGAGGAACTTTTTGAGGCAGCAAACCGGAACTTGCCATCAAATGAAACCTTCCGTTACAACCGATTGCTTTGCTATACCTTTTGGCAAAATTAAGTAAAGAAGTGCCAAAGCCTTCGCCTGATTTTGTTGAATACAAAAAATCTATATATAATGATGGTACAAAATCTTGTTTATCAGTGCGCAAAATATGTTCTTTGAAACAGTACATTTCTCCATAATTTTGACAATCAGACTTAGTTGAAAAAATATTAAATTTTTCCAGTTTGTAACCATCTTTATAAACTTGACTATGATAAATTAATTTGTCAGGCAAATTGTATTTTATTGGAGGGTATTTTAAATGTGAAATATTTAGCATTAATTTCTTTCTATAAGTATTCAAAAAGTTCAGGAAATTTTACTTTGAAATCATAAAATTTATCGACATTTTTACCATCTTTATCGACATCTTTTATTTTAAACATCGTCATATCATAAACTCTGACATTGTCTTTCATCGGTAAATTTTTCTTTATACAATCATCTATTTTTTGAGCAGTAATTCCTGCAAGTTTTGTAAAATCAAATCCGATTTTTCTATAAAAAATATGAGGCGGTCTTTCTTTGTCATAATAACTTGATGCAGTCAAATGAACATTTCCAAGACACATATTTCTTTGACTTTCTTTTTGTGCGATTTTCATAAACGCACTCCCAACGCCTTTGCCTCTATCATAAGAAAATAATTTTTTGACATAAAAAGATGGAATAAATTCGCCATCATCTGCATAAATTTTTCTCTCATTATCAAGCACATCCGAATAACCTTCCATATATCCGACATATTTACCTTCACGGTTAAACATTTTATATGCAAGGTTTTGAGTATTTTTATTTTTAGTTTGATATACAAAAGAATTTGTAAATTTCGGCTGTTTTAGGGGTGGAAATTTTAGCATTACAAAAATATTAATACTCAAAAAAAATATTTTTTGCCTTTTTGTTAAAAAATAATAATATTCCGTCGGAAATATGATTTTGTATTATAATTATAGAAAGAAGTAGAGATAATATATAAATAGTAGGGATAAAGCTTTGAAAAAGAAATATCATTTTATCGCCATTGGCGGTGTGGGAATGAGCGGACTTGCAAAATACTTACTACAAAAAGGTTTTGAAGTTTCAGGCTCAGATATAAATGACAGTAAATATGTACAAAATGTAAAAAAACTTGGAGCAAAAGTTTTTATCGGTCACGATGAAAATAATGTTCCTGATGATTGTATTGTTGTTGCAAGTACAGCAATTCGAGATAACAATCCGGAAATCCAAAAAGCAAAGCGCTTATGTTTGCCGATTTGGCACCGTTCAGATTTGCTTGCAGAAATTTCTCAACATGAAGAATATTTTATGGGATTTTCAGGTACTCACGGTAAAACAACAACCAGCGGACTATGTTCTTATGTCTTAGAAAAAGCAAACCTTAAGCCATCTTATGTTGTCGGCGGAATGATTCCTGAACTTGACACAAATGCAAATGCAACAAATGACAAATTTTTCATTGCCGAACTTGATGAAAGCGATGGCACAATTGTAAAATATTCACCAAATTTGGTTGTCGTAAACAACTTAGAACCTGACCATTTGGATTTTTACAAAAACGGTTTGGAATCTATTTTGGAAACTTTTGAAACATTCCTTTCTAATATGAGAGAAAACGGAATTGTTATGGCAAATACCGATAACGAAGGTGTGAAAAGACTTGTTAAACATTTCACACAACATGAACTTGGGCACAATGCTCACTTTGTGACTTATTCAATCGGCGGAAACACAGATTATTGTGCAAAAAATATCAACTATGCAGAAGATTTTACAACTTTTGATATTTTCTATAAAGGCGAACTTCAAACAACTTTGAAAATTTGTTTAAAAGGTGTTCACAATGTTTATAATTCACTTGCAGTTTGGGGAAGTTTGCACCAATCAGGTGTTGATATGACTCTTGTAAATCCTCATTTTGCAACATTTACAGGTATGGGCAGAAGATTCCAAAAAGTTGGAGAATTTGACGGAATTTCTGTTTATGATGATTACGCTCACCACCCAACAGAAATCAAGGCTACATTATCGTCTTCAAAATCTTTCAAAAACAGAAACGTAATCGCGGTATTCCAACCACACAGATACACAAGATTGCAAAATCTTTGGAATGAATTTATGGGCGCATTTTCTGATGTTAATAGAGTTGTGGTGACTGATGTTTATGCAGCAAGTGAAGACCCTATTGAAGGGGTAAATTCAAAAGCTTTCACCGAAGAATTGAAAGAAAAAATTGACATTCCTTGCGAAAATATTTCAGGCAGTATTTCAGAAGTTGCCAAAAAACTTTTGCCTACATTAAAATCAGGTGATATTGTTATCGGCTTAGGAGCAGGTACAATCACAAATCTTGGTAAAGAATTAATTGCATTAAGCAAGGAGAAGGCTCAAATTGGAAATTAATTCTGAAAAAGATTTCGACATAAAAAGACTCACTACTTTCAAAATCGGCGGAAGAATAAAAGAAGTATTTTTTCCGCAAAGTTTGGAAGAATTTGAGCAAATTTTGAAAAAAAATGAAGGTATCAAAGTCTTTGGTAATCTTTCAAACACCTTGATTTCATCTGATGGATATGATGGAAAAATTGTTTTGACAACAAAAATGAATAATATCCGAATTGATGGAACAAAAGTTGTTGCAGATGCCGGTGTAAAAGGTCCGAAATTATCTCAAGAAGTTTGCAAAAACGGACTATCAGGACTTGAATTTATGATAGGTTTCCCAGGGTCAATCGGTGGTGAAGTTTGTATGAACGCTTCAGCCAACAAACAAGCTATCAGCGACACTTTGACATCTGTTATTTGTTATTCAAAAGACAAGGGACTTGTCAAATTCTCTAAAGATGAAATGAATTTTGCTTATCGCACATCACGTTGTCAGTGTGAAGATTTGATAGTTCTACAAGCCGAGTTTGAACTTTCTAAAAAAGATAAAAATGAAATCCAATCACAAATGGAATTGAATTTAGATTTTAGAAAGGCACACCAACCGTCTTTAGCTCTTCCAAATTGCGGTAGTATTTTCAAAAATCCTCAAGGGGATTCGGCAGGCAGATTATTAGAAACTGTCGGAGCAAAAAAAATTTCAGTTGGCGGAGTGAAGGTTTGGGAAAATCATGCAAACTTTATTGTGAATAACAATGGCGGAACTTCACTGGATGTAATAACTTTGATGTATACAATGTACAAAAAAGTAAAAGAAAAATATAATATAGAATTAGAACCTGAAATAAGATTTTTGGGCGGAAATAATGAAAAGGAAAACGAATTATGCAATATACTGTACAAAACAAAATAGATAGAAATGCAAAAATAGCCGTTCTTTGTGGCGGTATGTCATCTGAGGCAGAAGTTTCAAGACGTTCAGGTAAAAACTGTTTTGGAGCACTTCAAAGACTTGGTTTTAAAAATGCAGAATTGGTTGAAGTTGATAAAAATATCGCTCAAAAACTTCAAGACGGCAAATATGATTACGCATACAACGCACTTCACGGTAAATATGGCGAAGATGGTTGTATTCAAGGTCTTTTAGAGATTTTACAAATTCCTTATTCAGGTTGCGGTGTTATGTCCTCTGCAATTTGTATGAATAAAGAATACACAAAAAGAATCCTTTCAACTCACTCAGAAATCCCTCTTGCAAAATCTGCTTTTGTAAGAAAAGGTGAAGATGTAATGGAAAAAACAAAGGATTTGAAATATCCAGTATTTACAAAACCTGTTTCAGAAGGTTCAAGTTTTGGTATGACAAAAGTAAATTCTAAAGAGGAATTACAAGCAGCTTATGATGAAGCAGTAAAATACAATGATGATGTTTTGATTGAAGAATTTATCAATGGTGTATTTGTAACTGTCGGAGTTTTGGAAAAAGATGGCAAAAACTTTGCTACAGAAATTCTTGAAATTCGTCCGAAAAACGAATGGTATGACTACGAGGCAAAATATACTCCGGGGATGTCAGAATTTATTTTACCTGCAAATCTAAGCAAAGAATTGACTGAAAAAGTTAAACAAATCGCTGTTATGGCTCACGAAACAGCAGGCTGTAGAGGTGTTTCAAGGGTTGATTTTATGATTTCTGATGATGGAATCCCTTATGTAATCGAAATCAACACATCTCCGGGGATGACTGAAACAAGCGACCTTCCTGCACAGTCAAAAATTATGGGAATTGATTATGACACTTTGGTAGAAATTATTTTAAGTGGAGCAGGTTTAAATAAATAATGACAGATTCTGAATTTGAAAAAACGAATCATAAAGAGCAGTACGAAGATTTGGCGGACTACCAAAACGCCAAACGTATTGTAAAGCATAAACGAATTGAAAGAAAAATCAGAAAAAAACGTAAAAAAGTGAACAATCTGAAAGCTTTCATCCGTTTTATATTGCTTGTTGCAATTATTTTTGTGACTTATCATTTTTTCAAACTTTCAGGCTGGTATCTTCCAAAAGATACATTTAAAAATCCGACTTGCAAAAACTTGGAAATAGTGAACAACAAAATTATTCCGACTTACGTCATTAATAAGGAATTGTCAGACATTCCTGTCAGTCGTTTGCCGATATTTTTTACAAACATAAATCCGATAAAAAAAGAATTATACAAAATTCCTGTTATCAAAAATGTTTACATAAGACGATACGGATTTCCTGCAAGATTACAAATTATTGTGATGGAAAGAACTCCGATTGCAATTATCAAAACAGACCTCAACGCAAAACCTGCAGCATTTTTTACACTGGATGGTGTTTTGATTACCAATAAACACTATATGAATTTGGTCGATAACAGTTCGGTTTTGAAAATTTTGACAACTCCGCAAAGTTTGAAAAAAGATATTTCGGTAAAACGCGTGCTTGAAATTGAACAAATTGTCAAAGCGGTTGAAACTTATTCTAATGAAAAAGTTGAATATATTGATATGCGCAAACCAAACGATGTGTTTGTAAAAATCCAAACAACAAGCATCCGCCTAGGAACACTTGACAGTACAGTATATGAACGTATCAAAAGAATTTACACAATCCTTCCTCAAATTACCAATGTGGACAGCCAAATTCAGTATATAGATTTGAGTTGGGATAAGGTAAACTATTTGAAAATGAAAAAGCCTATAAAAAAATAAAATGAATTTCCAAGAGCGATACGAAAAAATCAAAGTTTGGGCAAAACCTGAACTTGAAATCATAGAAAAAAGCCTGACAAAAGATGTTCACACTCGTGAGCCGCTAAATTCTGCATTGAAAAACTTTTTAACCGCACCATCAAAGCGTATTCGCCCACTTTTGAGTATTTTGTATTTGAAAGCGAACGAAGAAAATTTGAGTGATGAGCAACTGGAAATTTTGACCGTTATTGAACTTATCCACAATGCGTCTTTAATCCATGATGATATTATTGATAATAGTGACATCAGACGTGGTATAAAAACGTTGTGCAAAGAGTTTGACAACAAACTTGCCGTAATTTCAGGCGATTATATTTTGGCAATTGCGATGGAAAAACTTGCAGGAATAAATAATATACAGATTTTGCAAAAACTTTCTCAAACAATACGTCAAATGTGTTTGGGGGAAATTAACCAAAATTTTGACAGATTTAAAATCGGTACAATTGAAGACTATATCGAAAAAACGAAAAACAAAACCGCATATCTTTTTGAATCATCACTTGTTTGCAGTGCAATGTTGAGCAAGCAAAAACACGATTTGGACTCATTGGAAAACTTAGGAATTGACATAGGTATAGCGTTTCAAATTCGCGATGATATTATTAATATGGAAAAAATTGATTCCTCAAAACCTTCAAATAATGATATCGAAGAAGGAATTTTCAACGCTCCGATTATACTGGGGGACAAGTCTGATAACTATCACAGCGGTATTGAAAAAACGAAAGTTTTGTTGAATAATTATATCAAAAGTGCGAAAAATAAAATAAAAATATTGCCTGATAATATTTACAAATCCGCACTGGAAGAGTTTTTGGAGCTTTTAAGTAATGTTTAATATATTCAAATCATGGGAAAATTTTAAAGCAAGACAAAGAGAAAACAGACAAGCTGCTTGGATGAATTTTAAGGCAAAATTGCCTGAAAAAACTCAACATTCTCTTGACAAATTTGAAGAATGGTACAAAAACTACAAAGAATCAGCCCTTTGCGAAATCATTGAGACCGTTGTATTTGTTCTTGTGATGGTGATTTTGATTAGATTTTTTGTCGTAGAAATCCGCTGGATTCCGTCAGGTTCAATGAAACCGACACTTATTGAAGGCGATAGAATTGTTGTTGAAAGATTTTCAAGATTTTTTAAAGCTCCTGACAGAGGGGATATTATGGTATTTTATCCACCATCAACAGAACTTTCAAGAAAACCTCTTCCATTGTTATCACGCTTGACAGGAATTTTATGCAAAGATGTTGCCTATATCAAAAGAGTTGTCGGAGTTCCGGGGGATGAAATAGAATTAAGACAACAAAAAAACGGCACTGCATATATTTACATCAACGGCAAAAAATACGAAGAAGACTATATCAAAAGTCCTTATGAGTACCCACCATGCCCAGACAAAAATATGAGTATTTTAGAACTTGCAAATGAACAAGTTATGAAATGCGGACCGTTTAAACTTGGTGATGATGAATACTTTATGATGGGTGACAACCGCGGTAGTTCATTTGACAGCAGATATTGGGGCACACTAAAACGCGACAGATTTGTTGGTCGTGCAGTTACCGTATTCTGGCCAATCAATCGAGTTAAAATTTTGCCAAAACTAAAACATACATCAGTTGATTAGTTTATATTACATAAAGTGGTAAAATTTCATATAGTTTGACATAATGTCAGAGCTGACACCGTTTGCAACATTTGCTTTGACAACTTGTTCGTGGTCTTGTGATGTTTTGTTGTCGACTTTTGACGCCTCATCATTTTGCGGTCTGATTTCTTGCTGTTTTTGCGCCTCTTGAACCTGCTCAATGTAATTTTCGATTTTTGCCATCACTTCGGAGTGGAGTTTTACATCACCGTCAAAAGTTCCTGTTGACTGGATTCCTGCGGTGTCAAAATCTTCAAGGATTTGTTCCCATTGAGAATAATTAGTGATATTTGAACCTTGCGCTTGCGCTGCAGCTTGAGCCCTGCGCAACTCGTCAATTGACTTGATATCTTCTACATTATCCATAGCCATAGCAAACTCTCCTTATATCTTTCTTATACACATATAAAAAATTTTTAAAACAAGTTTTTTCACAATTCAAAATTTCTGTAACATGTGTTAATAAATGGAACTCCAGAGGGCTAGAGGTCAAGATGGCAAGAGGGCGGGCATTTTAATGTCATTCCGAACGTGTTTCAGAATCTAAAATTGAACATACGGGTCATTGTCACCCTGAACAGCAGGAGCAGAGTGCGAAACGAAGTGGAGTCACGTTTTACGCGACTGCGTAGATTCAGGGTCTATCCATTTGATTAAAAAATAATGCAAAGAGGTCAAACTTTTAAAGCAACATTGATAGATTCTGAATAGGATAAAATCTAAGCCAAGCAAGTTGGCAAGATTTTTAATCCTTTCAGAATGACAGAACCTTGTTGTTTAATTCTGATGTTGCTATACAACAAACAGCACCTTGGGAATGTTCCCAAGGTGTTGTTTGTCAAATTTTTTTAATTATTTTTTCTTTTGGTCTTTCATTGTAGCTTCTCTAACTTTGCTTGCTTGACCGCCGGTTACATCATCTACTTGTTTTGAAAGTTTCTTTTGAATATTTTCAGGATTGTATCTGTCATCCATATATTCAATTTTTGCTTTTTTCTTAGCAGATGCCGTCAAATCATCAAGAGCTTTGATTTGTTTTTCAGTTCTCAAGTAATCTTTGATACCTGATTTAGCTTTTTCAAATGGGGTAATACCTGCAGCTCTTCTATCTGTAACATAAATGATATGGTAACCGAATTGAGTTTTTACAACGTCAGAAATTGTATCAGGTTTTGCTTTGAATGCAACATCAGAAAATTCAGGAACCATTTGTTCTTTAGCGAAGAAACCTAAGTCACCGCCTTGTTTTGCACTATTTGGGTCACCTGAGTATTTTTTAACATATTCAGTGAATTTTGATTTATCAGCTTTCAATTCTTTGTCTAATTTTTCAGCCAATTCTTTTTTCTCAGCCATTTGTTTTTCTACAGCAGCTTTGATTTCATCTTCTGACATTTTTTTATTTTTTGCAGTCAATTCTTCTTGAATTTGGTAAGCATTAGCAGCAATCAAGATGTGAGATGCTCTAACCATATCAGGATTTTTGAATTTTGCAGGGTTCTTTTTGTAGAAGTTTTCGCAATCTTTGTCTGTAATGTTGATTTTGCCAACAGAATCAGCAAGTTTTTGCATTTTTACTTGGTTTTTCAAATCAGCTTTGAAATCGCTTACGCTGATACCGTTATTTCTCAATGTTTCCATAAGCTGTTCTTTTCCGCCCATTTGGTCCATAACTTTTTTCAAAGCAGCGTTTACATCTTGGCTTGTAACCTTGATACCGCGTTCTTCAGCTTCTTGGTTCAAAAGTTCTTGGATAATCAATTGATTAACAACTCTTTGTTCCATCATTAAATATAAGAAACCGTCTTTGTTGCCTTTTAAATCGCCCATTTTGCCAAATGGAGATTGAGCAATACTTTGGTCCATCATTTTGTCATATTCAGCTTGAGTAATTGCTTTATCGTTGATTTTGATGATTGCATTTTGGTCTTTGATACCGCAACCTGTGAATAACACCGCAGATAATGCGATTGTAGCCAATAATTTTGATACTTTCATTAATATCCCTCTTTCTTCTTATTAATACTCATGACTAACTTTGTATATATAATAAAACAAATCTGTCAAAATGTTAAATACTTCATTAAAATTTACATACGATGTATCTAAAATCAGTATTGACGCGCCTTCTTGGCATGTTTTAGGTGCAATTGTAAATTTGATTTTTTTAGAAATATTGTGTGGCAGTGCGTGCTGAATTATATTCCACTCAGGTTTTGAATAAGGTGTGTAAATCCTTATGCAGTCTTGAACTTCTCGAATTGCGGAGATTTTTACTTCTGTTGCACTAAGTCGTAATCTGATTAATTTTATCAGATTTTCAACACATTCAGGCGGTTTTGCAAATCTGTCCGTCCATTCTTCTACAATATAATCTAACTCTGTTGAAGATTTTACATCCGCAAGTCGTTTATACTCTATCATTTTTTGCTCGGCAGACCCAACCCATTCGTCAGGAATGTACGCCGTTACGTTGATGTCGACAATTGTCGGAGTAGTCTTGTCGATTTTTTCACCTTGAAGTTCTTTTACTGTTTCCTCGAGCAAGTCACAATATGTATCAAAACCGACATTTATCATGTGTCCATGTTGTTTTGTACCCAAGATATTGCCGACACCACGAATTTCTACATCTCTCAGCGCAATTTGATAACCGCTGCCAAGGGTTGTAAATTCTTTAATTGCTTTTAGCCTGTGGACAGCATCTGTTGTCATTTCTTTAGATTTTTTGTAGAAACAATAGCAGTATGCTTGCCTTTGCGAACGTCCTACTCTTCCGCGCAGTTGGTAAAGCTGTGCAAGTCCGAACCTATCCGCATCGTGGATTATCATTGTGTTTGCATTTGGAATGTCGATACCGTTTTCAATAATTGTTGTAGCAAGCAAAATATCATATTCGTGGTTAGAAAAATCAATGATAACTTCTTCTAACTCTTTTTCATCCATTTGCCCATGACCGATTGCTATTCGCGCATTTGGAACAATTTTTTGAAGTTGAGTTTTGAACTCTTGAATCGTTTCTACCCTGTTATAAAGATAAAAAACTTGCCCCTCTCTATCAAGTTCATGGTTAATTGCGTTTTTAACCATGTTTTCGTTCCACTCACCGACATAAGTTTTAATTGGCAGTCTGTTTTTGGGTGGAGTATTAATTACGGACATATCCTTTATGCCTGACAATGACATATAAAGCGTTCGCGGAATTGGAGTTGCGGACATTGAAAGAATGTCGATATTTTCTCGCAGTTGTTTTAATTTTTCTTTGTGACGAACTCCAAATCTGTGCTCCTCATCAATTACAAGCAAGCCTAAATCCTTGAAAACAATTCCGTCTTGCAAAAGTCTATGAGTGCCAACAACAACGTCACAGTGCCCTGTTGCAAGGTTTTTGATTGTTTCTTTTTGTTCTTTTTTCGTTCTGAATCTTGATAAAAGTTCGACTCCGACACCAAATGGCTTAAATCTTTCAGAAATCGTTTGGTAATGTTGAAGTGCTAAAATTGTTGTCGGAACAACGACAGCGACTTGTTTTCCTGATGTTACTGCTTTAAATATCGCACGCATTGCAACTTCGGTTTTTCCAAATCCGACATCTCCACAAATAAGCCTGTCCATAGGCTGTTCAGACTCCATATCAGCTTTTACTTGCGAAATTGCCTTTAATTGGTCAGGAGTTTCAACGTATTCAAACGCCTCTTCCATCTCGATTTGCCAAGTTGTATCAGGTAGAAATTGAATCCCTTGTTGCATTTTACGCCTTGCATACAGCCTCAATAAGTCATAGGCAACAACTTCAACCTCTTTTTTTACTTTCGCTTTGGTGTTTTCCCAATCTCGACCACCCATTTTAGAAAGTTTTGGCTTGATGTTACCTGTTCCGCGATATCGGCACAAAAGGTTGATTTGTTCTGCAGGAATGTGCAGGCGGTCTTTGTTTGCATATTCAATCGTCAAATAATCCTTTAACTGACCGTCAATTTCTTGCTTAGATAACCCTTTGTAAATCCCAAGACCGTGAATTGTATGGACTACATACTCACCTGCTTTGATATCGTTAATATTTTCGATATATTCAGGTTTTTCTTTGTAATAAGATTTTTTAGTTGAAGTGACTTCTTTTGAACGCTTGTTAAACAGTTCGCGGTCAGTCATTATGATGGTTTTGAAATCTTCAAGGATACAACCGCCGAGGATAATACTTTCCGCAAATTCAGGGAAAAATATTTCTTTCTCTTTCAAAATTTCTTTTACACGCTCAGGATAGTCGGTTGCAATAATTATATTGTAATTTTTGTGCTCAGTTATAAAATTTGTGATTAAATCGAGATTAGCCTCGAAGCTGCGCAACGGTTGAGAATCAAACTCGATTAAATCCCCCATGTGTCCGTCAATAAAATTGTTGAATCCGATTTTTTCAAAATAGGAAGTTTTGCGCATAAATTCTTCGTAGGTAAAATGATTTTTGCCTTCGATTTTTTTAATTAGCCCAAGTTTGAGATTTTCTTCAAGTTGTTTTTCAAAGTTTTCGTCGACAAATTCGTATTTTGAAAAGATTTCAGAAGTTTCATCAAAAACAATTATGTAATCGTCAAAATAGTCAAAAATGCTGACTAAATCAGGGTTAAAATAGTTTTGATAAACCTCAATTCCTTCAAAATAAGATTCATCAGGCACAAAATCTTCATTATCTTCAATGATTTCTTTTTGCAAATCTTGGAGGAGTTTTTCTTTGCCTTTCAGAGTGAATTTGTATATTGGCAAAATCTCAACCGATTTTGTTTTCTCGATTGATTTTTGGGTTTCGTTGTTGAAATACCTGATATCAACAACTTCATCCCCCCATAGCTCGATTCTGACAGGGTTTCCGTCAAGTGAAAAAATATCTGCAATATCTCCGCGGATGCTAAATTCTGAGGTGTCGTTGACCATTGTGGCTTTTTTGTAGCCAAGTGCGATGAGTTGTTGGGCTAATTTTTTCAAATCTATACTGTCGCCGACTTTTATTTTTAATTTATTTTTTTTGAAAAATTCTTCGGTCGGAAATTTTTCTAAAATTGATTTAACAGGGCAAATAACGATATTTGGCTTGGTGTTTAGGATTTTTAATTGTTGAGTGTAGTCGTAAAGATTTGGCGAAATCGTTTCATACATTGAAATATTTTGAAACGGCATAACTTCCGCATTGACATCAAACGCCGAAACCAAGTCACTTTGGTATTTTAGAGCATTTTGTTCGGTAGAGGTGATGAATAAGATTTTTTTCGTCGAGTATTCTTTTATTTTTGTTAGCAAAAACAATCTCAAAATAGACGTCAAACCGGTAACGGCAAAAGTTTTCCCTTGTTTGACTTTTGCTCTAAAGTCTTCATAACTTTCCGAAATGTCGTCCGTGCTTATCCTAAACATACCAAGATTATAGCGTAAATTTTCACCATGGTAAAGCCAGAAAGTTAGAAGGCAGGATGTCATGAGGTCAGGCTTTTTTATGTTATTCGGAATCTCTAATTGAACAAAAAGGTCTATGTCACCCTGAACTTTACAAAGCGAACCGTTGAGCTAGAGCGAAACGAGTGAGCTTGTATGTGGGCGCAGGCTGAGCTGATTCAGGGTCTAAAATCGTCCCCATGGGTCAATGTCATTCTGAACTTGTTTCAGAATCTCTAATAAAACAAATTATTCTAATGCAAAATTTGTAATATTTGAGACCCTGAAACAAGTTCAGGGTGACAATTAGAGTAAAATCAGCATTGATAGATTCTGAATAGGATAAAATCTACGTCGCTACGCAACTTGATTTTTAATCCTTTCAGAATGACAAAAAATGACATCAAACAAGCCTGCCCACCGAACTTCCAGCCCTCTGCCTAATACCCTTCCTGAATAACTTCAAGCATATCCTTCAACACCATATTGTATGGAGTCGGAATGTTGTGCTTTTTGCCAAACTCAATCATCGTACCGGCAAACATATCAACTTCGGTCTTGCGATGCCCTTCAACATCTTGAAGTGTCGAAGGTTTACCGTCTGCGGTCATTTTGCCGAAAGATTCGAGTGCCTCATCAATCATCTTGTCGGTGTTTTTGATACCTTCGGCCTTGGCTATAGCTTGAACTTCTTTCATTATCTTTACAAGAAATTCCATAAACTTTTTATTTGATTGCATGTCACCAAAAGTCATTCTCAAAATCGCGGATGGCTGATTAGAACTTACGTTGAGCATATATTTCAACCAATACGCATGCGGCATATCTTCAGGGATTTTGTAATCAATTTTTGCTTTGTCGAAATACCTTTTTGCGCGCTCAATACATTCTTCACTTGTTTTGGTCTTGTCATTTATCCCAAATACAATTGTTCCAACACCGTCATGAGTAATATTGTTACCTTCGCGCATCGCACTATGTCCAATGTAGTACGCAATCGGCAAATTCTTCCAACCGTATTTTTTAGAAATTATTTCTTCACTGGTCACACCGTTGAGCAAAGAGATAATCACAGTGTCATCTTTGACAAAATTTCCCATATTTTTTATGACGTCATTTAGTCCGTCGAATTTTGTTGCAATAATTATCAAATCTGCCTTGAAATCAGTCGCATCAGGCAAAATGTAGTTAAAATTCAGAGGTTTTCCGTTAAAAATCTTTGGATTTTTTGTGTAATTTTCTAATCTTTTTTTGTCGACTAAAATGCGCAAATTCTTGCTGTCATACTCGTTGATTGCATTTGCATAAATTGAACCGATTGCACCGATTCCGCAAACTAAAACTTTTTCTATTTCTTTCATAACTTTTTGATTTTAGCACATTTTGATTGGTATATTAAAAATTTTTACATTTTTTTAATCTGAGCGCAATTTCGATTTTCAAAAATACTTTATATAAGAGTAAGTAGTAGTGTGTGAAAATTTTAGTGTGGTAAATTAGTGGGATTGGAAGTTTTTAATCCAAGTCGCTTTGCACTCGGCTTGAATCCTAACATAAAACTGAATGGCTTAGGTAGTGGCAGAAAGGTCTATTTCGGACAAAATCCGCAAGACTCTTTCCAAATGAATTCGCCTCTGAAATTGTTCAATGAAACTGAAATCAACAAAATGATTTCAAACAATCCTGAGTTGAAAAAGATTCTCTCTGATAATAAAATTCCGCTTTGCCTGAATATGGCAGAACTTCAGGACTTAAAAACAAACCACTGCCAAGATACACAAGATATTGCACTTGCGATTGCCAAAAACCTTCCACAAGCACTCAAACAGCAGGTGAATATCCAAGATTTAAAAGACGGCGCGATTTTGCATGATTTTGGTAAAGTCCTTATTCCGCCTGAAATTTTGAATAAAAACGGCGCGCTGACTGATGCCGAACACAAAATTATGGATTTGCATACGGAACTTGGTTACCAATTGCTAAAAAAATCTGATGTAAATGGTGAAGTGTTGGATTTGGTGCGATATCACCACGGCGCAAATGGCAAAAATTATATTCCTGACGTAAATGTTCAGATTTTGAGCTTGGCTGATAAATATTCAGCCCTGACCGAAAAACGCGTTTATAAAGAGGCATTTTCTCCCCAAAAAGCTTTGACAATAATTTATGGTGACGTGAAAAAAGGTGATGTCCATCCGTTTATCTTTAATGCCTTGGTGCAGGCGGTTCAAACAGGCAAAATTCCTCAAAATGTGAACAAATGTTAAGATGTATATAACATATATAGCAATTTTTCATAATGGAAATTGTTTATATAAATGTAAGGGAAATTTAAAGAAAAAGAAAATCGGGAAAACGACAAAAGCCAAAAAGGCGAAAATAAATTTAAAGAAATTGGGGAAAATAAATTTCTAGGGGAAAATAAAATCGAATCGAATCATCCATCATAATCAATCATTTGGGTGCTGAATATTTTTCAGCGCCTTTTTTATTTTGGTCAATCCACACTAGACTTTGAATGAAAAATACGATATAATGGATATATTAAATAGCAAAATGAGGATTGGATTTTATAGTGTTTTCTTTTGATAAAAAAAGCGGTTTTACTTTAGCGGAAGTTCTTATTACATTGGGATTAATCGGTGCAGTGAGCGCGATTACTATTCCGACTTTGGCATACAATTACCGTGCAAAAGTGCTCGAAGAACAATATCGTTCAACCTACAGTGACCTTAAACAAATCGGCGCAATGATTAACTATGAAAAAGGTGACGTTGGGGAATACGCTAATGGTACCGATTTTTGGGCATGGCAATCCGAATTTACAGGTCGTTTGAATGGTGGTAATAAATTTGCAAATGCAGGATGGCCTAATGTAACGACAGATAAGCAAAAAATATATAAAGCTTCAGGAACTAACGGACCTTTTGCATTTAACTTAAATGCTAGTGGCGGTTTGCAAGGTATTGGTGATGTCTGCGATAACGGTTCAATTTGGTCTGATAGCAAAGGACGAATATGGACATTTAACTCTGAAATGAGAATAATTTGTGTTGATATTAATGGGGCTGCAAATCCTAACAGATTGAATATGGATACTTTTGCATTTATTCCAATGTCTGCAAAAGTTGTCGCTGCTTGGGTTCATGACGACCCTAATCATCCTGAAAACTATTCTGGGGAAATTATACCTTGCGATTTGGATGTTATTACTCGCAAAGGTTTGTCTAATACCTATCCTAGAAAAGATGACAATGGCAATTATATTGTAAAAAATAAAGGTGGCGATTGGGCATCAGCCTATGATGCTTGCCCATTTTTCGGTCCAATCGAAAATGTTGCTCCAATAATTGGCGTAAGCTCAGGCAAATCTGCTAAAAACAGAGACATAACCTCATCCAATAACTACTGGAAAGATTATATTAATTACAAATAATCCATAACCCTATGCTATAAAAATAATTGTCATTCCGAACTTGTTTCGGAATCTCAAATTGTACACTTGGGTCTACGTCATTCTGAAAGGATTAAAAATCAAGGAGCGTAGCGACGTAGATTTTATCCTATTCAGAATCTATCAATGTTGATTTTATTCTAATTGTTACCCTGAATTGACTAGAATATAAGTTGAGATGAAATCGAAACGTAATATTCTGTTCCTACTCGGTAATTCAGGGTCTCAGATTAAACACGGAGGTCATTGTCATTCTGAAACGAGTTCAGAATGACATAGTTTCAATGTGTTCAGTTAGAGATTCTGAATAGCAAGAAAATCCTGTGTTCGCAAAGCTCACACAAATTTTCTAAGCTTTCAGAATGACAATATAAAAAAGGTCATGACATTTGTCGGCATGGCAATGCCGACCGACAGATTTGTAATGACATGCATATAAAACGCGTCCGCATGAAATGCGGACGCGTCAAAATTGATTTGTCAATCAGACTTATACAGATGCTAATTCTCTGCTTCTTTCTAATTGCAAAGTAACTGTTGTGATATCACAAACTGAGCTTGGTCCAAAGTATTGGATTGCTCCCGGGAATAAATATCTGTCATTCATTGCCCAGTCTTCTCTGTTGTCTTGCAATTGTTTGAATACAGGTCCATCAAGTCTAACCAATGCTTTTTGGATAACCGGTTTCATTTCACCATGGCGTTTTTCCATATTCATCATCATAGTAAGAGGAATACCGCCTGCAATCCATTTGTCAGCAGGTTCAGTCAAGTTTCTTACTGATGACAAGTAGCCTGTTTTACCAAAGCTAATCAAAGCAAATGCGTTGTAGCCTAATGAGTAGCAATAATCTGCATCAAAGTTAGAAGGGAATGCACATCTGCCTTCATAACCGAAGAAGTGAGATTGAGCTGAGAATTTACCGATGAAGGTTCCTTCTTCTTTCAATTCATCCAATCTTGTTGAAATCATTTCGATTAATAATTTTTCAGTTTCGATTTTTGAAACTTGAACGTTACCGTGTGGGTCACGGTCAGCCAATAATTGACCTTTGATTAGAGCAGGCAATGATTTGTAAACCTTAGCATTTTCTTCGTCTAATCTGTTTTCTACGATATCAAATTTTTCTCTGATAGTTGTAGCATTAACGAAATCTGAATCAGTTTCTAAAGATGCCATAATATCGTTCAAGTTTGAAATCATTGAACCCATTTCAGGAATAAATTCAATCAAACCTTCAGGGATAACTGCGATACCGAAGTTTTTACCCATATCAGCACGTCTTACAATGATGTCTGTCATGTAGTCAATGATTGAAGACAATGACATTTTCTTTTCTTGAACTTCTTCAGAAATCAAAGTGATGTTTGGTTGAGTTTGCAATGCTGCTTCTAACGCTACGTGAGATGCACTTCTACCCATGATTTTTACAAAGTGCCAATATTTTTTAGCTGAATTAGCGTCTCTTTCGATGTTTCCGATAAGTTCAGCATAAGTTTTTGTAGCAGTATCAAAACCGAAAGAAATTTCGATTTGGTCGTTTTTCAAGTCGCCGTCAATTGTTTTTGGACAACCGATAACTTGGATTCCTGCATTATTTTTTACAAACCATTCAGCCAACAATGCTGCGTTTGTATTTGAATCATCACCACCAATAATTACAACAGCAGAGATGTTTAAATTTTTACATACAGCCAAAGATTTTTGGAATTGTTCTTCTGTTTCTAATTTTGTTCTACCAGAACCAATAATATCGAAACCACCTGTATTTCTGTAAGCATTGATAAATTCATCATCAAATTCAACATATTTTCCATCGATGATACCTGAAGGACCACCTAAGAAACCGTACAATTTGTTAGCTGAATTTGCATTTTTCAATGCATCGTACAAACCTGCAATAACGTTGTGTCCACCGGGAGCTTGACCACCTGATAGGATAACACCAACATTTCTAACTTCTGATTCTTTTGAAGAAGATGCAGCTTTGAAAGTAACGGTTGGTTTGCCATAAGTATTAGCAAATAATGTTTTGATTTGTTCTTGGTCTCTAACAGATTCTGTTGCAGAACCTTCAACAACTTCCAATGAGTTTACGCCGTTTTGCAAACTTGAAGGAAGTTTTGGTTGATACTTTAATCTTTCAATTTGTAATGGTGAAAGTTTTGTCATTTAATAATCCTTTCCTTTTGTAACCGTGTTTACATGGTATATGTTACTACAAAAACGGAAATATCCAAATGCTAAACTATAAAGATGGAATAACAGGAAGGCGGGAGGGCAAGAGGTCAGGCTTTTTAATATTGTCATTCTGAAACAGTTCCGCCTACGTCCACATGCGGTTTTGCCTTGCTTACGCAACTTTTACTGTATAACCAAGTTCTTTTATAATTTTTAGTGCTGTAGATAATTGAGGTTGTTGTTCACCATTGAATATTGCATATAAATTGCTGCGAGAAATTCCTGTCTTTTTTGATAGACCGGATATAGTATCTTTAGCTCTAACAGCGTACTCGAGAGCTTTTACAAATGCATTCAAATCGTTATTGGTTAAAAATTCATCAAAACCAATATTAATCCATTCTTTTATGTCATCATCAGTTTTTAAATCGTTTAAAATATACTCATTAAAAGAACCGACTTTATCCATTATTTGACCTCCATTTATTTAAAAGTTCTTGAGCTTTTTTGATATCTTTTGATTGAGCAGATTTGTCTCCGCCATTTATTAATAAAACAATTGTATTTTCTATTTCTGTGTAATAGACTCTATAACCTTTTCCAAAAGAAAATCTTAATTCAGAAATATCATCAGAAAGTTTTTTAAAATCTCCGAAATTTCCATCCTCAAGTCGTAAAATTCGTTGGTTGATGCGTTTTCTCATTGCGCTATCTAAAGAATTTAGCCATTCAATGATTGGAGCACGACCATCAGATGTAATAAGGTATTTTATTTCGTAATGATTCATATTAATAGTGTACTGTATACAGGACAGTTTGTCAATGGCGTTATGCTTTATCTTCCCTCTTAATTATTAAAAAATAATAAATTTCCCTTGTTAAATTGCATTGATACCTTATAATATATGTATATAATGTTGTGAAGGGGAATATTTATGACAAATAAAAATTCAAATCCGTTTAGTAACGACGATATCGTTAAAGACGAAGAAAATAAACAAACAGAAGAAGTAAAAGCTGAACAAGAAGAAACAAAAGCTGAAGAAACTTCAGAGGAAACAAAACAAGATAACAGCGAACTTCAAGAAAAATATGACAAATTAAATCAGCAATACATTCGTCTTGCTGCCGATTTTGATAATTATAGAAAACGTCAAGAACAAGAGCGCGAAAGTCTTATCAAATATGGTACAGAAAACGCATTGAAAAATTTATTAGGTGTTCTTGATAACTTTGAACGCGGTAGAAAAGCATTGGAAAATGTTGACGACTGCGAAAAAGTAAAAGAAAGCTTCAACCTTGTTCACAAGCAAGTTTGTGAGGCTCTTACAAAATTAGGCTTAGAAGAAATTAAAGCAATCGGAGAAGAATTTGACCCTAACTTCCATGAGGCTGTAATGCAAACCCAAACAAGCGAACATCCTGAACACACCGTAATCACTGAATTGCAAAAAGGCTACAAAATCGGTGACAAAGTTTTGAGACCAACGCTTGTTAATGTTGCAACTGCCGAATAGCACAAATCAAAAGAGTAGAAGGATATAGAAAAAGAGGATATGGCAGATTACTACGAAATACTTGGGGTCTCAAAAGAGGCTACCAAAGAAGAGATAAAAGTGGCTTTCCGCAGGAAAGCTAGGCAGTTACACCCAGATGTAAATAAAGCACCTGATGCAGAAGAAAAATTCAAAGAACTCGGAAAGGCTTACGAAACACTTTCAGATGAAAACAAACGTGCAACTTATGACCAATACGGCGAAGATGGTTTAAAAAATGCAGGATTTGATACAAACGGACCATTCGCAGGCGGATTTGGTGATTTGAATGACGTATTTGAAAGTTTCTTCGGCGGCTTTGGCGGATTTGGTTTTGGCGGAAGACCTGACCCAAATGCTCCTCAACGCGGAGATGATTTAAGATACGATGTTAAATTGAAATTTGAAGATGCTGCATTTGGTATCAATAAAGAAATCAAATTTGACCACTTGGAAGTATGTCCTGATTGTAGCGGTACAGGTGCTGAGAAAGGTTCAGAAAAGAAAACTTGTCCGCAATGTGGCGGTACAGGTCAGGTAAAAACAGTTACAAGAACTCCTCTTGGAAACTTTGCACAAATTACAACCTGCCCACATTGTAAAGGTTCAGGTCAAGTTATCGACAAACCTTGCAAAACTTGTCACGGCAACGGTATGGTAAATAAGGAAAAACGCATTGAAATAAAAATCCCTGCCGGTGTTGACAATATGTCAAAAATCCGTGTTTCAGGCGAAGGTGATTGTGGTGTAAACGGTGGACCAAACGGTGATTTGTTTGTGGTTATCCATGTTGAACCGTCAAATTATTTCAAACGTGATGGTATCAATATTTTTACCGAACTTGAAATTTCTCCGGCTCAAGCAGTTATGGGCGACTTGGTTACAATAAAAACTCTTGATGGAGAAAAAGAAGTCCAAATACCTGCAGGAATCCAACACGAAAATATTGTAAAAATCAAAGGTGCAGGCGTTCCGATTATCACAAAACCATCTCAACGCGGTGACCATATCGTGATTGTAAAAATCAAAATTCCTACAAGATTGAGCGAAGAAGAAAAACGCTTATACCAAAGATTGTATGAAATTAACGGTGGTAAAAAGCCTCAAAAATCAATAATGTCAAAAGTTAAGGGAGTATTCAAATAATATGCGCAAACTTTTCGCAGCACTAAGTTTATTTATATTAACTTGTACAACCGTATTTGGTGCAGAAGTTCCAAAACAAGTGCAAGATTTTGTCAGCAAGGATTTTCCGCAAACAAACTTCCGTTTTGATGGTGCAATAATTTTGCCTGACAAAACCATGTATTTACCTATATTCCCTGCAAAAACAGACGATATTGTAAATTTGACAATCAAATCAAGCTATCCTAAAAATATGACAATGAAACAAAAGCCTGATATGATTATCTTAAATAACAATTTTGCATTATTAAAAGTTATTAACACAAACGGCAAAAAAACAGTAATCAATATGATTGACCCACCGCAAGAACTTCAATCAGGTTTGTTGCCACAAGATATTTTACTTCCAAAAGGTTTGGTTATTCCTGAATCTTTAAAAGGTATTATCGGTGATGTTGATGTTTCTGTAGCGCAAGATACAGGGTTGAGAATTAATAATACAAGAAATAAAGGTAAGAAATTTACTACTCCTGTTGAACCATTGAATGGCAAGACTTTCTACATTTCAACAGGTGCGAATAAAAATATTCAGGTAATCCATTCAAATACCAAAACTCCTGAATATTCATTGGCGCAAGAACACGTTATTAACGATATCAAGGCATATAACAATGAGTTTTTACTTGTAACTTATTTTGATAACAAAACAATGAATATTATTTCTTTGATGGATGAAAAAGTTATCAAACAGGTAAATTTTGATGTTTGTCCTGAGCAAATTATCATAGATGCACCTAACAAAATTGCATATATCACATCAGGTTCAAATTCAAGCATATACATATTCAGCCTTGAAACAATGACTTTGAAAAAACAATTAAAAATAAACGGCATGTGCGAAAAATTCACTCTATCAGAAGATGGAACAAAAATGTTCTATGTTGATAGAAATACCAATGATATTTGGGCAATTGAATTGGATAACAATTATTTGTTGAAAAATATCGGAAGTTTTCCAAATGTTTCAAAAATCGCTTATGCAAACGGCAAAATTTATATTATCAGCAGAACTAAAAGCAGACTTGCCATCGTTGATTACGAAACTTTAGGATTTTTATCAGAACTTGAAGTATGTGAAAAACCTGTCGATATGTATGCGCGCAAAGATGAATTATTTATCCTTGGGGCACAAGATAATATTGTAGAAGTTTTGAACACAAAAGATGATGTTATCACTGACAAGTTGTATTTGAATACAAACGCTTTTGCAACAAATATTACACCAATCAGCGATAATTTGATTATGATTACAAACGCACTTTCAGGCTTGTATTCTGTAGTTGATACAGATATCAAAGAGATTGTAAAAACCAGTCCGCTTGATGTTCCTGTTAGGGCAATAGTTATTACAAACAGAGTAAAGACGATAAAATAATGATAGAAAAATTTGACGAAACAACACAAGAAGTTTTAAAAGAACTTGAAAAAACTCAAAAACAATTTTGGAATATTTCACGAACAACAGCAGAATTTTTGTATAATTTGATTGTCGATTCAAAATCAAAAAGCGTTGTTGAAGTTGGAACATCTAACGGATATTCAGGAATTTGGATAGGTAAAGCGTTGAAGAAAACCGGTGGAAAACTTACAACAATTGAGTTTTACGACAAGAGACTTGATATTGCAAAAGAAAATTTTGAAAAATGCGGTGTTGCAGATATTATCGAGACTAAAAAAGGCGATGCAGCGACGATTTTGGAATACTTACCTGAAGATTTTGAAATTGATTTTGCTTTTGTTGATGCAAACAAAGCTCAATATATCAAATTTTTCCACTTGATAGAACCGCATTTGAAAGTTGGCGGATATATTGCTTGTGACAATGTGATTTCTCACGCGGCAAAAGTTCAAACATTTTTAGATGATATCAATGCCAATCCAAATTACGAGAATGTAGTATTGCCACTGCCTGCTGGTTTGTCTTTGGCTAAGAAAATCAGATAGATAATTTTCCATAACCTTAAAAAGGAGAAAAACTTATGACAGAAGATTGTATTTTTTGCAAAATAATTAATGGTGACTTTGGAACAGAATTTGTATACGAAACTGAAAACACCGTTGTATTTAACGATATAAACCCAAAAGCTCCGATTCACATGTTGGTTTGTCCGAAAAAACATATTGCATCATTGAATGAACTTGAGGACAAGGATTTGATGGCTGAACTTTTGCAAACAGTCAAAGATGTAACTAAAAAAATCGGTTTGAAATCTTATAAAACACAAATTAATACAGGAAAAGAGGCTGGACAAGAAGTTTTCCACCTTCATATCCACATCTTGGGCAATAAGTAATTATTACGATTTGTTAAACAACCAAATTTTCTCTAAAGTTTCTTATCTATAATGCCGTATCTTTTATTATGCAATTAAATATAAGGAGTAATAAAAGATTATGGTAGACGGCGTTAATTTTAATCAACCTGTTGGACAAAGTAATGGAAATTCAAAGGATGCACCAAAAATTTATAGAGATAATGCGCCAAAAGTTTCTATTTTTACAAATAATGGGCAGCAAAATGTTACAAATGATTCAACAACGCAAGGTTTTCAAATGTTTCGAGATAGCGCACCAATACTAGATGGCGGAGATTCTACAAAGACCGATACCGGTTATCAATTATTCAGGGATAGTGCACCTAAGTTGTCAAGTGCAAATAGCGAAGAGCCTACAATAGATGGCGGAATGTTGCCAGAAGTTGTAGTCACTCCAAAACCGAAAGAGGATGTCGCAACAATAGACGGCGGAACTTTGCCAGAAGTTGAAATTGTCGGACAAAGACCAAATAAAGACGTCGCAACAATAGACGGAGGAACGTTGCCAGAAGTTGAAATTGTTGCACAAAAACCAAATAAAGACGTTGCGACAATAGACGGCGGAACATTACCTGAAGTTGAAATCGTTGGTAAAAAGCCTAATAAGGATTTAGCAAATAATACTGTGACACAAGATACACAGACTGCTGCACCTAAACATAAAAAAGGATTTTTTGCTTGGCTTGGCAGAACTTTAGGCTTTTCTAAAAGTTAATTTCGCATAATTTGAAAACTATTTTTGATATGCTAAAATTGAGTAACATTGAGACGATGTTACTCAATTTGTATTGACAAAATGAAAGGATTAAATAAAAAATGAAAAATGGTATCGAAAATGGTTACTACCACGAAATTACCCCTGGGGGCTACGGTATTGCAATAAAAGCCGGAAAAGTTTTGTTCTCTGATAATTCAGAGTTCCAAAAAGTTGAAATTTTTGAATCAGATTCTCAACTTGGCAGAGTTTTGACTCTTGATGATTTAATGATGACAACAGAAGGTGATGAATACCATTACCACGAAATGATTGCTCATATCCCAATGATGCAGCACCCTTGTCCTAAATCAGTTTTGGTAATCGGTGGCGGTGACGGCGGTACTATCCGTGAAGTTTTGAAACACAAAACCGTAGAACGTGCTGTATTATGCGAAATCGACGGTATGGTTATCGAGGCTTGCAAAAAATATCTTCCGACAATTGCTTGCGAACTTGATAATCCAAAAGTTGAAATTCTTGTTCAAGACGCAATTGAATATATCAAAGATAAAAAAGATGAATTTGATATTATCTTGATTGACTCAACTGACCCGATGGGTCCTGGGGAAGGCTTATTTACAGATGAATTTTACACCAATGTTAAAAATTCTCTTAAAAAAGGCGGTATCATGGTTGCTCAATCTGAATCACCTTTTGCGCAAAAAGAATCTGTACAAAAAATGTACACTCAATTGAAAAAAGTGTTCCCAACCGTTGCAACATATACTTCAAACATCCCAACATACCCTGGTGGATATTGGGCTTGGGCATTTTGTTCAGTTGATGTAAAACCGCTTGAATACTACAACGAAGAACGTGCCGCAGAAATTATTCCGACTTGCAAAATTTATAACAAAGAATATCACAACGCACGCTTTGCATTGCCTAATTATTTGAAAGAACTTTTGTAATATTTGGCAAAAGGAAAAAGAAGTGAAAGAGGGGGCCATTCCCCTCTTTTTTATTGCATTGGGGGTACCGAATAGCGGAGGTATGAGGGAATGGTAGGCAAAAATTTGCAAATATATGCTTATACCCTCTCCGAGGGACACTAGCCGAACCAACGAGCAACGCGAGTTGAGTGAGACTGCGTGCCGTATGGCTGAGGGCAGGGTGAGGGGTTTTCAGCATATTTGAACAATAATTGCATAGTCCGAACCCTCACTCGAAATTGTAGTTTTTCGAGTTCCTCTCAAAAACAATTTCGGTCTCTCCCATTCGGAGAGACTGGACTCATAGGTCTATGTCATTCTGAAAGGATTAAAAATCAAGGAGCGTAGCGACATAGATTTTATCCTATTCAGAATCTATCAATGCTGATTTTAATTTTTGTAAATTGACCTCTAAGAATTACTTATTAATCAAATGGATAGACCCTGAATCTAGTTCAGGGTGACTTATATGTCTAAAGCTTTCAGAATGACAGGTTAAAAAGCCTGCCCTCCTGCCTTCTCGCCTTCTTGCCCTCTTAATTATATCTCGCCAAGGCTATCGATTTTGTACAAGCAACCGATTTCTTCTTGTGCCAAAACCGTAATATCATTGATATACAAAGATAACAAAGTATAGAAAATCTGTCTGTAATCCATTGGAACAATCAATTTTGGTGAATGAATACCAAGTTTTTTAGCTTTTTTGATAATCTTTGTTGCCAATTTTTCAGCCAAAGTTCCATCAATTTTTATCAAACTGTCTTCACTTTCATCACAGCCTAAAACGATATCAGAATAAGTTTTTTCAGAAAGCTCAAATGCGCTGATTGTTTCGCCGTCTTCGTTTGTATAATTTCTACAGATTTGTCTTGCTAAAGATAATCTGACTTTGTTCAAAATATCAGCTTTGCTGCCTTCTTCTGCAAAATCATTAATCTTTTCAAAAATATAGGTGATATTTTTAATTGAAACTTTTTCTTTAATCAAACTTGTCAAAAGGTACTTGATATCAGAATAAGTAAGCAAATCAGGAACGATATTTTCTATCAAAAATTCGTTTTCTTTTTCAACAACTTCCAAGTATTTGTCGATATCATCATAGTCTAATAAATCGTCAACATACTTAACTGCAACATATTCTAAAGCCTTTGCAATATATTCAGATGGTGTAAGTCCTTTTTGCCAAAAATCTTTTGTTTTGTCTTTTTCAATCCAAATAACTTTTCGCTCAGTTATGGCATCAACACCTGAAACAGAGTTTTTAATCTTGTGGTCAGTGTGAACATCATCAGCGTAAAACATCAAGTATTTTGGACAAACTTCGGCTTTGAAAACTTCCATTCCGCGGATTCTGATACTAAATTCGCAAGGGTTAAGGTTTTCATCGTCTTTGAATACAACTTTTGGAATTACGTAGCCTTTTTCTTCGGTCAATCTCAAACGAGATTTAACTGTTTCGGCAATCAATTCTTCTTCTTCCGCATTATTTCTGTCTGAATCTACAAAGCCCAAAAGTTCTTCGCTCAAATAGATTGTCAACTTTTCTTCATGAAGTTTTGAATACATTAAATCAGGTGAAGTTGCCTTGTTTAATTGGGCTTTCAAATCTTCCATTTCTTTTAAACTTGCAGAAATTTTATCGTTAAGTTTTTTACGAGAGACAGACGCAGGTGCCTCACCTTCGATTTCGGCTTTAATTTTGCTGATTTTTTCTTTTTGGTTTCTGATTTTTGATTGAATTTCCAAACATTGTTCGTATTCGGTCAATTTTGGAGAAAGCATTTTTTCCATTTGGCTTTTAAAATCAGAAATATTGATTATGTCGCTTTCAGAATTACTTTCGGATTTTGCCTCGCGCATAAAAATGCAGTTCAATTGAGAACCTGTTTCTTCATCCCCAACATCGTGCATGCTGTAGAGTTCCCAACCGTTCATAGACATTTCATTTAAAAGATTTTGTAAATCTTGAGCATCTTCCGCAGAACATGATTTGATAACATATTCCATTCTGTTTTTTCTAAACATAATCTTATCCTTTTAATATTTTAATTGCCTCAATTGCAGTTTTAATCGCTTTTTCCGTATCGTGTACAACAGGGTTTTCCAAGTTTTGCTTTTCTCTTTCCTGATTAGCTACAGTCAAAAATACTGAACCGACTTTTACGCCCAAATAGCTTGCTACAACAAATAATGCAGCAGATTCCATTTCTGATGCCAAACAGCCTAGGCGTTTCCAAGCCTCCCATTTGTTCATCAATTCATAGCTGACAGGTTTGATTTCAGGACTATGTTGACCGTAGAAAGAGTCTTTACACTGAACAACGCCTGTATGGTGTGTATAACCAAGATTTTCAGATGCTTTAATCAATGCATTAACAACATCCAAATTAGCAACCGCAGGAAATTCAATTGGAGCGTACTCTTTGCTTGTACCTTCCATACGAATTGCACCTGTTGCAATAACCAAATCGCCACCCTTGACATCTAATTGCATACCACCGCAAGTTCCAACACGGATAAATACTTCGGCACCAACATTAACAAGTTCTTCCATTGCAATAGCTGCAGAAGGACCGCCGATACCTGTTGATGTTACACTGACTTTTTCACCGTTCAAGTAGCCTGTATATGTAACATATTCTCTGTTATCCGCTACTAATTTTGGGTCATCAAAGTATTGAGCAATTTTTTTACATCTTTTAGGGTCTCCCGGAAGAATTACATATTTGCCGACATCACCCTTATTTAAACCTATATGGTACTGTGAACCGTCTTCTGAATATTTCATATATACCATCCTTTTTAAGTAACTAGGGCACTAAGAAAATTATAAACTATTCCTCTTAGTGCCTTAGTGTCTGATAACTTAGAACTTTTTACTGTCTATTGTCCTTTTAATCTTTGGATAATCAAATCTGTAACGTCAACTCCGCCAACGAAGATAACTTGGTCTGATAGAATTGCATCCAATTTTTGAGAAACCATTACAGCTTTTGCAGCATCTTGAACTTGGTTCATGATTTGAGTTTCTCTGCTGTTTCTCAATTTGTACAATGCATCTTGTTTTGCATTAAATTCAGTTGCAGTTTGAGTTTCAAAGTTTTGTTTTTTCAATGGAGTGTCTAATGCTTTGTATTGTTTTTCTTTATCAACCATATATTGTTGTAATTCCAAACTTTTAGCATCAATTTCCTTAACTGCTTGTTGAGCAGCAGGATAGTTATCCAAAACTTTTTGATAGTTCAAATAACCAACTTCAGCATTAGCTTTAGTTCCGATAGAAACAGCCAAACCTGCAGCTAATATTAAAGCCATTAATTTCAAGTTTTTCATAATTCCTCCTATATTTGAATATTAATATAATAAGTCACCTACACCAAATGTAAAGTATCCGTTTTTAGAACCGCTATGTCCAGGATTTGTAAGTGGAATACCATAATCGATTGACAACGGTCCCATTCCAGGGATAAATACTTTCAAACCGATACCTGCAGATACCGCGTATTCAGGTCTGTCATACAATTTGTTGGAAATCGTTCCGTCAAATACTTTACCTGCATCAGCCCAAACTGTGAATCTGATATTGTTCAAGAAAGCGATTCTTGTTCTGTCCATAAACGGAATTGGTGTTGCAAATTCGGCAGAACCCATAATGAAGGCGTTACCTGTACCAACACCACTCATTTTGAAACCTCTGACAGTATAAGGGCCACCTAAACGATATGCCATAACTTCAGGAATATCTCCGTGAAGTGCGCCACCACCTTTAGCAGTGAATGTCAAAGATGATTTTTTACCAACAGGAACATATTGTTTAATCATACCGGTAAGTTTGCCGTTTGTTTTGTCAAAACCGTTAAGTCCGATATTTTCATCAAATCTCAAACTTGCCATTGTACCATGTCTTGTTACTGTAGCAGAATCTCTGGTATCGTAAATCAATGCAGGGCTTAATGACATAAATAGTCCGCCTTCTAACTGTTCTGCACGACGAGCAATCGGAATATTATATTTGTTATACAAACCTGAAATTCCATTGAAATCACCTTCACGAACATCAATATTTTCAACACCTAAACTGAATGATGAAGTTGCGTGTCTGTTCTTTTTAAGTCTGTGTGCAACAGTCATTTCACCACCATATCTTCTTTCAATTGCCAACGGAATTTGGTATGAACCGAAATCTCTGAAGAACAATCTTGTATTTAAAGATGTATCGGCATTATAGAAATACGGTTTGAAATAGCTCAATTCTGCTTGAATATTCATGTGGTCTTTTACGGATGAATCGTTCAGGATTACACCGGTACCAACCAAACCTGTCAAAGAAAGTCTTTCGCATCTGCCGCGGAAGTTGTTTTCTGCAATACCCATTGAACCGAACAAACCTGTAACTGTATCAAGACCACCACCGACAGAAATACTTGCGGTTCTTTGTTCTTGGATTTTTATTGTAATATCGTAAGCATCAGGAACTTCTTCACTAGGTTCAATTTCTCTTGTTACATCTTTGAAAGCCTGAGTTGCGTACAATCTTACCAAATCTTCTTTGATAAGATTTTCGTTATAAATCATCCCGGGTTCAGTCAAGATATTACGCGCAACAATATAATCTTTGGTCTTTTCGTTACCTTCAATCATAATTTTGTCGATAATACCTTCTTTGATGCTGATATTGATTGTACCATCAGGGTCATCGTCAACCGAATCAACTCTAGCCAAGATATAGCCTTTTGAGGTGTAAAGTTCTTGAATTTGAGAAATTGCAGCGTTCAATTTTGCGATATTTTGCGGTTTTCCTTTCATATCATTAAGGGTTGCTAAAATATCTTCAATCGGAACTACTGTGTTTCCTTCAACAGTAAAATCTTTCACAGGAACATTTTCTTCTACAACGACTTTTACTGTAACTGTCCCATCATCATTTTTAGATGGAATAGCTTTCATTTTCTCTGTGAAATAGCCTGTTTCGTAAATCGTTTTCAAATCGGATTGCAGAGTTTCTCTGGTATATTCTCCGCCCTCTTTCATTTGCATTTTTTCCAGCAATTCTTGCGGAGTAATAGAGTTTAGACCATAGAATTCGATTTTTTTAATAGTTCTTTTTTCTTTATCAGCAGGCGCTGACGAAGTTGTGCTTGGAGAAGACAAGTTTGTCGGATATTGACCTGTAGTGTAATCAGGAGTTTTCTTTTCTGAATCGGAATAGTTTGTGTATTTGTCAAAAACAGTGTTAGCATAATTGTTATTGTATTGGACAGCCTCGTCAGAAAGACCCATTCCGCCCCATACGTCATCAACAGCTAAACTATGCGTTTGCGCAGTCATCGCTAAGATTAAAGCTAACATTAAATGTCTGGTAATCTTATTTAATTTCAAGAATATATTCCCTTACAAACTCTCACTATTCTCCAACAAAATTGTAGCATAAATTATTTAAAAAGTACAAAATTTTTACATCTGTTTACCAACAGCAATTTTGTAAACCTTATTTTTATTCATTCCGTACAGTTCAGATAGAATTATTGAGATGTCTTTTGCCCCAAAACCTTTATCTTGCAATGTTTTTATCTTGTCTTCAATTTCAGAAGTTTCGCTTTTATTTTTATCCCTAAATATCAAACAAACAAATTCACCTTTTGATACATTATTTTTCAAATGTTCAATCACGGCGGAAATTTCATCAACAACGACTTCCTCAAACACTTTGGTTAATTCTCTGCCAAATGCAACTTTTGCGTCAGGTCGAACAGTTTTGATAATTTCTAAAGACTGAATAATTCTGTTTGGCGAATCATAGAACACGAAATCGTTATACTTATATTTTGTTGCAATTTCTTCAATCTGAGTTTTGCTTTTTGGCAAAAATCCAATAAACGTGAAGGTTTCATCTTCTCGCGAAACTTGAGACAAAAACGTGATAACCGCATTAGCTCCGGCAAGTGACGTCAAACTAAAACCGTTTTTTCTAAGTTCTTTTACAATTACGGACCCCGGGTCGCAAATCAACGGAGTTCCGGCATCAGAAACCAATGCCATTTTTTTACCGCTTTTTAAAATATCAAGAATTTGGTTAATGCGTTCTTTTTCGTTGTACTTGTGGTAGGAAACGCACTTTGTTTTTATATCAAAATGGTTAAGCAATTTTTGAGTGACACGACTGTCCTCACACGCAATTAAATCAACAGATTTTAGAACTTCAATTGCTCGTAAAGTGATATCGCCCAAATTTCCGATAGGCGTCGGAACTACATAAAAATCAAATTCTTTCATAGCCCAATTGTAGCATAAGCGACTTTTCGGAACAAGGGAATGGGGAAGTCGGAGGTCAGGAGGGCAAAAAGCCTGCCCTCCTGACCTCTCGCCTTCCGGCCCTCTGCTATAACCCAAATTCTGCTTTTCATGCTAAAATTCTTGTTATGAATATCACGGCAGGAAAATTCAAGGGTCAAAAAATTATCGCACCGGATGAAAATATCACCCGTCCGACTTTGTCAAAAGTCCGAATGAGTGTGTTCAACACTCTGCAAGCTATGATTGATTTTGAGGGCGGAAGTTTTCTTGATATGTATGCAGGTTCAGGCATAATGGGGCTTGAGGCTCTATCTCGCGGATTTTCTTCAGTTGTTATGATTGAAAAAAACAAAAAAGTCTACAACGTTATCAAATCGAATTTGAAAAAATATGAAAAAGACAACGATATAAAACTTTTTCTCGGTGACAGCTTAAAGGTTTGCGAAAAATTTAACAAAAATTTTAACATCGTATACATTGACCCACCGTATTTTTCAGGAGTATACGAAAACAGTTTGGCATTGGCTAAAAAAATCTGTGACGGAATTGTGATTTTAGAACATGTTGTTGAATTAGATTTGTCCGAATATGAAATTCTAAAACAAAAAAAATATGGCGATAAATTTATAACTTTTATCAACGCATCTTACTAATAACTAAACTTAACAATAATAGACGAAAATGCGCTTTTGCTCTATAATAAATACTGTCATGCCAATTTATATGGGGAATTTTCAAAATGGAAGAAACAAAAAAGCAAAAAGTGTTGTTAATAAAATTGTCATCTTTAGGGGATGTAATTTTTAATATTCCATTGGCAAATGCACTAAAAGATGCCGGTTATGAGGTGACTTGGCTTGTTTCAGAAAAAGGAATTCAAGTTGTTGAAAATAACCCATGCGTAGATAAAGCGATTTTAGCTCCTGTTGGCAGATGGAAAAAACGTGGATTTTCATTAGAAAGCTTTAAAGAATACCTTGCAATCCTAAAACAAATTCGTAATGAAAAATTTGATATCGCAATTGATTCTCAAATGATGTTGAAAAGCCTTTACTGGATGTTATTTTGTGGTGCAAAACGCAGAATTATTTCTAAAGAAGCTCGCGAAATGGCAATTTTAGGCGGTAATGAATGGATTGACGATATTTCTTACGCACCTGATTCTCCAATCGTGCTTAATTATTTGAGATATGCAAATTATCTCGGCATAAAACCTGAATCTATCAAGGTTTCACTACCTGCAAGAAGTGAAGAACAAATCGCAAAAATTGATGAACTTTTGTCAGGTTTAGATAAATCAAAACCGCTTGTTGTTATTGCACCTGCAACAACTTGGGTAAACAAACACTGGAATCGAGACAATTGGAAAATCGTTGTTGATAATTTGGCAAGTTCTTGCAACCTTGTATTCACAGGCGGACCAAATGATAATGAATTGATTGAATATATCAGCGGCGGAAAATTTTTAAATTTGGCAGGAAAAACCGATATTATGGAACTGATGGAAGTTTTTTCAAGAGCAAACCTTGTTATGGCACCTGATAGCGGTAGTGCACATTTAGCTTGGGCTACAGGGAATCCTGCCGTTGTAACTATTTTTACCTGCACACCAAAAGATGTTTTAGCTCCATTTGGCGCAAGTGACAAATATGTAGCAATGGGCGGTTGCGGTTTGCCATGCCAGCCATGTTTCAAACGAAAATGTAAACTTCACAAAAACCCTAACGCATGTACAAATTTCCCTAATCCGAAAGATGTGGTTGATGTTGTTACTCACTTGATATTTTCTTAAAAAAGTATTATAATTATATATCATATTCATATATTGCAAAAAAGGGTATCCATGGGTTTATTTGATAAATTTAAGGAAGTTACAAAAAAAGTTTCTGAAGTCGAAAATAACATTTACCATGAAAAGCGCGGTTATTTAGAGATTTACGAAAGAAATATTGAATTAGAGCGCGAAATCGCCGAACGTACGGAAGAATTGAACGACGCTAATAAACGTATGTTCACCTTGCAGCACATTTGGGATATGATGAACTCTTCCACTCCGCTGGAAAATGTATTGGAAGCCATTGTAAACAGTACCCAAGGCGAACTTGGTTATATGCATTGTGCGATTATCAGCAAAAACGAAGATGAAGACGGTGAATATTTGCATGTTATGGCTCAATCAAATGACGGTTTGATTGACAGATTGAATAACATTATCGGCTCTCCGGGGATTCAAACTCGACGTTTACATTATTCTCCTGAAAGCGTTTTCGCTGACACAATGAAACAGCGCACAATTATTCAAACCAAAGCAATTGATTTGTCTTTGAAGTCAGTTTTGCCTGATTTGCCACCGGAAACTGTTCAAAAAGTTATCACAAATCAACCGATAAAATCTGTTATCGTAGTACCATTAGTAGCTCAGAAAAAAGAATTTGGCTGGTTCTGCGTATTTTCATCTCGAGAAGAACTTGCAGGAGCTGAAATGGACTTTTTGGGCTTGTTTGCAAAACAAATTGAAATGGCAATCACTATTGCCGATTTGTTCCAAGCAGTGCGCGAACAGGCTGTAACAGATGCTCTGACAGGTTTATATAACAGAAGATATTTTGAAGAAGCTTTGGAAAAAGAAGTTCAGCGTGCAAAACGTCAAAATCAACCATTCTCAATTATCGGAATTGATTTGGACTTTTTGAAAAAAATCAACGATACTTACGGTCACAATTTCGGCGACTTGGCGATTAAAACAATTGCAGATGTACTGAAATCAAATGCTCGTTCTGTCGATATTCCTGCTCGTATGGGCGGTGAAGAATTTAACGTCTTACTTCCGGGGATTACTTCAGAAGGTGCAATGATTGCGGCAGAAAGAATCCGTAAATCTATCGAAAGTGCCGAAATTGACACAATCGGACATATCACAGGAAGTTTAGGTGTTGCAACTTATTTAGAACAAAGTGACAATGTCGAAGAGTTGTTAGAGTTGACAGACCAAGCAATGTACACTTCAAAACGCAACGGCAGAAACCGAGTTACACTGGCAAAACCTGTATCTGAAACTTATTGGCAAGAGATTGCAGTCAATACATTCCTTGATATTTTGTCAAAAAATCGTATTCCAAAAGCAAGAAGTTTGTCAAAAGAATTGTGCCTCAAACTCAAAGCTCCTGCTAACAAAGATGAAGTCTCAAAAGAAGCTTTGTATACCGTTGCAGATATGTTGACAAAATTGTACAACCCAATGCATACCCCCGGGGTAATTAAAAACAAAGTCCTTATGGCAGTGAGCCTTGCAAAACGTTTTGATATTCCAAAAGAAGATATTGACAACCTGAGAGTCGCAGTTTTGCTCTATGATATTGGTAACTTGATGCTCCCTGATGATATTTTGCAAAAAGCAACTCCACTGACTGATGAAGAACGCGAAAAAATCAAACATCACCCTGTCATTGCAGCAAGAGATATTTTGAAACCGATTTCATATATTCAAGATGTTTTGCCTATAATTGAACACCACCACGAAAACTGGGATGGTTCAGGTTATCCGAACAAAATGTCAAAAAATGAAATTCCGTTGACATCACAAATTATTCTTATTATTGATGAATATTTTGCCCTAATTGAACAAAGACCATACCGTGCTAAGCTTTCAAGCAAAGATGCTTTAGAAATTATAAAAGCTGATGCAGGCAAAAAATGGAACGAAAATTTGGTAAAAGAATTTATTTCCCTGATTGAGCATGATATAGTTTAGATATTATGAGGGAAAAAGATTTTATATCCATAATAAAAGAAACGCTCAATTCAAAATATATCGGCGATGATTGCGCGTACTTGGATGATTTGGGTATTGTCGTAACTCAAGACAGCTTGGTCGAAGGGGTACATTTTTTGTCAGACAAAATTACACCGTTTCAACTTGGTTATAAGTCTGTAATGGTGAATGTTTCAGATGTTGTGGCAAGCGGTGCCGAGCCTAAATACTTGACGATTGCTCTTTCTCTTCCTTCTGATATTGATGAAAACTTTGTCAAAGAGTTTTATCAAGGATGCAAATGCGCATGTGGTGAGGATATCAAGATTGTTGGCGGTGATATCACAGGGGCAGACAAAATCTTTGTTTCAGTTTGCGCAATCGGTTCAACTGTAGGACGAAAAATTTCGTCAAGAAAAAATGCGAAAATCGGCTATAAAGTTGTTGTTGCAGGAAATCACGGTTCTTCTGCAATCGGTTTGCAGTTGCTTTTAAATGGGAAAAATACTCCTGAAAAGTTAATCAAAGCGCACCTTGAACCTTGCGCCCAAATTGAATTCGGACAATATATCGGCAAAAATATAAAACAAGATTACGGAATGATGGACACCTCAGATGGACTTATGGATGCACTTTCAACTATTGCAAATGAAAGCGGTGTCTTGCTTAACATTGATTTTGGCAAAATTCCTCATGACAAAGGAATCGAAAACTTTGACAATTGGCAAAATTTTGTTCTCTATGGTGGCGAAGATTATGGCATTGTTGCAGTTGTGCCAAATGATTTTGAATGTCCGTACGGCAAGGTTATAGGGCAAGCAAAAGAAGGTTTAGGGGTTGATTTGCATTACCAAAATCAACTTATGCATTTGACGAAAAAAGATGTTGAAAATAAAGTATTTTCGCATTTCAAGGAGAATTTATGAAATACAGCGCAATAATAACGGCAGGCGGAACCTCATCAAGATTTGGAAACACTAACAAACTGTTAGAAAAAATTTATGGCAAAGAAATTATTAAATACACGGTTGACGCCTTTGTAAAGGCAAATATTAATGAAATTATTATTTGCGCAAACGAGTCAATTATTTCTCTGTTGGGAAAAATTTTTACGGATTATCAGAACGTAAAAATAATCCGAGGCGGAAATTCTCGTCAAGAATCTGTTTATAACGGCTTGCAGGTTGTAACAGGTGATTATGCGCTGATACATGACGGCGCGCGCCCAATGATTACACCTGAAATTATCAAAAACGTTATGAACGAAGTTGTGACAAAAAAAGCAATTTCTGTTATGACAAAAACTGTCGACACAATAAAAGAAGTTGATGAAAACGGCAAAATAATCAGAACAATTGACCGTTCAAAACTCTACAACACCCAGACTCCACAAGCATTTGAAACATCACTGATTAAAAATGTGCATGACAAACTAAAAGGACAAACCTATACTGATGATGCCGGCATGGTCGAGGCGATGGGAATTGATGTGTATGTAGTTAATGGGGATTATAAAAATATAAAAGTCACCACCAAATCCGATTTAGCCTTGGCGGAAGTGTATTTGAGAGAAAATTCGTAGGATTGTGGACTGGCAGGAAGGCAAGAGGGCAGGCTTTAAAAACATCCTCGCCCCTTGTGGGAGAGGAATGAGGAGAGGGGGTCAAAGACGTGCATATATCTTTGCATTGTTTGAACCTTCAATCAGCTACTTCCTTCATGTCATTCTGAAAGCTTAGAAAATTTGTGTGAAGTATGAACACATAATTTTCTTGCTATTCAGAATCTCTAACTGAACAAACCCTCACCCATCCCTCTCCCACGGAGAGGGTATATTGTCACCCTGAATTTATTTCAGGGTCTCCAATATTACAAATTTCGTATAAGACTAATATGTTCAATTTAAGATGCTGAAACAAGTTCAGCATGACAATATCCTTCTTGTCATCACTCCGCCAAAACCCAAAGGCAAAAACTACTTACTCAAATCAATAAACTCTAAACTATAATCCAAAATTTTGGCAATGTATTGAGCCTCTTTGAGCGAAAGGCTCTCTCTGTTTAATTTTCCCAAAAGGCTGTTGTATGAATAGTTTTCACCGGTTATTTCACTCAGTTTTACCGCTAGGTTTTTGAGCGTTGTACCCCTTGAGACCGCTAACATTTTTATTTTTGCCTTAATTGTATTCATAATAGACCAATTATATATTTTATTGACTTTTAATAGTAAATAATTTATAGTTATATTCATATATGATAATTGATATTCGTATATGAATATAATCACGAAAGGTTAAGGTATAAAATGGTCTGGTCAGATAAAAATTTCGGCTCAAAATTCACAGATATTGCAACACGTAGAAATAGACAAACAACAAAATTTGGTTTTACGGTTAGCAAAGAAGAGCGTTACGCACGACCAACCAAAATAAAATTTGCGTTTACGTTGGCGGAGGTTTTAATCACACTTGGAATAATCGGAATTGTTGCAGCAATGACAATTCCAACATTGATTACAAATTATCAAAAACATATCACCGTAACCAAACTCCAAAAGGCAATATCTGTACTGAATCAGGCATATAAATTATCCTATGATGATGTAGGCGAACCATCGGCATCAGAAGCTTTCGCAATGGGTGCAGAAGACTATTTTAAAAAATATTGGGCGCCGTATATAAAATCTGCTATCATTTGTACAACTCCGCAAATGTGTGGCTACAAGACCAATACCCCATGGAAAATGGCTAATGGAAATCAGGTAACAACTGTTGCTACCAGCCCAACTATGCGAACAACTTTTTATACCCCTGACGGATTTTTGTATGTTATTTTCACCGGTGGTGGATCTTCTCAAACCGAATCCGGCTATACTGATAGAAGATGGGTTTATGTTGATATAAATGGTGGAGAAGGTCCAAATATTTATGGACGAGATTTATTTGAATTGACTCGTATTGAAAAAGATGGTGGCGGAATCCAGCCACAGGGTTTTGATTTAGATTCTGCAGTGATTAATAAAAGTTGTTCTAAGAAAAGCGCTGGAAATTTATGTGCCGAAAAAATCCGCCGTGCAGGTTGGAATATTGAAAAAGATTACCCATGGTAATGGAACGTGGCTCAGAAGGCAAGTTAATATTGTAGGTCGGCATTGCTATGCCGACAAAGTTTACATGTCTACGAATGGAACAGAATAATCATAAGACTAACAGGGTTCAATTTGAGATGCTGAAACAAGTTCAGCATGACACGATACTTTAGCTTTATCAAAGCGTTCATTAAAAAAGAGCCTTTTACAAAGGCTCTTTTTTGTTGATTATTTAACAACGATATTAACCAATTTCTTCGGTACAACAATCGTTTTAACTATCGTCTTGCCATCTGTCAGGGCTTTGATTTTCGGACTTTCAAGAGCAACTTTTTTCATTTCCTCTTGGTCTAATCCTTCATCAACTTCAATTCTGTCTTTAACTTTGCCGTTTACTTGGACAACCAAAGTTATTGAACTTGATTTAGCAAGATTTTCATCCCACTTGCACCAAGGCTCATCGTGGATTGAAGTCTTTCCGCCCAAATCGTGCCAAGCTTCTTCTGTCAAGTGAACTGCTACAGGAGACATAAGTTTTAAAAGTGATACAATTGCAAAACTTAAAACTTGTTTGTCTTCGTCAGTCAAGTCAGATTTCTTAGCTTGCCAATCATAGATTGCATTGGTAAGTTCTCTGTATTTAGAAATTACCGTGTTGAATTGGAAATCGTTTGAGATATCATTTGTGATACCTTTGATTGCAATGTGAACGGTTCTTACTAAATCATCGTTTTCCTTAGCCAATGGAAATTTCAAGTCATAATCAAGTTTGATATTATTTTGATTTGTTGAAACCAATCTCCAAACTCTGTTTAAGAATTTGTAGCAACCTTCAACACCTGCATCTGACCAGTCAAAGTCTCTAGCCGGTGGTGAATCTGAAAGGATGAACAACCTTGCTGTATCTGCTCCGTAGTTTTCAAATATTTCATCAGGGTCAACAGTGTTGCCTTTAGATTTTGACATTTTTGAACCGTCTTTCAATACCATACCTTGAGTCAACAAGTTTTTAAACGGTTCGTCAAAATCAAGCAAACCGCAATCTCTCAATGCTTTTGTGAAGAATCGAGAATACAACAAGTGTAAAATTGCGTGCTCAATACCGCCAACATATTGGTCAACAGGTAACCAGTGATTTACTTTGTCTCTGTCAAAACATTTTTCTGAATTTCTTGCATCTGAATATCTCAAATAATACCAGCTTGAACATACAAATGTATCCATTGTATCTGTTTCACGAACTGCGTGTCCGCCACAAACAGGACAAACTGTATCTTTGAAAGTCTTAGATGTTGTAATTGGTGATTTGCCAACTACCGAGAAATCAACATCTTTTGGCAATAATACCGGCAATTGGTCTTCCGGCACAGGTTGAATACCGCATTTGTCGCAGTATACAACAGGGATTGGAGCGCCCCAATATCTTTGACGAGAAATTAACCAATCACGTAGTCTGTATTGAGTTTTAAATTCTCCAAAACCTTTGTCTACAGCCCATTTAGTGATAGCTTTTTTAGCCTCGTTGTTTTTCATTCCGTCAAATTCGCCTGAATTTACCAAAACACCTGAGTCTGTATAAGCCTCTGTTAAAGGTTCTTTCATGTCTTTGCCTGAAATTACAACCTTCATTGGAAGATTATATTTTTTAGCAAAAGCAAAGTCTCTTGTATCGTGTGTAGGAACTGCCATTACTGCACCTGTTCCGTATTCAACAAGAGCATAATCTGCTGTCCATAATGGGAAAATTTCGCCATTGAACGGGTTTTTGCAGTGAGTTCCTAATGGAACACCTGTTTTTACTCTGTCTGTAGAAAGTCTTTCAATTTCAGACATTTTGCGAGCGTTTGCTCTATAATCTTCAACCGCTTGTTTGTTTTCTGGCGTTGTAAGTTTTTCAATATCTTTGTACTCAGGTGCTACAACCAAATAAGTGATACCAAACACGGTGTCAGGTCTTGTTGTATAAACAGGAACTTCCATTTTTTCACCGTTTGGTGCATCAATTACAGGGAATTTGAAAATAGCACCTTTAGATTTGCCAATCCAGTTTGCTTGCATTGTTTTTACATTGTCGCCCCAGCCAGGGAGTTTATCCAAATCTTCAAGCAACACGTCAGCGTATTCTGTAATTTTGATGAACCATTGAGACAAATATTTTTTCTCAACAGTGCTGTCACATCTCCAGCATTTGCCATCAATTACTTGTTCGTTTGCCAAAACTGTGCCACATTCGTTACACCAGTTTACGGCAGCCTCTTTTTTGTATACCAAACCTTTTTTGTACAATTGTAGGAACAACCACTGAGTCCATTTGTAGTATTCAGGTTTGCATGTTGTAACTTCCCTATCCCAATCGTAAGAAAGACCCAACATTTTTAATTGTTTTGTCATATATGCAATGTTTTCATCTGTCCATGTTTCAGGGTCAGCGTGGTGTTTCATTGCAGCATTTTCTGCAGGAAGTCCGAAACTGTCCCATCCTATCGGATGTAAAACATTGAAACCGTTTGCCTTCTTGAATCTTGCAATGACGTCAGTAATTGTGTAATTTCTAACGTGTCCCATGTGCAATTTTCCTGAAGGATACGGAAACATTGATAGAGCATAATATTTTGGCTTGTCAGAAACATCAGGAGTTTTGAACGCTTTTGTTTCTTCCCAAATATTTTGCCATTTTTTTTCTATTTCTTGTGGAAAATAACTTTCTTTCATATTCTTCTTACTCCGTTTATCCTCAAAATAAGTATAGCATAAAAGGATAATTAATAAAAACAAAGTCAGTGTATACGCACTGACTTTGTTTTACTAATTGTGTTCCTTCCCCTCCACTTGCGTGAAGACTGCGTGCCGAATGGCTGAGGGAAAATTGTATATCCTAGATTCTGTTGTTCCAAACACCGCCTTGTCTGTCAATCAAAGCATCATAACAAGACCAAATTCTAAATACACCGGTCAAACCAAGAATAGCATGTGTTGCGTTTTTGCTGTAGCTTTGGTCGTTTACTGCTTGACCTAACCCCGGCCAAATAAGTAGAGACAACGCAGCTGCACCAACTGACCTTCCGCTAACTTTACCATTAACACCATGAGTTCCGGCAAATGCAGGCATACCCATTGCTAACATTGATAACATAATTACTGATAATACTAATTTTTTCATACTTTTCCCTTCTTTCTTTATTTTTAATTATCTATAGGACTAAAATAACATATTGAAATGACATAGTTTTTCCTTTATAATTCGGTGGAAATTTCCCAAATGGAGCAGCTTTATACAAAGCTTTAACTGCAGAATCATCATATCTCTTTAAACCAGAGGAGTCTATAATTCTATGTTCTATTACGTTGCCATTTTTGTCTAGTGTAAATGCTATGTTAATTGATTTATCTTGACTTTTGGTAGTAGCCGGTTTTCTCCAGCATTTGATAAATTGTTTTTTTACATTGTTTTCAAAATATTCATGTCGTAGTTGTTCGTCGATAGTTGAGTAATATTCTGTTGCTGTCGCAATACTACTAAATACCAACAATATACCAATAACCGCTAAAAACTTTTTCATAATCCCTCAAAAAATCTTATTCTATATATAAAATATAATAAAGTCTATCCAAGGGCAAGTATTTTAATGTTATCCTGAATCTTTAATCAATCAAAAAAGTCATTGTCATTCTGAAAGCTTAGAAAAATTAGGCGAATGGAATGAGGCTAAATTTTTCTAGCTATTCAGAATCTATCAATGTTGATTTTGTCGGCATAGCAATGCCGACCTACATAAGCTTAAATTGTAGGTCGGCTTTACCAAGCCGACAAATTTTAACAGGTGGGCTAGTGAGCCCACCCTACTTTTAACTCTGTATGTAACCCTGAACTTGATTCAGGGTCTATCCATTTGATTGATAAGTAATACACAAAGGTCAATTTTTAAAAACAACATTGATATATTCTGTATAGGATAAAATCTAAGCCAAGCAAGCCTACAAGATTTTAAATCCTTTCAGAATGACTTATTGTCGCCCATCCGCCCACAAGGGGCGGATATCTTGACCTATTTGTTTGTTACGCCCTTTAACTTAACATATCCTTTATTCATCAGTCTTTTCCTCTTCAATCGGAATTGTGATAATGTAATAATTCCCATTTGTCTCTTTTGTTAAATCTTGCAATTTCACATTGTCCCCAAACATATAATTCTGTTGAAATTCAGAAATTTGCTCGTTATTTTTCGCCTTTCTGATTGAACGTCCGACAATTGTCAAAATATTGCCGTTTGCACTGACTTGAACATTGTTTTCATTGTTGTCAAATGCCCTCAAATCAATGTATACTCGGTAAAAATTATCTGTTTGTTGCATGTGGATGATGTTTCCTGATTTGCGCATCTCTTTTTTGAACATATTGTCCATTGAGCGCATTTCCTTTTTCATTGCATGCTCCATTTTACGCGGTGCGAAATCTCTCATCATTGTTTTGAAATGCCAATCTGCAACGACATAAAATGCGCAAAATGCCCCCAGAAAAATTAATATCCCTGTGCAAATAGCTTTCATAATCGGATGGTTTGCACACATTGCACCCTCTTTTACTTTTACTATAGTTTCTTCGGTCTTTTGATTTTCTTCCATATTAGCTCCTTTCAATTTTATTTTCTCTCTTTAAATACTTTTAACAATATCAAGTTGGGTAATATGATTAAGGTAGTTTTCACTTGATAAAAGATTTATGATATGTTATAATGGCGGCAAGAAAGGGTTAGTTTATGGCTAAAATTTTAGTAACCATGCCTGATGAGTTTCTTAATAAGGTAGATGGTCTTGCAGATAAAGAAAGTTGTTCAAGAAGTGAATTGATTAGGGAAGCTTTGAGAAATTATATGCGCAGAGTTTCAAAACAGCAATTGCAAAATGCTTCCAAAAATGCAGAGATTTTAGAAGAAATTTTAAGCTAACAATCCTTTAGTGTAGCGAATTGCTGTTAATCAGCGGAATAAATAAATATGCATATACCCAAAATTACAGGACTAAAAACAAGAGTCGGAATACTTGCAACTGCAGGTCCGGTGTTGTTTGCCACTGCTCCAAGTATTATAAAGGCTCAAAAATCAGATACATTTGAAAGAACCACAAAGTTAGAACAGGTTGACTCTTTGGCGTTTCCTAGTGCAAAAGGTAGTGATAGTGCAAAGTTTTTGGCAAATGCACCAAGTCCGAAAGTAACCGTGACAGGTGAAAAGAAATTGGCTACAATTGTTGTCGATTTGGCAAAAAATATTTTGTATCACTATAATGAAGAGGGCAAAGCGATATTTGCCTATCGAATTGCAAGCGGAAAAGCAGGCTGTGATACCGAAACAGGGCTTAGAGTTGTTAGCCATGTTGAGACTTTTCCTTATAATACCGCACCAAAAACGACCAAACGTCGCAAAGCTCCTTGGAGCTATGGACCGAAGATTATTTGCTTGGAAAAGCTTAATCCATCAACAGGCGAAAAAAGTTTGACAGGTGAATTTATCCACGGAAACAATGATCCGTCAAGTATCGGCAAATACGCGTCACAAGGTTGCATGCGCATGGATAACGAAATTATTGTAAAACTTTCTAAACTGGTAAAACGCGGAAACCTTGTTTTGATTAAAAGGTAGTTAGTGATTGTTTTAAAATTTTGAAAAATTCAATTGAAATTTTATTCTTTTGTTATATACTTTTGTTGTGGAAGTTTGTTCCACATGATGTAAAATAAGGAGAAATAAAAATGACAGTTAAAGTTAATGATGAATGTATCGCTTGTGGCGCTTGTGAATCAATTTGCGACGCAGTATTTTCAATTGAAGACAAAGCAGTTGTAGACGAATCTGCAGTTGCTGATAACATCGATGCAGTTAAAGAAGCTGCAGATGCTTGCCCAGTTGGCGCAATTGAAGTTGAATAATTAGAAAAACTCAATTAGAATTTTTAACCGACCAAGTCTTGATAGGCTTGGTTGGTTTTTTGTGGTTCTTTTTTGTCATGCTGAGTTTGTTTTAGTAGGTCGGCATTGCTATGCCGACAAGCAAGGGTGTCATTCTGAAAGGATTAAAAATCTTGCCAACTTGCTTGGCTTAGATTTTATCCTATTCAGAATCTATCAATGCTGATTTTGAAAAGCATACATGTCACCCTGAATTTATTTCAGGGTCTCAAATATTACAAATTTTACATAAGATTAATATGTTTTATTAGAGATGCTGAAACAAGTTCAGCATGACTAAAATCAAATGGATAGACCCTGAATCACCGAGTAGGAACAGAATATTACGTTTCGATTTCATCTCAACTCATATTCTAGTCAGTTCAGGGTGACACATAGAGTTAAAAGTAGGGTGGGCTCACTAGCCCACCTTTAAACAAAAATCCATATCGGCTTGGTAAAGCCGACCTACAATATTAACTGCCTGTCATCCTGTCCTCTTGCCTTCTGAGCCCTCTTGTCCTACCACGGATAACTTTTATCAATATTCCAACCTGCGCGGCGAATTTTTTCGGCACAATACTCTCCATTGCCATTCTTGTTGCAACTATTGTTCACATCATCGTTGGATTTGTCATACCCTGCCGGAAAAACTCCTTTGTCTTCAACTCTTTCCAGTGCAAAAACATCCCGTCCCCAGCGATTTGGCTTTGCGCTTCCATTAAGGTCAACAAGGACTCTGCTTGCAGGTTTTGTAAATCCTGTATTATCTACAACATCATAATAAGCTGTATAAATCACATAAGTAAATCCATCCATTGTGGTGATACCGATTCTTGCATTACCATTTATTATATTTGAACCTGTATTTGCACCGTTTGGTTGTGTCATTGGATTTATGTTATCGTAACCACATTGGTCATAAGTCGTACAAATCGAATTGATTTTTATAAACGGTGCCCAATATTTTTCGACATACTTTGGTGCACCAAGTGCCAATGCTTCATTTGGCGTAACATCACCCAATTCGTCAAACGACATTTTGTATGCTTGATTAAAAACCGAAATTGCCCTTTGCAATTTTGTCACTGTTTCGCGTTGCTGATTTTTTGCCATTAGGTTTGGAATAGTCATTGCCGCAACAACTCCAATAATCCCAAGAGTGATAAGAACTTCCGCAAGTGTAAATCCAAATTTCACTTTGTTTGGTGGCAAATTTACGTGCGTAGCACCCTCGGCTAAAGTGAAACCAAAATTTACCTTTGTTGTATGATTTTTAATTAAAAACATGAATATTTCTCCGAAATTTAAACTATTTATTTATAAAGTATAAACTATTTATTTTAATTAATCAATATATTTAAACTTTTTATTTATTTTGCAAATTCCAAATGTCATTCATAATTTACTAAAAAGAAGGAAAATTTATGAATGACATCAAAACACTTGTTGGGCAACGCATCAAAACCATAAGAAAAAATCGTAAATACACGCAAGAGCAACTGGCTGAATTGATAGGAATTGAGCCACAGAGCTTGAGTTATATGGAAACAGGCAAATTTTCGCCATCCCCTGATACGTTGCAAAAACTTGGAGAAGTTTTGAAGGTTCAACCTTATGAATTTTATTATTTTGAACAAATAAGTGAAAAAGAGATGGAAAACACAGTAGTTGATGTTATCAAAAGAGATAAAAAATTTCTAAAAATAGTCTATAATTTGTATAAATCAATGCAGTATGACTTAGGGAAATAATTAGGATTTAAAACAAAGGTGCGCTAGTAATGCGCACCTTGTTTATAATAAATTAGAATAACCAATTTTTAACTTGTTGAGCAATCATATCAAAACCGACAATTTCGCCCAAATTACCTTTTGAAGGCAATGATTTTGAATATATTAATACAGGAACTTTTTCTCTGGTGTGGTCTGTTCCTGCTACAGTCGGGTCACAACCGTGGTCAGCTGTCACAAATAACAAATCATCATCTGCCATTGCATCCATGATTGGTTTTAAGTAGGTATCAATCTCTTCAATGGCATTACCATAGCCTTTCGCGTCGTTTCTGTGACCGTACAACATATCAGTATCAACAAGGTTAGTAAAAATCAATTCCTTATCGTTATAATTTTTACCTTTTTCATACGCGATATCTTCAAGTGGTAATTCACGTTTTACGGCTTTTAGTGTAAGTTCCAAACCTTCTTTATTTGAACCTGTGTGGATGGCATGGGTAATTCCGTATTTTGAGAAAATATCTTCAATTTTACCAATGCCGACAACTTTTCCGCCGTTGTCTTTAATTTCGTTCAAAACAGTTGGTTCAACAGGTTCAATTGAGTAGTCTCTGCGGTCTTTTGAAATTCTTGTAGGTTTGCCGTCAATAATTTTATAAGGACGAGCAATGACTCTTGAAACATAATAATTGCCGTCTGTCAAAATTTTTCTTGCAATTCGACACCATTCATAAAGTGTTTCTAACGGAATTAAATCAGTATCTACAGCGATTTGGAATACGCTATCTGCTGAAGTGTAAACGATTGGGAATTTTGTGGCATGGTGTTCCTCATTTAATTCTGCAATGATAGCTGTGCCACTAGCCGGACGGTTTGCCAAAACTCCGCCGCAATTTGTTTCACTGACGAATTTGTCAATAAGTTCAGGTGGAAAACCGTTTGGAAATGTTGCAAAAGGTCTATCCAAAACAATTCCTGTCATTTCCCAGTGACCTGTTGTAGTATCTTTTCCTTTTGACTTTTCAACTAATGTTGCATAAGTTGCAATCGGATTTTCTTCTTTTTTTATACCCATAAAGTCTTGAATATTGCCTAAACCCATTTTTTCAAGGTTTGGAACATTCAAACCGTTATTAAATTCGCAAACATGCTTTAGTGTGTTACATTCAGGAATATCGCCGAAATCACGGCAATCAGGCATTGCCCCTATTCCCATTGAATCAATTACCATAATAATTGCTCTTGACATAAGAAACCCCCTTTTTGCTAATATTTTAACACGAAAATTTATTATAGCATTTGCAATTTAATAGTGTTTGTAATACATTTTACCTGTATAGTAAATTATTATGGTCAGTTTATAGAAAAGGAGGATGTTTTATATGGAAACATTTGGTATCGAAAAATTCGGCATCATTGGACCAAAGGCGGTATATCGTAACTTGAGTCCTGCACAATTGACAGAGGCAGCTTTGCGTTTGGGCGAAGGTTCTTTGAGCAACAAAGGTGCTTTTGTTGTAACAACAGGTAAGTACACAGGTCGTTCCCCAAAGGACAAATTCATTGTTGATACAGATGGTATTCACAATGATATCGCTTGGGGCAAAGTAAACCGTCCAATCAGCCGTGAAAAATTCAACGCTATTAAAGGCAAAATCGCAGCATACTTGCAAAACCGTGAAGTATTCATCTTTGATGGTTATGCAGGTGCTGACAAAACATACACTCAAAAATTCAGAGTTATTAACGAATTGGCAAGCCAAAACTTGTTCATTCACCAATTGTTAATTCGTCCTACAGAAGAAGAATTGGCAAATTACGGTGAACCTGATTACACAATCCTTTGTGCTCCTGGGTTCAAATGTGACCCTGAAGTAGATGGTGTAAATTCTGAAGCATGTATCGCTATTGACTACGAAGCTCACGAAATCATCATTTGCGGTTCAAGATATTCAGGCGAAATCAAAAAATCAGTATTCGCTACAATGAACTACATTATGACAAAGAAAAATGTTTTACCAATGCACTGTTCAGCTAACATGGACCCTGCAACAGGTGAAACTGCTGTATTCTTTGGACTTTCAGGAACAGGTAAAACAACATTATCTGCAGACCCTGCTCGTAAGTTAATCGGTGATGATGAACACGGTTGGTCTCCTGATGGTGTATTCAACTTTGAAGGCGGATGTTATGCAAAATGTATCCACTTGTCAGAAGAAAATGAACCTGATATCTACAATGCAATTAAATTCGGTTCACTTGTAGAAAACGTAATTATGGACCCTGAAACAAGAGAATTTGACTTTGAAGACGGTTCATTGACAGAAAATACTCGTGTTGGTTATCCAATCAACTACATCAACAACGCTCAAATCCCTTCAAAAGGCGGTATTCCAAAAGTTGTTGTATTCCTAACAGCTGATGCGTTTGGTGTATTACCTCCAATTTCAAGATTGGATAAAAACGCTGCTATGTACCACTTTGTAACAGGTTTCACATCAAAACTTGCAGGTACTGAACGTGGTGTTACAGAACCTCAACCAACATTCTCAACATTGTTTGGTGAACCATTCATGCCAATGGATGCGTCAGTTTATGCAAAAATGTTAGGTGACAAACTTGACCAATACGGTACAAAAGTTTACTTAGTAAATACAGGTTGGGCTGGCGGTTCAGCTGCATCAGGCGCAAAACGTATGAAACTTTCATACACTCGTGCTATGGTTACAGCTGCATTGAACGGTTCATTTGATAACATCGAATTTAAACACCACGATGTATTCAATGTAGATTACCCTACAACTTGTCCTGGAGTTCCTGACGAAAAACTTGATGCTCGCGGAATGTGGGAAGACAAAGCTGCTTATGATGAACAAGCTAACAAACTTGCTCAAATGTTTGCAGATAACTTTGCCGCTAAATATCCTAACATGCCAAAAGAAATCGTTGAGGCAGGACCAAAAGCAAAATAAGCTGAGGGGTTTGGATTTAAGAAAGGCGCGCCGAAAATTTCGGCGCGCCTTTTTAATATTCCGCAGGTCGGCATTGCTATGCCGACAATACTAATTATGTGGAAAACGAAGTGTCCCTACAAATATCATATTTCATACAAAAAGTTGATTTTCTAAAGACAAATACATTATAATATTATAAAATCCGAGAAGAGTGAAAATATGAGAACGATTTTAATTATATTAGGAATATTGTTATTTGTTAATTTGGTTGTAATAACCATCAGTAAAGTGTTTGCGGACGAAGAAAATATCAGTTTGCAGCAGGCTGCCGTGTTGACTCAAGTTCAACAGTAGGGGCTTTACAATCTTTACTACTAGCCCTTGGGTATGGTTTTATGGTAAGATACCAATAAAGCAAAATAGAGGAGAGTTTTTATGGAAAGTATGAATAAGTTCAAAGTATTGACAATTATTGTTATATGTATGTTTATATTTGCTATTGCTGCGATATATTCAAATACAAAAGATGCTTCTGAAGGAAAATTGCAAGCAAAACAACAAGCTCAAGATGAACAAGTTCAAGATGAAATAAAAACTAATGAAAATACCGATGAGGCAAACAATAGCGATACAGCAACACAAATTGATGTATTAAATCGCAGAATTGATGAATTGAATGACAAAATAGGTAATTCTGATAATAATGGAACTCCGCTAAGTTGTAAAATTTATGGAAGTATGACATCTTCCGGTATTGAACAATTGTCACCTGATGCCGCTGTCCAAGAGGCAAAAGTGAATAACAATGACCTTGTAATTACTTGCTCAATGAGATAGATTTGTTCAGCCAGAAGTTCAAACTGCAATCTTTTTTATGTCATTACGAGGAGCGCTATTTTACAAATAAAATAAGAGACATTACAGCGCGACGTAGTAATCCCCTGCAAAAAAGTCAACATGTCCGCACTTAGAGGGTGGACCGAAATCTTTGATTTTGAAGTGGTGGTAATGACCTATATGTTGTGGATTACCACGTCACTCCGTATAAATCAATAAAACATTTGCAAGTAAACTTTCCTCGTAATGACGTGATTTAAGTTCAGTATGACATTGACTGGGGTGTTAAGTTTATGTAGGTCGGCATTGCTATGCCGACAAAAATCAACATTGATAGATTCTGAATAGCAAGAAAATTATGTGTTCGCAAAGCTCACGCAAATTTTCTAAGCTTTCAGAATGACAATATATAGATAATGTAGGGTGGGCTCACTAGCCTACCTTAAAATTTATCAACATTCGCCAAGCAAACAACAGGAGCGGAACGCGTAGCGTTCCGCTCCTTACTCAATCTCTTTAGAAAAACTTTCTAAAAACTAGTCATTTACAACTTTCAAAAGTCTTTCCCAAACTTCGTCAATTGAACCTTCTGCATCGATTGATTTCAATACACCTTTGTTCTTGTAGTAGTCAATCAATGGAGCTGTTTCTTTGAAATATGTATCAAAACGAGCTTTTGCAGTTTCTTCATTATCATCTTTTCTTTGAGTCAATTCAGCACCGCATTTGTCGCAAATACCTTCAACTTTAGTCGGTTTGAATTTGATATTGTAAATTTCACCGCATTTAGGGCAAGAACGACGGTTTACGATTCTTGAAATCAAGATATCTTGGTTCAAGTCGAAATAAATTGCTTTAATTTGAGCTTCAACAGAACCGTCAATTTCTGCATTGATTTCTTCTAACAAATCAGCTTGTTCAACACTTCTTGGGTAACCGTCCAAGATATAGCCGTTTTTGCAATCTTCTTGAGCTAATCTGTTTTTGATAATATTAGCAACCAAACTTACCGGAACTAATTGACCTTTATCAATATAAGATTTAGCAATTTTGCCGTTTTCAGTTTCGTTTTTGATTTCTGCTCTCAATAATGAACCTGTATCAACGTGTGGCAAACCCAAATGTTCAGATAATTTAGCTGTTTGAGTACCTTTACCACAAGCCGGTGGTCCTAAAAAAATAAGTTCTTTTTTCATAATCTCGCTCTTTTCTGTTGTTATAACTAACCTGTAATAAATCTTACTAACAGGTTAATTGTATCTCAACAAAAGTCGGATTTCAAGAAAGGCAGATTTTGTGTTTAATTTTTATTCACCAAGTTAAAATAAAGATTTTATGGCTAAAGCTACCAAAATCAGCCCACCGCCGATTTCCAAATATTTTGACGGAATATTTTTGACAAAATTTCCACTCCAAAAACCGCAAACTGACATCAAAAATGATGCAACACCGATAATCAAAACCGAAAGCAACAATGATGTTTGAGTTAGGCGAATAGATGCTCCTGACACCAATGCGTCAATACTTGTCGCCAATCCTAAGCCCAAAAGGCATTTCAGTCCGATACATTGCACCTCTTCTTCTTTTGGTTGGAATGATTCAACTATAAATTTTAATCCCAAAATTAGAAAAATACCGAAAACTATCCATTTGCTATAAGGGACAACGTATTTGTATAGGGAATTTGTACCGATGTAGCCGATAATTGGCATTGCACCTTGGAATAACCCCATTGTTAATGCCAAATTGAACGAATTTTTTGTTCTTTTGGATTTAAAAATCAACCCTTGCGAAAATGAAACCACAAAACAATCTATACCAAGCGCCAAACCCAGCAATATCAAATCAATTAAAGTCAACTTCTACCTCAAATAATCTTTTCCAAGGGAATGAATATTTTACGTTCGCATTTGTTCCTAATTTTGTATAAACTTTATTTTCAAAAGATTTCATCAGTAAAGAAACCTCTTCAACATCAGGAGCTTGCAAGTTTTGGCGAACATTTGCCTGATATCCCCAATCGTCTAAAAATCTTGTTATTTCAAGCTTTTCAAAGGCTTTTTTATTATATTTTTGTGCAACAAATTTTATTTTTGCCCCACAAATCAAACTGCCCAACGAATTTGCGGAAGTGTTCCACGCAGAATAGCCGTAAAAATTTTCATCATTAATTTCATTTTTGAAAAATTCTTGAACAAAATTGTTATCGGCACCATTTGCAAATCTTACATCTGCAATCATATAAGGTCTGTCTGGTGTTGTGAAAGTTTGGGCAAAATTTTCGGTATCAACTTTCATGACAATTTCGCCTTGCTGTTTTTTGAAATTGTTGATGTACAACAAAATGTCCGCATCATTTTCTTCTGATACCGTACATCCTGCAAGCTCAATTTGACCTTTCACTGATTTTTCAATCGAAATATCTTCATAATTTGATATCAGATTTTTAGACTCGGGTTCAAGAAAAATCGGACAAATTTTGATGTTTCCATATATCGCGCGAGACAAAAGGCTCAGTGGAATTTCGTCTGCTCCTGTTTTGACAAATGCTCCCATTTTTTCAAGCATAGTCGCTTCTTGAACATTAAAACCATACTCTGCGCAATCATCTTTAGAAAAAATCAACGTATCAAAAACACCTTGTTTTTGCCAATTTAAGTATATTTTATTTATTTCAAAATTTCTTGCTCTAGTCTCAATGTAATCATCCAAAATTGCAGGCGGAATATCGTTTTTTATCCTCAAACTGCCACCTGATTTGTTACATTCATAAGAATATTCAAAAATCTTTTTGCCCCATTCAGACCAGTATTCTTTTTCTTCTTCGTTATAATTGTTGTTTGAAATGCGCATTATGCTTGAAAATGCATAGATTTTGCAATCTTTACCGTCAAGAATTTCTCTCAATGTTTCAATTCGATGCCTGATTTGTTCAAAAGTTTCAGGACATCTGCGCGAAGGTATCAAACCGCCATAAGCTAGGGTGTCCAGCGACAAAATAATCGCATCGAGTTTTGGCAAACACATCAACCATTCAAACAGACCTTCAATATCTGCAGATTTTGTTAAATCTCCCAAATACTTGCGCTCAGGTATAAAAAATTCTATACTCTCATCAATTTCAGATAAAATCTTTGGCAAAGTATAGCAAACAGGTCTGTTATCTATTGGTACAAATCCGATTTTCATAATATAATTGTATGCTAAAATAGAAATTAAGACAACGGAATTAACATTATGGCATGCGATAAAAACACTCAAAAAATTAAAACAATGTTTGATGAAATATCAAGCTACTACGACTTTATGAACAATTTTATTTCACTTGGAACACATTATATTATCAAATTTCTGGCACTAAAAGAGCTTAACATTCAGCCAAGGACAATGATTCTTGATTTGTGTTGCGGAACAGGTGATTTTACAAGGCTTATAACAAAATTTTATCCGAGGGCAAAAGTCATAGGGCTTGATTTTTCGCAAGAAATGCTAAAACTTGCTAAACAAAAAAATCCAAAAGGCGTTTTTATGCAAGCTGATTGTACAAATTTGCCATTCGGAGATGGTGAATTTGACTATATCACAATGGGTTTTGGGCTAAGAAATATTGAAAATAGGGATAAAGCGATAGGTGAAGTTTATCGAGTTCTAAATTGTGGTGGAAAATTTTTGCATTTAGATTTTGGGTATCACAATTTTTTGAGCAAAATATTTAATGTAATTGTTCCATTATGGGCAAAAATTTTGAAGAAAAATTCAAACCATTATAAATATTTGATTGAGTCAAAAGAAGAGTTTCCAAACCCTGATGAATTGATTCATGAATTTGAAAAACATGGATTTAAGTATGTCAAAAAGCAAGACTATTTGTTTGGCATAATTTCCGCTCAAATTATGATGAAATAGGTGATAGATTTTTGATGTACAAGGTGATGAAAATATTTAACTGTCATTCTGAACTGACTAGAATATGAGTTGAGATGAAATCGAAACGTAATATTCTGTTCCTACTCGGTGATTCAGGGTCTATCTATTTGATTTTAGTCATGCTGAACTTGTTTCAGCATCTCAAATAGAACACAGAGGTCTATGTCATTCTGAACTTGTTTCAGAATCTCAAATAAAACAAATTAGTCTTATGTAAAATTTGTAATATTAGAGACCCTGAAACTACGCAGTCGCATAAAACGTGACTCCACTTCGTTTCGTACTCTGCTCCTGCTGTTCAGGGTGACAACATTGATAGATTCTGAATAGCAAGAAAAATTTAGCCTCATTTCATTCGCCTAATTTTTCTAAGCTTTCAGAATGACAAAATAAAAATCATGTCATTACGAGGAAAAATTTACTTGCAAATGTTATATAGGTTCTGACGGAGTGACGTCGAAATCCCCTACACAACTTGCAGAGGACTATATCAAATCACTCTATTTTTTCTTCCACCGGTGACATAATCTGACAAACTTTCAAATGTCACTTTCAAAATATAATCGACTGACTCTTGCGTATTATATGCCATGTGCGGAGTCAAAATCACATTAGGCAGTTTGGACAATTTCTGAACAGATTTTGAGGTCTCAACGCAAAAAACTGACGACCTTTCGCGCTCCCCATTTTTATCAGAATTTACGTCAGGGCATGCCACAACATCTAATGCAATACCACGGAATTTCCCATTTTTCGCAAATTTGGCAAGCGCATTTGTGTTTACGAGTTCGCCGCGCGATACGTTGATAAAATAAACCCCATCCTTCATTTTGGCAAATTGTTCATCTGAAATCATGTGATAATTATCCTTTGTATAAGGTAAGTGCAGAGAAATTACATCAGAATCGGACAGCAGGGTGTCAAAATCAACGTATTCTACACCAAATTCTTCAATTAATTCTTCTTGCGGTCGGATATCATAAGCCAAAACCTTCATCCCAAAACAACTTGCCATTTTTATTACAGATTTGCCGATTGCTCCTGTGCCGATTATCCCAAGAGTTAAAGTGTTTAAATCCCTTCCGCAAAAATCCAAAGAATGAAATGAGTCATCGTAGACCGCCCCAATTGCAGAATATAAATTCCTGATTAAAGATATCAAAACTCCAATCGTGAACTGTGCAACAGAAGTTACGCCGTAAGAATTTACGTTGACCAGTGCAATGTGTTTGTTTACGCACGAATTTAAACAAATGTGGTCGTAACCTGTTGAGCGAGTCGAAATTACTCTGAGATTTTTGAATTTTGAAATCACTTTTTCGTTTATCGTCGATGTGATAAAAACGCTTATAATCATTGTTTCTTCAAAATCCTCTTCAGATAACAAGTCAAGGGTTGTTTCATCCAAACTTTCTTTGAAAAATTTTATTTCAAAATTGCTAAATTGATTTTCCTTAAAAAATTTTTCTTCTGATTCTCTAAAATCGAAAAGTAACATTTTGCAAGACATAAATATCTCCTTTTGAATGAATTATTTATATAAAGTGTGGAAAATCTATCCGCCAAAAGTCCATCCCCACTTGTCGAATGTAAAACAAAGCCAAAAATTTTATACTAAAATTACAAGAACCGAGTTTTTTGTATCCTATAGGTCGAATTTCTTCTGCGAGTATAGCGGACATGCAAATCATGCGACTGGGTGCAAAAACAATTACCATTCAGACAGCATGACCTGAAAATTACGGTAATTGAAAACAAGCGGCGGCGCGACAGAATGTCGCGCCGCCACTTTACTATTCCCCACTTCGCCATGCCCAAGTGGAGAATATTCAAAATATTTTACAAAACTTAACTAATAATCAAACCATGCAAAACCATGCTATAACATGCTTTCCCATGATATATATGTTCTAAAACCATGTCATGACATGGTTTTAGAGGGTCTTGTCACCCCAAAACCCTGAACAGCACGCCAATACTGGATTGTGTTACAAAACTTCATAACAACATGTTCCGACCTTGAAAAAAAACTCTTATTTTTTATAATAAAAGTATGAAGTCGGAAGTGATTGATATGAACGGCTTTAGGGGAGATTAACCGATATATATTCATGGATATCGGTTTGATAGTTGACAAGACATAAGTGGAGATTATATAAATTGTTTAGAAGTAGGGATATGGGAAGAGCTGTTGCAGTTAGAAGATGGACAACGACAGCACTGGAATGCTACAAAAGAGGTTGCAATTGCGAAGGTTGTTTTTATAGAGATTTCTTTAGCGGTTCATCACAAAAATGCCAAATGAAAGCGTCCGTTTTAGAATTAGTAAGAGTTATCGGAACTCCTGATGTAGAATTACCACAATTTTTAGCAGATGAATAACAAATTTACCCTTTAAAAATTATTCAAATTGTGTTATACTGACAAAGCAGTATAGAAAATTGGAGGTTTTAAATGCACATACACGTAAACGGAAGAAACATTGAAATTACAGAAGCGATTAAAGCATACGTAAAAGAAAAAATCGGAAAAGTTGCAACACGTTACGACCAAATTCAAGGTATTGATGTTGTATTATCTGTAATCAAAAACCCTGCTGCAGAAGGCAAACACATCGCTGAAGTTATTTGCAAAACAAATACAGGCAGCATCCGTTGCGAAGAAGCAGCTGAATCAATGTACGCAAGTATCGATTTGTTGGCTGACAAATTAGCAAGACAAATTACAAAATTGAAAGACAAAAACATTTCTTCTGACAAAGCATCTATCCGTACAGATATCAAAGAAGAATCTGAAGAAGATGAAGTTGTAGAAGTAAAAGCAATTGAAGACTAATTAAAATGTTTTTCCGAGCACATCGGAATCCATTCAAGACTAAAATAAATCACAAGATAAATCAGACCACTGCACTCACAGTGGTCTTTTGTTTGGCTTGAGGCAGCTGAACCCTCTCTGGGGGACACTAGCCGAACCAACGAGCAAAGCGAGTTGTGTGAGACTGCGTGCCGTATGGCTGAGGGCAGGGTGAGGGGTTTTCAACACAGTAGAACAACAATTGTATTGACCGAACCCTCACTCGAAATTGTAACTTTTCGCGTTCCGCTCAAATACAATTTCGGTCTCTCCCATCCGGAGAGACAAAACAAAGAGGTCTATGTTATAAAATAATTAACTGTCACCCTGAACTCGTTTCAGGGTCTCAAATTGAACAAAAAGGTCAATGTCATTCCGAATTGCGGATTTTGGCAAGTGCGCCGTGTGAGCGTAGCGAACCCAGCACGTCTTGGCGAGAGCTGCGTTGAGCCGGTCGAGCCGCCA
>CABUXT010000009.1 GCA_902495705.1 uncultured cyanobacterium
CTCGTTGGAATTAAGAATAGCTGGAAGTATGAAAAAGATTTTTAATTTATATATGTATTAAAGCGGAAATGAGGGAGCGGTACAATTAAACAGGCGGCTAATTTGGAGGTTAGACACTTGGGTAGGATGAGGGGAAATATGATAAAGAGTTTCAAAGGCGTAATTGCACAAAGAAAATTGAAATAGGATGTAGGTCGGCTTTACTAAGCCGACACGGATTTTAGGTCTCTCCCAACCGGAGAGACAAAACAAAGAGGTTATGTCATTCTGAAAGGATTGAAAATCAAGTTGCGTAGCAACGTAGATTTTATCCTATTCAGAATCTATCAATGTTTATTTTTTGAATTGCCCTTTGCGCATTACTTTTTAATCAAATGGATAGACCCTGAATCTTCGCAGTCGCATTCGCTCCTGCTGTTCAAGGTGACATTGCCTGATATGTTCAATTAGAGATTCTGAAACGAGTTCAGAATGACAGTTAAAATTTTTTAATCCTGACATTGCAGTACCTGTTATTTTTAGGGATGGACATTTTGACCTAGGTGTATGGCTTAAAAGTTGCAGAGTTATATTTCATTTAACTAGTAAGACCCTCCGAATGTTCTGCAGATAGATTCATTCCAATTGACAGGTCCTGATGTTGCAATAAAATCGCCCATTCGCATACTGTCAGAATACAAGACTTCTCCATTATATACAAGTTCACATTCTACAGGATATGGACCACGAGTATTTCCTGGAAATGATGATAAGAAAATATTAGCTTTTTTATATTTCCCAGTATTTGTGAATGGTAAGAGACTTCCAATTTCATCAAATTCTTCTATTGATACATTGTTTCTTCCATCCCAATTTCCGCTACCACTTACCCAATATGCAAAGACTATGTGTAGTGACATTTTATCTGGGTCCATATTTGCCGGAGCTGTTATTTTGATATTTATATTCCACATAAGAGCGCTTTTGTCTTCAGGTTCCAGTTTAACTGTTATATCTCCATGGTCTGCACAAATTGGTACTAAATTTTTAATTTCTTCATAAGTACAGCATGAGTCTGTTTGAGTTTTTATTGAACCGGTTTTGGTCTTGCAACAATCTAAACTGTATTGGTCAAGTTCACAAGCTGTTTTTGTTGGGGTGGTTGGAGTTTCAGGTTCTGTTGTTGATGAGCCACCATCAGGTTTTAGGCTTGTTGGTGGTGTAAAATAAACCTCTTCGGTATCTGTATTTAATCCGATTCTTGATTTTGGAGAAATGGTAAAGGTTCTTAAATCTTTATCTTTGATGTTTGGTCCTTTTTTACCATTCACATCGATAATGCCGACAATTGAATCATTTCCGATTTGTGGAGTGATACATAAGCTCATACCATTTTTTAGGCTTGCACAAGCACCTTTGAACTCAGGTTTATATTCAACTTTGTCATTATTTTTAAACTCATAATATTTTGGTGCAAAGCAATCACCGTTGTTGTCTCCGCAATATTTATTTACTTTCATGTATTTTTTTATAAATGTGCCTGAGCTATTTTCATAGCTGTCAGGGGCGGTATTTACATACATTGAAGTAGAGAAAAAATCCGCTTTATTTTCGTTTATAACAAGTGAGTCAATGGCGTTTTTTATAGACTGGTATTGGCGTTTGAAACCGTGGTCTAAAGTTTGAGTTTGATAGTTTTTTACAAGTGCCGGAATAACAAGTGCCGCAATTATTCCAACTATGCCTGTTGCAATTAATATTTCAGTTAAAGTAAATCCTAATTTTAATGCAGGAAATGTGGTTAAAATCCTTTTGTAGCCTTTATTTTGAGGTTCTACCCCCCCCAAAAAAAACACGCGCTGTGACTGAGTTCTAGCATATTTTTACCTCCTGAAAATAATTAACTTTGGCTATTATATCAGAAAATTTTGGGATTTACAAATTATTTAACATTCTGCTAAAATAATCACTATGAACATTCGTGATAAAAATTTGTACTATATTGGTGGAATTGTGCGAGATGAATTGCTTGGAATAAATAAACATTTCGACATTGATTTGACATATCAAGGGGATGCGATTGAGTTTGCCAAAAATATTCCAAATGCCGAAATTGTACAAATTAACGAGCCATTTGGGACTGTAAAAATTAAAATTGATGGTCAAGAAATTGATATAGCATCAACCAGAGGCGAAACTTATCCGCAAAAAGGGCACCTTCCGCAAGTAAAAGATATCGGTTGTGATTTAAAAGAAGATATTTTGCGCAGGGATTTTACGGTGAATTCGCTTGCAAAATCGACCTCTACAGGTGAGATAATTGATTATGTTGGCGGTGTAAACGATTTGAAAAACAAGGTTCTAAGGGTTTTGCATGACAAAAGTTTTATTGATGACCCGACAAGAATAATTCGAGGGTTGAAATTTGCTGTTCGATTTGGGTTTGAATTAGAACCTCACACAAAATTTTTGCAAGATGAATATTTGAAAAATATTAACTATGATATGTCATACAAAAGGTTAAAAAAGGAACTTGTAGAGACTTTTAACCTAAATAAATGGTCGGCATTTAAGATTTTTGTGGAAAATAAAATGTACAATCTAATTGCGCCGCAAGATTTTGCTTTGCCAAGTTTTGATTTTTCGTCTTTAATTGACAAATATAAACCTGAAAATATCTGGATAATTTATATTGGCTTGTTGCCTGATATTTCGGCTCTTCCGTTATCAAAAATTGAGAAAAAAATTGTAGATGATTTTGTTAAATTGAAGGATAAAAGTTTCGCTAATGATTATGAAATTTTCAAAAATTTTTCCGGTGTAAATATCGAATCGATTATAATGTATTCTACTATTGATGCGGATATTGTGGTGCGATATTTTGAAAAATTAAAAGATATAAAAATCAAAATTACAGGAAAAGATTTGATAAATTTAGGTCAAAAACCTTCTGAAAAATTTCAGAAATGTTTTGATTTTGTCTTGAGGGAGAAATTAAAAAATCCTGCCCTAACGAAAGAGCAGGAAATTGAATTTGCAAAATTGTTTTTTAGCTAGGTTATTGTATCAATGTAAAAAATAGTGACAATAGACCCGCTGTTTTTAAGATTGCTTTTAGTAAGCCTAGTTTTATTTCTTTATTTCCATGCACTGGAACTACAATTTTGGCATCTTCTCCGATTTTTGAAAATACATGATGAGAACCACTTATTCTTACAAGTGTCCATCCATTTTCTTCTAAAATTTTACATAATTTTTTGCCGGAAATATTTTTCATAGTGCAACCGAAATAACTTCACCATCACTGTCTTTTAAATCTACAGATAACCATGCAGTTATTGCATCTTTTATATTTTCTTTTATTTCTTCAATACTGTCACCTTGAGTATAACAACCTTTTAGTGCAGGAACTTCTGCCCAATAACCATTATCTTCTTTATGCAAAATAACATCAAATTTCATTGGAAATATTATCCTTTCAATCTCATTTTAACATTATTGTCAGAGTATTTCAAGCCTGCTATTTAATCCCAAAGCTTTCGGCAATGGTTTTCAGATGACCGTTTTTTGTTTCGATTTCGATAACATTATTCACTGCGTGGATTAAGTCTTTAGATTCGGCACCTTTTCTAAACGCCACAGCATAAGGTTCTTTGGTATATCTTTTTGGTAAAAGTTCTACGCTGTTGTCTTTTAGCGACAAGCCAAGCAAAATTGTATCATCAGATACTATGGCGTCACCTTTGTGGGCTTTTAGCGCTCTATATGCATCAGGATAGGTTTTGTAGCCGATTACGCCCACATTTGGAATTGCAGTTTTCAGTGTTTTTTCACTGGTTGAGCCAAATACTATAATTGCACGCTTTCCACTCAAATCTTTTAAGGATTTAACACTGCTGCCTTTATTTACAAGCAAAGCTTGTCCTGCCGTATGATATGGTGTTGAAAAATCGAGGATTTCTTTACGAGCCGGAGTGATAGACATTGTTGCGATAATCATATCGACATCGCCTGAGTATAATTTCATCATTCTATCAGATGCTGTAACAGGTACAAATTTTACCTTTTTATCGCTCCCTAAGATCCCTCGAGCAATTAACCTTGATAATGCCGCATCATAGCCTGCAAAGTGCCCTTTTTCGTCTTTGTAGCCAAACGGATAAGTATCAGTTTTTACTCCGACAATGATTTGGTCACGTTTTGTTATTGTGTCTAAATTATTCACCACAGGTTCGCCTGATTTTTTTGCGCAGCCGCAACATACCAAAGTTACCAAAACCAGTAATGAAATTATTTTTTTATACATAAAAATCTCCTATAAAGTCTTATTATCTCAATGATACATTATCAAAACTTTAAGTCAAAAAAGTCATATATATTTATTTTTTTTAGGGTTTAATGTATCATTTTTTTATGAAAACTATTGTCATAACAGGGATGATGGGTGCAGGAAAGACGACTGTTGCGAACCTATTATCAGAAAAATTAAATATAAAATGTATTGATATTGATATGCAAATTGAGCAAAAAGAAGGGATGTCAATTTCTGAAATTTTTGCAAACAAGGGGGAAGAATATTTTCGCAAACTTGAGCACCAAATTATATCAGGTAGTTTTCAAAATGATGATTGCGTAATTTCTCTTGGTGGTGGGGCTTTTGAAAACCCTGAAACTAGAGATTTTTTATTGAAAATTTCTACAGTGATTTTTCTAAAAACTTCACCTGAAATTATTTTTGAGCGAATTAAAACAAATACTTCCCGTCCGCTTTTGAAAAATAATATGACGATAGAAAAAATCACCGAAATTTTAGCAAAACGTGAGCAAAATTATAACACCGCGACAATTGTCATAAATACAGATAATAAATTGCCCAAAATTATTGTGGAAGAAATTATAGGAGCTTTGGAATGATAAATTTGATGGTACAAATTCAAGGAAAAGAAAAATCATATCCGATTTTTATAAATAATTCTGACCTGACGTCTTTGAAAGAGTCGATATTAGACCAAATTGGGCACAAAAATTATATTGTTGTAATCAATCAAACTGTCCACAAATTGTATTCAAAAATTTTGGATTTTCCGAAAGATAAAATATTTATTCTAAAGGATGGCGAAAGGGAAAAGAATTCCAAAAATTATATCAAAATTTTGAATTTTGCAATGCAAAAAAAACTGAAACGCGAAGATGCAATAATTGCGATTGGTGGTGGAGTTGTTGGTGATATTGCAGGTTTTGCGGCTGCAACTTTTATGAGAGGGATTAATTTTATTCAAGTTCCTACAACATTGCTTTCTGCAGTTGATAGTTCGGTTGGTGGCAAAGTTGCGATAAATTCTGATTACGGTAAAAATTTGATTGGTGCGTTTTATCAGCCAAAGGCGGTTTTTATAAATGTGAATTTTCTAAAAACTCTTGATGAAAAACAATTTAAAAGCGGACTTGGTGAAGTTTTGAAATATGGTTTTATTGAAAAAAGCTGTGCGCCTGATACTGAACCGCATTTGATAAATTTTTTGATGGAAAATAAAGATAAAATTTTTGCAAAAGAATTATTAACGCTGAAAGAACTCATTAAACTTTGCCTCCAATTGAAAATCGAGGTTGTCCAAAAGGATGAAAAAGAAGGTGGTTTGAGAAAAATTTTAAATTATGGTCATACATACGGGCATGTGGTCGAAAACTTGACAGGGTACAAAAAATACACTCATGGAGAATGTGTGATTGAGGGTATCAGGTTTGTCCTTGGGTTGGCAGCAAAATTGAATCTCGTTGATAAAGAGTACAAATTTTTGAGCGAAGATTTGATTGAAAAATTTGATTATAAGCCACTCAAAACTTTTGATATCAACAAAACAATTTATGTGATGACAACCGATAAAAAAGCGACAGATGAATATATTACGTTTATCCTGCCAAGTCAGTATGCACAAGTGTTTGAGTACAAAATTTTAAAAGAAGAACTCAAAAAACTGATTACTTCTTAATATAGTTGAAAACATTGCTGTGATTTGTTAGTATAGATATATAATATAGTAACCAAAGTATACTAATGGAGTAAAAATGAAATCAAAAGACCTTCCAAAATGTCCGATAGAAACCACATTAAAAATGCTTGGCTGCAAGTGGAAAGTGCTTATAATCAGAGAACTTTTGACCGGAACAAAGCGTTTTGGCGAACTGAAAAAAGCGGTGACAGGTATTACGCAAAAGGTTTTGACTTCAAAACTTCGTGAGATGGAAGAACTTGGACTTTTGGAGCGCGAAGTTTATCCGCAAATCCCACCAAAAGTTGAGTATACATTGACGGATATCGGTTATAGTTTGCGCCCTGTTTTAGAATCTTTGAAAGGCTGGGGCAAAGACTACAAACGCTATACCAAACTTTTGGAAAAGATGAAAGGATAAGTAAGTAGGTCGGCTTAATCAGGCTATGCTTGCCAAAATCCGCAATTCGGAATGACATAGACCTATGTGTTCAATGACGGTGGCATATTTATAGTAGGTCGGCTTTACCAAGCCGACATGTTAATTGTCCATTCGCAGAACACAAGCCAAATGTCCCTTAATTAAAATCACTTTCTGCAACAACTGACGCGATTTGTTCACCGTAGCTGTTCACTGTTCCATTTGTTTCTTCAACAATATAACGGATGCCTTTTTTGCCTTCGATTGCTTGTTCAGCGCAATCCATAGCGTCATCCCATTCTTTAAATTCGCCAATTAAATTTTTTGAAAGTTCAGATTTGTCTGTTGATGTGTAAACTTGAAACATGAATATCTCCTTTTTCTTTCATTTTATCACATAAAAATTTTATATAATTTGTTCAAGATGAGTTGCTTTAACAGCTTGCTCAATAGCGTTTGATTCATCCGTAAATAGTGAGTCTTCGCCGATTTGTTTCATTATTTCCAAATCTTTAACTTGATTATAAACTTTTTCATTAGGGATAACAAGCGACAGCTTGATTTTTTGTGCCTCAAGTCGAACAATTATATCTTCTAATGCAAAAATTGCAGACATATCAAGTTCGGCGTTTGATGCATAATTTAAGATGATGTATTCGGTTTCTAACATTTCATCAAAATGCGATACAATTTGAGTAATCGAACCAAAGAAAAATTGACCGTCTATGTGCAAAATCCTGATTTTGTAATGAGATTCACGCTCAATTTTGGTTTCAAATGTCGTGTAGGCTTCTGGGTTGTATTTGTTGACTTTGATGTTTGTGTTGTCGGCAATTCTTTTGGCGTAAAGCAGTGCAGCAAGGACAATGCCTAAGCCAAGCGCGAAGATTAAGTTATAAAAGACTGTGAGCAACAATACTGTGATTAAAACGTACAAATCATCTTTTGGTGCAAATTTTAAAACTTTTAGGACTTTCAAATCCAAAATATCATAACCGATTTTTATCAAAATTGCGGCTAGTACACAAATTGGAATTTGTGCAATAAATCCTGTGAATTTGAATAAAACGACTGCTAAAATTATTGAACACAAAATTGATGCCACGCGAGTTTGTGCACCTGCTTTCACTGCGGCTACACTTCTCATTGTTGCGGCAGTTCCATACATTGAACCTGTCAGTGCACAAAACAAGTTGCCGATACCTTGAGAGGCGACAAGTCTTTTTGAGTTGTGTTTAACTTTTGTTAGCGAATCCATAATTATGCCTGTAAGTAAACTTTCACTGGTTGCAATGAAGGCTAAAGTTAGCGCTGTTGGAATATTTTTCATCACAAAGTCTAAGTTGAAGTGTGGAAAATATGCTTGTGGAATCGAAAAACTTACACCTGAAATTTTTTCAACATCACACCCAAAATACCACGCACCTTCTGTCATCAAAACCAGTGCCAATAACTGAGGCGGAACGTATTTTGTTATGCATTTAGGTGTGAAAAATAGCATCAAAAGTGTTGCTAGCCCAAGTAACAGGGCTTGGAAATTTATGTGGGTGAATAATTGAGGATATGAAATAAGTGCTTTGATGGTAGACGAATATGTTGCGCCACCAAGTAAAGGTGATAATTGTAATATTATGATTATCAAACCGATACCTGTCAAAAATCCTGATATCACAGGGTATGGCACGTATTTAATCATTCGCGGAATTGGAGTTAATGAGATTATTATTTGAAAAATCGCAGCCATTACTAAAATCGGAATTACGTTTAAAATATTGCCTGAAACGCCTGCAACAATTACCGCTGTAATTATTGATACCGGACCTGTCGGACCTGAAATTACTGGTAAATTACAGCCTAAAATCCCCGCGATGAGTGATAGGATGATTGCACTCCAAATACCTGCACTTGCGCCAAGTCCTGATGCGACACCAAAAGCCAATGCTTGTGGAAATGCGATTATACTTGCGATAATTGCACCGAAAAAATCACCTTTTAGCGTAGCCGGATTCACTTTATATTTACCAAACACCACAACCTCCTTGAAATTACATAAAAAATACCACAAAAGATGTCCGTAAGGCAAGATGAAATAAAATACATGTTCCCTCGCCCCTTGAGGGAGAGGGGTAGGGAGAGGGGTAATATTATCTGCTTGCTCAATTAGAGTCAGTAGGTCGGCTTTACCAAGCCGACAAATTTAAACTGGTGGGCTAGTGAGCCCACCCTACATGATAAACTGAACAAACCGGTCTATGTCACCCTGAACTTGATTCAGTGTCTATCCATTTGATTAAAAAGTAATGCCAAAATGTCAATTTTTAAAATCAACATTGATAGATTCTGAATAGGATAAAATCTATGTCACTACGTTCCTTGATTTTTAATCCTTTCAGAATGACATTATTTTGTTTGCTTTGTAGGTCGGAATTGCTATGCCGACAAATAATATTGTCATTCCAAACTCAAATTATTCCAACTCAAAGTCAAGCAAATCCTTCGGTTCTACCTGCAAAACATCTGCTATAATCTTCAATTTTGACAACGTAATATCTGTTCTTGCTGTTTCAACCATTGCAATCATAGAACGTGAAATCCCGCTTGTTGCAAGGAAATCATCCTGTTTTATATGTTTTTCTTCTCTAATTCTTTTTAAATTTTTTGCAAATTTTTGTAAAAATGGCTTGTCCATTTTTGTATTATCAGCTACACTGACAATATATAAAATCAGTGACACTGACATTGGAGGTTTGATGAACAGAATAGTAAAACGTTTTTACAGATTAGAATTTGCATTGGCTGAGGGTGTTACGCCTGCAAAGTTACTACCCAAAAAGACGAAATTTGGATTTACTTTAGCGGAAGTTTTAATCACTCTTGGCATAATCGGAGTTGTCGCTGCGATTACAATTCCAAGTTTTATGAGTAAATATTATGAACATCAGACCGTTTCGAGGTTGTTGGAGACTCAATCAATTTTGACTCAGGCAATCAGGCAAGCCGAAGAAGAGTATGGAGAGATGATAAATTGGGGTATTACAGGTCAAAATGAAGATAGTGCAAATATTTTAGGTGAAAAGTTAAAACCGTTTTTGAAAATTGCTAATGATTGTGGAATTTCTGATGATAAAGAAATGTGCTTTGTAAAAGCTCCTTATTCACGTTTGGATGGTAAAAAGAATACAATTGGTTATGCCCTTGACACTGCCAGATATAAATTTTCTTTGATGAATGGAACTTCTGTTGCGATAATTCCAATCAATGACGGTACTCCTGATTTGTTTTCAGGTTCTGTTCAGATAAACATTGACACAAACGGTACGGCAAAGCCAAATATAATTGGAAAGGATTTGTTTATGTTCAGTTATGATGGAGAGGTGCGCTCACTTGTGGCAATGGGTGCGCCAAATACGATTTATCCTATGGAAGAATTTTGTACAAAGAGTTCAAGCGGTTATGGTTGTGCGTACTATCTGTTACAGTATAAGAATATGAAGTATTTGAAGTAGGTATATTTTAGAAATATGTGACAATGTAAAAAAATCACGTCATTACGAGGAACATTGACTTACAAGTAGGGCATAGGTTTCAACGGAGTGACGTGGTAATCCACAACACGTATGTCTTTCCCCCACCTCGAAATCAAAGATTTCGGTCCGCCCACCAGGGGCGGACATCTTGACCTATTTGTTTTTTATTCTTTCAAAATCAACAGAGACACACTATTAAGATAGTGTGTCTCTGTTTGGGGGGAAAGGGAAGGGGTTATGCGATAAGTTTTAATTCATCGTTTGGTCTGATTAGTACTCGTTTTCCGTCAGGTTCAAATTCAAGACCGTTGATTTCCATTAATTCTTTTGTATGTTTCAAAATTTCAGCGTTTGTTGGCTTTTTGCCGTTTATTTCTTGCAAATGTTTTTTCGCAATATTCCAAACATTATCACTTTTTACTACTTTGTGTACTGTTGGAATAGCAGGAGTTTCTTCATCAGTTCCTGTTGTTGCGCTTGGTGCTGTAGTTTCAGCCTTGTCCGTTTTATCTGTTTTGTCAGGTTCTTCTGCTGAGCCTGTTGTGACTGCAGCTGCGGCACCGGTTGTGCTACCTGTCTTTTTACTTGATGATTTTTTGTCCGTTTTAGTCGGTTCGTCTGTTGGTTCTTCTGTTTGAGCCGGCTCTTCTGCCGGTTTGGTTTGAGTTGTCGGTTTTTCAGATTTATTTGTTTTATCTGCGCCTTCCGGCTCTTGAGTTTTAGCCTCAGAGTTACCTTTTACGGCTTTATAAATCCCGACACCTGCTGCTGTTGCAGCTGCCACAGCCAAGCCGACCAATGCCCATTTACCGCCTTTGCCTTTGAAAAATCTTCCGACTTTAGAAGGTGCAGCCTTCAAGCCGCTTTGGATTTTTCCGCCCATTCCTTTAATCCAATTTTTAGCTCCTGCCAATTTTGAACCTGAATTTGCGCTTGTGCTTGCACCAGATTTGAATTTTGATGTAATTTTAGATGGAATTGATTTAATTCCGCTCCAAGCTTTACTTGCAACTCCTTTCATTTTAGAGAATAAGCCTTGTTTTTCAGCTGTTGCATAATTTATATCTAAATTAGGTTTTGCTCCTGTTTTGATATCTTTCATTCCTTCAAAAACAGAATTTGTAACATTTTTATTTTTCGTAAATCCTTCGGCTACTTTTGCGCCTAAATCTCCTGCATTAATTTTAGCACCTGCGTCAATTGGGTTAAATTCAACCATAAATAATATCCTCCAAATCTTTTTAAATAAATATCCCCTATGCATTATTAAAAAATTTTTGCCCAAACGGATTGACTCGGTTTATATCTGCTGTATATACGTTTTTAAAATATCTTTACAAATGGTGCAAAAATAAAGCTGTCAGCGAATTTTCCCTGACAGCCTAAAAATGTATGATGAATGAAAGTCTGTTTTAAAAGTCTCTTGGTTTTACTCCATGGAGCCAATTTGACTCGATTTGTTCCAGTGAAATTCCTTTAGTTTCAGGAACACAGAAGAATACAAAAATTATGCACAAAAGTGAAACCGCACCAAAGCCCCAGAATGTCCAAGCTCCGCCGATTCTGTGCAATAAAATCGGAAAACTGCTGACAACAAAGAAGTTAAATGCGAAGTTTGAAACTGTACAGATACTCATTGCGATTCCGCGGATTTTTAGAGGAAAGACTTCTGATACCAAAATCCAACCAATTGGTCCTAAACTCATTGCAAAGCAGATGATGTAAGTTACAAGACTGCCAACGGTTACCCATTTTAGGTTGTCGCCAAAGAAATCGGCGAACGCAAAACCGCAGCCAAGTGCTATTAAACTAAGCATTACTCCTGTCAAGCCGAAGTATAACAAAGGTTTTCTACCTAGTCTGTCGGTAAAATACAGTGCAACGATTGTCATCAAAAAGTTAATTATGCCGATACCTGTTGTTGCATAAATCGCGCTCAAATTGCTTTCAAATCCTGCGTTTTTAAATATTGTCGGCGCATAGTATATGATGGTATTTATGCCTGTACAAATTTGCGCGAACATAATGCCGATACCAACAACAAACGGCATAATCATCCATTTTTTGAAACGGAATTTTTTCGCAGATTTCTTTGATTCTTCGGATTGCAAAGTCTTTTTAACTTCTGCAACTTCATTTTCTACATCAATATCAGGTTCAATTTTGTGGAAAACTTCTTTTGCCTCATCGTCTCTGTTTTTAGAGATTAGCCAACGCGGAGTGTCGTGCATAAAACACATTCCGACAAACAAAATTAACCCCGGAATAACGCCTGCAAAAAGCATCCATCTCCAATTGAATACGGCTTGTGCAAATACGGCGTTGATAAAGTATGAGAACAAAATCCCTGCAGTAATTGCCCATTGGTAAAGTGAAACAAGAGTTCCTCTCAACTGTTTTGGAGAAATTTCTGACAGATAAAGCGGAACGACAAAATTAACGATTCCGACTGCAAATCCGACAAAAATTCTTGATGCAATTAATACATAAATGTTTGGAGCAAAGGCACAAAGGATTGACCCAAGAATAAAGATTACAGCTGTTGCCATAATGATTTTCTTTCGTCCGAACATGTCGGCTAAGATTCCGTTTGTCGCAGCACCTATGACAGCACCAATCAAAACAGAACTTACTAAAATCCCTTGGGTTGTGTCTGCCAAATCCCAAGATTCGTTGATAAATAAAAGTGCACCTGAAATTACACCGGTGTCATACCCTGACAGCAAGCCACCTAAAGAGGCTACAACTGCAACCACATAAAGCCAAAAATATTTCATATAAACATCCTTATATAAACTCTATTATAATTATAAACTATCTTTTTTAATTTTTAAACTGTCCAAATAAAAATTTTTTCAAAATCTACATCAAACAGAGTATGTAATATTTTGCCAATCCCTCTATACTGATTCTGTGGGAGAGAGGTATTTTATGTTAGCTCAAACAGTAAGAAATAATTTAAAAAGTATAGACAAATTAAACATGAGAAGTAAGACAACCAAGTTTAGCGACTTGTTTTCTACTGCTCCGACTGTTGCGATGACAAAGTCTGAAATAAGACAAGTCTTGATGAGAGACGGTCTAAAAGAAGTTGCAAAAGATGATGAACTGTTTGATGAAATCTCTTTGCCGGAAGATGAATTTGACTCAGAAGAAATTTCAACTGATATTGAAGATGTAGCAGATGATTGTGATTTTGATATCGTTGAAGAACCTGATATTGACGATAGCGAAGTTGCTGAATATATTGTGGAAAATCCAAAAGAAGTTGTTGTTCAATTTCCGATTGTATCAGATATCAAGTTGGATGAACATTTGCCGTTCTTCCGCTCAATTAGTGCAAAATTAGCTGCATTGTAATATTAAATTGGTAAAATGGATTGCCACAGCCGTACTTTTAGCACGCCTGCGGCAATGACGTTATTGTATTTGATTTTTAAAAATGTTAGTGTAAAAATATTGTTATGATTTACGGTAACAAAGAGCGCAAAACGCAAGTCTGGTTATGCGGAGCGCATTTTATAAATGACATTTACACTGGTGTATTGAATCCGATTATGCCGTTTATTGCGGAACAAGTCAGGATTTCAATGCCGATTGCTACAATAATTTTGAGTTGTTCACATATTTTTTCATCATTGTTGCAGCCATATTTCGGATTTTTTGCCGACAAAATGAGACACAGAACCTTCATATTTTGGGGGCTTTTATCTACTGCGTTGTTTATTTCGTTGGTTCCGACAGCAAAACACATTCCATTGATGATTTTGTTCATTATTTTAGGGAGTATCGGTTCAAGTTTGTTTCATCCGCAGTCGCTAGGGTTTGTTGTGAAGTTTTCTGAAACTGACTCTGTCAAAAATATGGGAATCTTTATTGCGATGGGCACATTGGGATTTTCAACAGGTCCGTTGGTGTCTTCGTCAATTGCTCAGTTTTTAGGATTGTCAAAAATGCCTGTGATGGCAGTTTTAGGTGTTTTGTGGGCACTTTTGATGTTTAATTGTGTTCCTAAATTTTCAAATTCAGAATCTAAACCGCTAGAGTTTTCATTAAAACAAGCGTTTGTTGATATTTTGTCTAATCGTAAATTGAATATTTTGAACCTTATTGCAATGTTGAAATCATTGATAACTACATCTTGTTCAATATTGCTACCGTTTTTGTGGAAAGCGGAAGGGTATAACAAATTTCAAATCGGTGCGGCTTTGTTCTGTTTCTTGTTCCTTGGCGGAATCGGTTCGTTATTAAGCCCAAAAGCAGAGCAAAAAATCGGAACAGCGAATGTATTTTATATTTCAATGATAGTAACATTCCCAATGATGTTAATGTTTATGTTTACATATAAAACGATGCCGATTTTGTCGTTCGTAATCTTTGCATTGATGGGATTTGTGACAATGTTTGCAACTCCGATAACAATGAGTATGGCGCAAAAAGTTTTGCCACAATATAAAAGTATTATCGGCGGATTTATAAACGGTTTTTCTTGGGGTATTGTTGCAATCGCAATGTCAATGATTGGCTATATCGCACAAGCTACAAGTATTGTGCCTGTTTTGGTAGTGATTTCAATAATCCCTGCAATTTGTTCAGTGCTTGTTAAATACCTGTTTGCAGAGAGTAAGTAATACAAAATTCTCGTCATTACGAGGAAAATTTACTTGCAAATGCTGTATTGATTTTGACAGAGTGACGTGGTAATCCATAACAGGGCTTGCAGGGTCTCTAACTGAATCCTTTAACCTAAGTGTCATTCCGAACTTGTTTCGGAATCTCAAATAAATCATATTAGTCTTATGCAAATTTGTAATATTAGAGACCCTGAAACATTCTGAATCGCAAGAAAATTTTGTGTTCGTTTTACTCTCACAAATTTTCTAAGTTTTCAGAATGACAATGACTTTTTTGATTGGTTAAAGTTTTTGTAGGTCGGCTTTACCAAGCCGACAAAATCTCTATCCAATCAAAGACAAATACTTAGAACTTTCGTTGTTTGTATTTTTAGAAAATAGAGAACTTACGGATTTAAAAAAACTTGTTAAAAGATTAGGTTTTGCAACATTAGGTGTGATTTCTGATGAATGTACCTGGCCAAATTTTTCATTTGAATTGATTCGGTTAGTAGGCTGATTTTTGAGCGCACTATTATCCGAAGACACTACTCCAGCCACATTAAAATATCCAATAGATGAAACCAGCATCATTTACCCCAACTAATCTTATCCAAGTGAATATTACAATGAAATTTAAAAAAAATCAAGTGATTAATTATAAGATAATTCTAAAGAATTAGAAATGCTAAAAATCAATCAAACTCTTTTGTTCGCGAACATGAAAATACAAAAATTATCTTAAAAATTTTGAGAAAGTTTTGGAAAGGAAGGGTGGGTAAATTATTTTATTTGTCGGCATAGCAATGTCGACCTACGAAAACTTCAACCAATCAAAAAAGTCATTGTCATTCTGAAAGGATTGAAAATCAAGGAACATAGTGACGTAGATTTTATCCTATTCAGAATCTATCAATGCTGATTTTGAAAATAGACCTTTTTGTCTTACTTATTAATCAAATGGATAGACCCTGAATCTACGCAGTCGCATTCGCTCCTGCTGTTCAGGGTGACAGTTAAGTTTTTAAAAAATCATGTCATTACGAGGAAAGTGTACTTGCAAATGTTACATTAGTCTTAACGGAGTGACGTAGTAATCCCCTGCAAGTTTTGTTATGGATTACCAAGCCCCATTCTGCTACCGAATGATATTCTAAACCAACCCCCTTAATCAAATAAAACCGGACTATTGGGTTTCAATAGTCCGGTTTGTGTGCATAACAAGAAGAATATTTTATTTGCCAACGGCAGCGGTTGCAAGTTTTTCACCTGCCCACCATCCTGCGATACCACCGACAACACCGCCGATGAAACCGCCGACTGCAGTACCAGCACCAGGGATGACTGAACCGATAGCGGCACCAATTGCTGCGCCACCTTTGGCACCTGCCCAAGCACCACCGATAGCAGCACCTGTTTTGGCAGTTTGTTTAGCTGCGCCTTTTACGCCACCTTTTTTGTATGCAGAGTGGATATCAATAGCAGCAACTGCGATAGCTAACGGTTTCGCAATTTTGCCTGCTGCTCTCATCATACCTTTAGTTGCGCCAGCACCTTTTACTACGGCTTTACCACCGGCTTTTGCAAGAGCTTTAGCTTTGCTTGCTACTTTAGAACCAACTTTGGTTACTGTGCCTGCTGCGCGTTTAACGCCACCTGCAAATACTTTTGCTCCTTTAGTTGCAGCGTTTGCAGCTTTAGTAGCGCCTGCTTTTACTGCACCTTTAGCCTTAGTTGCAGCACTTGCAGCTTTGGATGCTCCGGCTTTCAGTGCTCCTTTAGCTTTTGCCATTGCGCTTGCTCCTTTCATACGAGCAAGTCTTGCCAATGCTTTAGCTTTTTCGGCAACTTTAGCACCTATGCTTGTAACTTTGCCTGTTGTTTTCTTAACCAAAACTTTACCTTTTGTAAGTCCTGCTTTTGCCGCATTTGCTGTTGCATTAGCCGCTTTAGTTGCTCCGGCTTTAACGGCTTTACCTGTCTTTTTCGCAGCGTTTGCGGCTTTTGTTGCACCGGTTTTTGCCAAATTTTTAGCTTTAGCTGCTGTGCTTGCTGCTTTAGTTTTCGCTGCATTTTTAGCTGCATTAGCTGCCTGTGCTGCTTTTGCTGCTTTCATTTGAGCAAGTCTTGCCATTGCTTTGGCTTTTTCTGCAACTTTTGTTCCGACAGCTGTTACTTTACCTTTTGCTGCTGTAACTCCATTTTTGATGCCTGCTTTAGCTTTGCTTGCCAAGCTTTTAGCTTTGGCTGCGCCTGCTTTTGCTGTATTTTTCGCAATTTGCGCACCTTTTTTAGCTGCAGTTTTAATATGTGGAGCTGCTGCTTCAGCTGCTTTCAGTGTAGCTGCACCTGCGATACCTGCTGTGATAACATCACCTTTTGTATAACCTGTAGAATCAGGTGTTTGAGTTTGAGCTGTAGGTTGTGCCGTTGGTTTTGCAGGGGTGCTGTCGTTATGCTCAATGCCAAAACCTGTAACATGCATATCAATATCTTCAGCACCTCTTGGTGCATCAGGTAATTTCAATGTACCACCTTCCATAATAGAATTTGGATGTTTCTTTAAGTCCGGGTTCAATTTTAATAACGTATTTACGTCTGTACCATGAGCTTTGGCGATTCTGCTTAAATTGTCTCCGCCTTGAATTGTGTAATCTGCCATTTTTACTTCTCCTTATATCTTCGTTAAGCACACATTGCTATATAGATATATAAAGTATATAAGTGCTGCATAATTGCATGTGGTGACAGAGTTTTAAGGTGATGAAAAAGGTTGAAATATTGGCATAGTATGGGTTTTAGGCGGGAAAATTTTAGTTTAACATTTGTTTACATTCTTAATATTATGAGGGTGACATAGACTTCTTTGTGCAATTAGAGATTCATAAACAGTCTTGGATTATTGGTGGCTCGACCGGTTCATCAGGGTGACAATGACCGGAGTGTTTAGTTAGAGATTCTGAAACAAGTTCAGAATGACATTATTCCTTTTGCTATTTATAATGACACTATTGGACGGTTATATGTTTTATGCTTGCCCTCCTGTCACCCTGCCTTCTCTCAAAACTATCCACTTTATTGATGATGTCAAAGGGTTGATTTTAGTATAAAATGTTATAAAATCGAGAGTAATATATTCATTTTAAGAAGGTTTACAAAACTATGTTACAAGAAGCTACAAAGGCGCTAAATTCCGCATTTAATAACAGTTTTATCAAGAAATTGAGCTTATATCTTCATGACTGTGTGAGGGAAGAGGTTAAAAGTTCTACATTTAGAAACTTGAAAGGCGACAAGGACAACAAGTGGATTTTTCTAAAAGAGCAAGAATCTTTGTTGACTCAAGGTTTGGAGTATTTGAAACTCGACGGCTCAAATCCGAATTTGACAGAATTGATGTTGCAAGGGGTTTCCAGTGCTCGTGACAAATATTTGATTTACGGCTATATGTTTTTGGTTGGGCGCAACGGCAAATCTCGTCGTCAAAATGAATTTCTTACTCCGCTTTTGTATGTTCCTTGTAAATTGGAGCGAAACGGCGTTAATATAAACTGTATTTTGCAAGATGATGTTTTGTCCCTAAATACAGGAGCTTTGGCTGCACTTTTGAAAAAAGGTGAAGATGATGATGAAGTGGATTTGTTCTTGGAAGGGATTTTGGATGTTGTTCCTGAAGTTCCGATTACAAAGGAAAAGATGGATATTTTCTTGACTACATTAAAATCTTTGATTCCTGATATTGAAATCTCATCTGACCCTGCGTTGGATGTTACAGAAGACAATGTTTCAAAAGACGAAACTTCAAATTTGTCTGATGTTCAAATCAATGGTGATAATTATGATGAAATTATTGATGATGAAATTCAGGAGCAAAAGCAAAAAGCTGCTGTCGGAGATATCAAAAAACTTACGGTAACATATCAAAGTGCAATTATTTTGACAAAAAGACCTGCTGTTACAGCAGGGGTTTTGCATGAATTGATGCAAATTGCCGAAAAGCCGAGTGGTGTTTTCCGCGAAACTACCCTAAGTGTTATAAATGATGAATACACACAATCCGTAGAGAAAAATTTTCCTCTCAAAGATTCAGAAGGTGTATTTTATCCGATAACTCCGCTTGCTTTGAGTGATTCGCAAGAACGAGTTATAAAAAATGTTGAAAATAACAAATTGATTGCGGTACAAGGACCTCCGGGGACAGGTAAATCGCAAACGATTGTAAACCTTGTTGCGCATTTGATTGCAAACGGCAAGACCGTACTTGTTGCATCTCGTATGGACAAGGCGGTTGACGTTGTTGCTGACAGGTTAAATAACTTGGGTGCGCCGTATTTGGCTTTGCGTGCAGGAAGAATGAATTATCAAAAGCAATTGAGTCTTCAATTACAAGAACTTGTTTCAGGCAAATTCTCTTTAGATGATGATGTTGAAGATTACATTTTTGCGGATGTGAAAGATATGAGACAGCATTTAGACTGTCTTCGCGAAACTGAGGCAAAGTGCGAAAAAATCATTAAACTGGAAAAAGACTGGCATGATTTGAAAGACGAAATTGCGCAACAGACTGCAATAGTTGGCGATATGGAATATATCAGACGTCCGCTAAAAAAATCAGAAATCGATAATGTTCGCGACGTAATTAAATCTTTGACAGAAAATATGGAAAAATCAGGATTTTTTGCTTCATTTGCAAATATGTCAAATATTCGACAGTTGAAGAAAATTCTTGATTTGAGAGATTTTGAAGTTGAGCCTGAAAATCTTGACAGGTTAAAGATTGAGCTTGATTTTATGACTCAAAAATGGAAGTTGCGCAAAATTGAATCTGATATTCAAAAAACAGGCAATCTCCATGTGATGATGGAACAAATCCGTCAGATGAAGAAAAAACAAGGCACTTTAGCTGGAAATATTTTGAAAAGTACAAGACGAGAGGCTTTGAAAGTCCTTTTGCGTGATGCGAAAAAAGTCAGAAGGATTAAAGTTCATTCAATGGCATTGGTTGAGCGCAGAAAGAAAAAAACTGACAGCATTATGGAAGAAGAAGATTTTAAACCGTTGTTGGACGCTTTTCCTTGTTGGTGTGTTACAACTTATGCGGTTTCAGATTCTCTACCGCTAAAACCGGGGATGTTTGATGTTGCAATTATTGATGAGGCATCTCAATGCGATATCGCAAGTTGTTTTCCTATAATGTACAGGGCTAAAAGAACTGTTGTTGTGGGGGATGACAAGCAGTTACCGCACTTATCATTCTTAGAAAAGGCAAAAGAGCAGTCATTCTTGAGTCAATACGGTATTCCTGATAAATACCAGTTGATGTGGCGATTTAGAACCAATTCAATGTTTGATTTGGCAGACTATTATTCAATTAATTCTGTTATGTTGGATGAGCATTTCAGAAGTTTGCCACCGATTATCAATTTTTCTAACAAAGAATTTTATAACGACAGAATCCGCGTAATGCGCAAGGATTCCTCTGACGATGTCGTTATTGATATGGTAAAAGTTCCTGATGGCAAAGTTGATATGGATGCGACAAGAAACTTGCCTGAAATTGAAGCTTTGGTTAAAACTTTGCATGAAATTATCATTGATGATGAGAGAAAAAATCCTGAAAAACCTGTCACTATCGGAATTATTTCTCCATTCAGGGCACAGGTTGAGCAGTTGAAAATTTCTGTTCCAAAAGTTTTGTCTGACTATATGATTAAAAAACACAAAATTGAGATTGGTACAGCACATACATTCCAAGGGGATGAACGCGATATCATCTTGATGTCGTGGGCATTTGCGAATAATTCATATCCGCAAAGTATTACATTTTTGCAAAAACCTAATTTGTTCAATGTTGCAATCACTCGTGCAAAAAACAAATGTATAAACTTTGTTTCTCATGATTTAGAAACTATGCCTGATGGACATTTCAGACACTATGTTTCTTATTTGAAAGAGTATAAAGAACGCAAAGAGGCTCTAAAAAATAATGAAATTGATGAAAATATTTATAAAAATTCATTAGAAAGAGAAGTAGCAGATGCTATTCGCAAGCTTGAACATAAAGTTTGCGCAGGGGTAGAAATTGCAGGCTTGAGCGCAGATTTGGTTGTGGATGATAAATTCATTATCGAAATAGATGGGGTTGAAGATAACAAAAAACTTCACCACATGTCAAATATGAAAAAGCAAGCGATTTTGGAACGTTGCGGATTCAAGGTTAAACGTATAACTTACCGCGAATGGCAATATTCTGCAAAAGCGTGTCTTGATAGAGTTTTGACAATTGAATAAATTCTATCTGCTATAATGTTTTTCAATGTAATGAGGGTCAGGGTCATATTTCCTTTTGTAGGTGTTGATTTCGTCCCTCATTCCTGATATTTGGATAATTTCTTTGAAAAGTTTGTTGACAAATTCGTGGTCTTTTTTCGGTAAATATTGTGGAGATAAAGACATTGAAATAATCTCAGGTTTGATATTTTTATCTTTTATTGTTTTAAAAATGTCATAAAATGTGTTTGAAATTCCTGTCGGAGTTTTGTTGATTTTGAAATCGTCAACGGTATCAAATCCTGAATTGCTTGTATAATCTGCATCAATACTCAAAAATACCTTTTTGCCTTCCATATCAGGTAGGGTCTCTTTTGTACAAGTTATGATTTTGATTTTTTTGAATTTATATTTCTTGTTGAAGAAAAGATTGTTGACTTGCTCGTTTCGAGAGTATTCGTTTATTACACCGTCTTTAATATTTACCAAAAATTCTTGCGGATATGCTTTTTTATAAAGAGGATTAAATACAAAATATAACCATGGAACATCATCATTTAGAGAGTTTCCGTATAACGGAACAGCATTTTCTATGTTTGAAAAATCATTTTCGGCGAACAATGTTTGTAAAGATGGTTTGTCGGTTTCTTCGTTAGGGATAACCCAATACAATTCTTTTAAATTCGGATTATTTACAAATAGTTCATTAATCCAACTTTCAACTCTTGCAGGACCTTGTTTCATTACAGGATAGTTCAAATATACATCACTGTGCGTATCAAAATTTATTATAATTTCAGGGAATTTTATTCCCTTTTTTACTGCATATTCAGCAACATCAAGTGCTTGATTGTGGTCGGTATTTGCATCAATCAGTTTTGTGTCTTTGGTAATTTCTTTTACTAAAGGTGCGAAATCTTTTGGTTTTTCCGTGGCTCTTTTCGTAAAGTTAAATGCAAAAACTCCGACAATTCCAATTAGTAAAATTGCAGATGTGACAGCTATATATTTTTTGATTTTTATATCCAAAATATCCTCCAACATTTTTATTGTATGTACAAATTTTATTGCCGTCAAATCGTGTATTAATTTTACAAAACGTATTTTTCAGATAAGATAGAACTATATATTTGAAATACAAGAGGTTTAGCGATAATGAAAAAGGTTTATATAGAGACAATGGGTTGTCAGATGAATAAGTCAGATACTGAACGTATGTTTGGTATGCTTTCAAATTTTGGATATGAAGAAACTGACGAACCAAAAAGTGCGGATTTGTTGATGGTTAATACCTGTTCTATCAGGCAATTGAGTGAAGACAAGGCATTCAGTTTGATTGGAACTTGGGGGAAATGGAAAAAAACACGCCCTGAATTAAAAATCGGTTTTTGCGGTTGTGTTGCGCAACAAAAAGCGGAAGAAATTTTTAAACGTGCTCACTATGTAGACTTTGTTTTGGGAACTCATAAAATCTATTCATTACCTGATATTATCAAGAAAATAAATGCAGGTGAAAAGGTTTGCGAATGTGAAGAAACAAATGCAACAGAGGATGAAAAAGCCGTTAATTTTGAAATCGACAGAGTGAAATCTGTTAATGCTTGGATTCCGATTACAGAAGGTTGTAACAACTTCTGTACATATTGTATTGTTCCTTATACACGAGGCAGAGAGCGTTCAAGATTGCCTGAAACTATTTTGAAAGAAGTTAAAGACGCACTAAATTCAGGCTTTAAAGAAATTACACTTTTGGGACAAAATGTTGATAGTTACGGTAAAGATTTCAAGGATAAAAATTACCGCCTTGCGGATTTACTTAGAGACGTAAATGCTATTGAAGGCAAATTCAGAATCCGATTTGTTACATCATACCCAACAGATATAACAGATGAACTTATTAATACAGTTGTTGAATTAGACAAAGTTTGCGAATACTTTCACATTCCAATGCAATCAGGCAGTACGGAAGTTTTGAAAAAAATGAACCGTCGTTATGATAGAGAAACTTATTTCAAAATCGCAAACAAAGTTCGTGAAATGGTTCCTGATGTTACTATCACAAGTGACTTTATTGCAGGATTCCCTGGGGAAACCGAAGAGCAGTTTGTTGAAACTTTGACTGCAATGGAAGAACTCGGACTGGATTATTCTAATACAGCGGCATATTCCCCTCGTGAAAAAACCGTTGCGGCCAAATGGGTAGACAAATTTATTGACGAAGATACAAAATTTGAACGTTTAGCAAGGTTGAACGAACAAAATAGAAAATGCTGTCTTGCATCAAATAAAAAATTTATCGGTCGCGAGATGGAAGTCCTTATTGAAAACTTTGAAAATCATAAAGGAAAAAATGTAATTACAGGCAGAACAAGAAATAATAAAATTGTTCACATCCCTTATGATAAAGATTTGACAGGCGAATTTGTCAACGTAAAAATAACAGGTGTAAAAACATGGTATTTGAATGGAGAAATGATAAAGTAAGTTTGAAAAAACTTGTTGCATTAAGTTTAGTCTTATTTCTTTTTGCACCGCTTGCGGATGCAAAGCCTAATTATACTTATACAATACCTGTCAAAAATGCTGTTTCGACAACAAAAAAGGCTGTTCCTGATGTTTTGCAGGGCGGAGTTTCTATTGACATCAAACCTTATTGCAAAGACTGGGATTCAAATTACGCCTTCAATACTATAAATCACATTGGCGCAAAGTTGATTTCTGCTAATAATATTGAGCAAAAAATTCAATTTGTAGTTTCAGATGGGGATGATGCGAACGCCTCTACTGATATAAATAATAGAATTTCGGTCAATAAAGGGCTTTTGAAATACGTTGAAACAGAGGATGAATTGGCGTTTGTTGTCGGGCATGAGATGGGTCATGTTACCAAAACACATGTGAAGAAAAGTATTGCACGAAACACAACTGTCGCAGCGGCAAGCGTTGCAGGTACGGCGTTGTCTGTAATTGGGATAATCAGTGATTCTTCAAGATTAACCAAATCCGGTGCGATTTTGGTCGGAAGTGCAGCTGCAGGAACTCTTGTTAATAAAAAACTTTCACGCGGTCAAGAGACAAAATCCGATATGGCAAGTATCGATTATTTGGCAAATGCTGGATATAACCCATTGGCGTCAATATCTTTGTTGAATAAAATTTCAGGGAATTATTTTGATTTCTTTTCCGACCACCCATCTGGTGAAAAAAGGATAAGAAATGCTTATAAGTATATTGAGAAAAAGTATCCGCAATATATAGAAAAAGGGTATAATACAACCTCTTACACCAGAGCCATGAAGTTTGTGAAGAAGTAGAAATGGTAGGATAGATTTAGACTTTTAAATCAAACACAAAGGTCTCTGTCATTCTGAATCAGCTCAGCCTGTGCTCGCATCCAGGCTCACACATTTCGCTCTAGCTCAATGGTTCGCTTTGTAAAGTTCAGAATGACATAGACCTAAATGTTCAATATTCAATTTCCCCTTACAAAACAAATTCGACAAGGTTTTTGACTTCCAAATCAAGGGCGGTGGCAATTTTATTCAATGTCGTGAATTTGATATCAGTTGTTCCACATTCAATTGTACTGATAGAGCGCATATTCATATTGGCAAGTTCTGCCAATTTTTCTTGTGATAGGTGTCTGCGCACCCTTTCGTACCTGATTTTATTGCCTAATTTTAATAACAATTCCCTGTCGTCCATTCCAATATTATAAATATTTAGCTCAGATTTTCTATGTATAGAAAATAGTATATATGACTTATACTACATAAAAATGATTGACAGGTGCTAAAAATTTCTGTATGCTAAATTCAAAAGGAGAATAAAATGAAGAAGAATCTTTTTGGATTTTGTACTATGTCTAATTCCCGCCAAACCAAGGTGCGATATGGTTTCACCTTGGCAGAGGTTTTAATTACTCTTGGTATTATCGGAGTAGTTGCAGCAATGACGATACCTAACCTTATAAACAACTACAAAGCCCACAGGTTACGTTCACAGTTTTTGAAATCGTATTCGACAGTTCAGCAGGTATTAAAGCAAATGGAAGCTGATGATGTTTCACTAGATATTTCAACTTACAAAGAAAATGCATCATTTTACAAAACCTTTATGAGATATCTGCAAGCACCTTTTGATTGTGGATATGCGGAATCTATCAAGAATAGTCCTTGTTATCACTATATCCCATACGGAACAGGCAATGCAAAACCTTATGTCTCCCTTGATGGTAATTCGACAGTTAGCGGAAATTGGTTTGATGATGGACAAATTTCACTTCAAGACGGAACATTGTTATTGTTTGAAAATCCGAAATCTTTTGCCAATAACATTTGGATTACGGTTGACCTGAATGGTTATAACAACAAGCCAAACAAGTGGGGTTATGACCTATTTACGTTTCAATTTATAGATGGCGAACTTAAAACCATGGGGGCACAAGGTACGACTTATACCGACATGTCCCAATATTGCAATCTTGATACTACAAATGAAATGAACGGAGTTGCCTGTGCTCAAAAAGCCAAAGAGGATTCCGAATATTTTAAGAAGTTAATTAAAAAAGTAAAGTAGTCTAGCAATCGCTTTTGTAAGACCCTAGGTATCGGAAAAACGAAGTCTTTGGTTTGATGTCTTCTATCATTTCAAGCATATTCGGATTTTTGATGTGACCTTCAAATACAACAATAAATATATATTCCTGAATTTCAACTTTTGATGGGCGGGAAGAAATATATGTCAAATTGATTTTGTGCTCCAAAAATACTTTCAAAATTTCCAATAATGCCCCAGGTTCGTTGGTTGTCCTGAATGCGATTGTTGTTCTGTCTTGCCCTGACGGTTTTGTCTCAACATCGCCAATCAAAACATATCTTGTCATATTGTTTTTGTCGTCGTGAATGTTTTCTTTGAGAACATTTAGCATACATTTTTCGGCGATTTTTTTGTTCCCGATTGATGCATACGTCAGGTTATGGTTTTGTAAATCTTGTGCAGATTCAAGCATTGATGGAGCTTCTACAATGTCCAAGTTCATCGGCAATTCGTTTTTTATAAAGTTTTGACATTTACCGATAAGGCGCGGAGTTGCAATTAAGCCCATAATACTGTAAAATTCTGTGGTTTTTGACAGCAAACAGTATTCTATCGGCAAAATCAGTTCAGAAATTATTCTGATATTTGGATTGTGAGATAGGATAATTCTGTCTAAAGACTCCCTGATTGTACCGTCTAACGTGTTTTCTACAGGCAAAATTCCGATTGTGTCGAATGAATTTTGCGCAACATAATCAACGATTTCACCAATAGTATTTAACGGTGTGGAAAATCCTTGCCATTTGTGTTTTTCGCAAAATCTGTCTTTTGCCATTTCGGAAAATGAACACTCAGGACCTAAATACGCAATATTTTTAATGTTTTCAAAATCAGACATTTACTTAACTCCATCTTTCGATTAAGATTATAACAGATAAAAATAAGAAGGAAAAGGGTAACTGATGAATAATATTAAATTTGGAACAGATGGTTGGAGAGCCGTTGTAGGTGAAGATTTTAACGAAGAAAATGTTGCGTTGGTTTCAAAAGCTATCGGCAAATATGTTTTTGACAACTATGGAATCTACAAAACTATTATCATCGGTTACGACCCTAGAAATATGGCAAAAGAATTTTCTATGCAGTGCACGGAAATTCTAAAAAATGCAGGGTTCAAAGTTTTATATAGCGATAAAGTTATCCCAACTCCGGTTTTGGCTTTTAATGCTAAACATTTGGATGCGTGCGCGGTTATGTTCACTGCATCTCACAACCCTCCAAAATATTTGGGGATTAAATTTATTCCTGATTATGCAGGGCCTGCCACAAGTGAAATTACCAATGAAATTGTTTCAAATTTGGGTAAAGATATGCCAACTTGTGTCAATGGCAAATTGATTTATACGGATTTTTCTAATGCTTATTTTAAGCGCATAAAAGAAATTATTGATTTCCAAAAGATAAAAGAATTAAAAAAACGTATTATTTTTGACGGTTTGTATGCTGCAAGTATCGGTTATTTTGACAAATTATTATCAGATAACGGAATTGAGTATGACAGTATTCACATGTATCATGATACAAATTTTGGGGGCGGAATGCCTGAACCAAAACCTCAATATATGGGTGAAATGATTGATTATATCAAATCTCATAACGGATATGTCGGATTTGCCAATGATGGTGATTCTGACAGATTTGGAGTCGTTAATGAAAATGATGAATACGTTACTCCAAACGAAATTATTGCAATACTTTTGATGCATTTGAAAAAGTATAAAAACTATTCAGGATGTCTTGTAAAAACAGTTGGTGCAAGTTTGATGCTTAATATTGCGGCAGAAAAACTTGGGGTTGATGTGATTGAGACTCCTGTCGGATTTAAGCATGTCGGTGAGGCTATGAGGAAGTATAATCCGATTATTGCAGGGGAAGAGTCAGGCGGATTGAGTATTCAAGGTCATATTCCTGAAAAAGACGGTATTTTGGCTAATTTGCTTGTCTTAGAGGCTATGGCTTACGAAAATAAAACTCTTGTACAATTGCAGCATGAGTTAGAAAAATTTGTAGGTTGCAAATTCCACAATACAAGGGTTGATAAAAAACTTGATAATGTTGAAGAAATTAAACCTGTATTAGAGAAATTCGGTGCGATGGAAGAGATTATCGGACAGAAAATTTCAAAAAAAGATTTTAAAGACGGTGTAAAATTATACCTGGAAGACGGAACTACTTGGATATTGGTTCGTCCGTCAGGCACAGAGCCGTTGTTGCGTATTTATATGGAAAGTGATTCTTTGGATAAAATTGAACAAATCAAATCTTTTGTTCAGTAAATTTTCCAAAAATAATATGCAACAGACTAGCAAAAAATATTTTTAGCCGCCTTATATATTGTGAAGAAAGAAGGCTATAAAAATGGAAGTTAGAAATGAAGTTACCCCGAGCTTTGGTATGGCATTTATCCCGCCGAAAGGAAAAGCTCTTGATAGAATGAATGAATATTTCCGCAGTGAAATGGCAGATTTGCCGACAGGAAAAGTCGCATTTAAAGAATTTTGTTTAAAACATAAGCATGACAAATATTTTGATATTTCGTTCAAACCGGCAATGAATCAAGGGATGATTCATTCGAATGATTGTTTTGTTATTTCACCTAAAAAAGGTGTGTGGGGAAGGGATATCGAAATTCCTTGCATTCCATCAAAAAATGGGACAAAAGAAGACAAAGCAATGTTGTATCAGGAAGATAAGTTTGACAAATTTTTGATGGAACATCCGACTATCAAAAATAACCCTATTTTGAAGGCTATTGCATACATACCTTATATGTTGAAAGATTTGTATATTATTAATAAAGGTGTATTGCATCCGGATGACGGATTGCCAAATTCATTAGCAAATGCTGATAAAATGGCGACTCGTTTAGAGCGTGCTTATGAAAAGAATTTTTACCAAAAATTTGATACAAGTGATTTATGATATTAATTTTTGTAAAAAATAAATGTTCTGTTGCGCAAATTTTTTATTGAGTAACTTTAGATATTTATACAAGTTGAAGTGACTTTTGAAAATTAGTCTATGATTAAGTTTTAATAACGTTACAAAACTAAACAAACATGCGAAATCACGGTTGACAGTGAGTTTTGTTTGTTTTAAGATAATTATGCTTGAAGTATTGTGAGTAAAATATCCGAAATATTTTAAAATAGCGAACTTCAGGGGTGGAAAAGGTTTTAGATTTTGTGCTTGCAAGATTTAAAACAAAGCTCCACAAAGTAGTACATAGAAAAAAGAAAAAGGAATGCAAATGGCAACTAGCACTAAGAAAAACAGAATCAGAGTTTGTTTGAAAGCTTATGACCACAAACTCATTGATGTATCTGCTGAAAAAATCGTAGAAACAGCAAAAAGAACAGACGCTAAAGTAGCTGGACCTATTCCTTTACCTACAAAAAGACGTATTTATTGTGTATTGCGTTCACCACACGTAGATAAAAAATCTCGTGAACACTTTGAAATGAGAACTCACAAACGCATTATCGATATTTACGAACCAACTCAACAAACTATGGATGAGTTACGTAGATTAGATTTACCGGCAGGTGTAGATATCGAAGCAAGATAGTTTGCTAAGATTCCTGTCAAATGAAAATTGAATAAGCATTATGCATAAGATAATGTGATCTACTACCCGTACTTGTACGGTGGAAGGTGAAAGTCCTTCAAAAAGGTAAAGAAACAGTAAGCAAAAGTAGCGCTCGCAAGAGAAAATGCAAACTCGAGGATATTCCTTTGCGAATCATTCAAACGGGCGAGCTAGAAAGGTAGAATATGACACTAGGTGTAATAGGAAAAAAAGTTGGAATGACTCAAATCTTTGACGAACAAGGTTTGGCTATCCCTGTAACAGTTATCAAAGTTGACGAAACTGTTGTAACTCAAGTTAAAACAGTTGAAACTGACGGATACAATGCTATCCAAGTTGGTACTGTAGCTGCTAAAGAAAAACACTTGACAAAAGCTCAATTAGGTCATTTCAAGAAAAATAACTTATCAAACTACAGACATCTTCAAGAGTTCAGAGTTGAAAACCCTCAAGATTACAAAGTAGGTGATAAGGTTGAACTTTCAGTATTGGAAAATGTTGAAAAAGTAGACGTAACAGGTAAATCAATAGGTAAAGGTTTCCAAGGTACAGTTAAAAGACATAACTTTGGCAGAGGACCTATGGCTCACGGTTCTAAAAACCACAGAGAACCTGGTTCAATCGGTGCAGGTACAACTCCTTCACGTGTTATCAAAGGTAAAAGAATGGCTGGTAACATGGGTAACGAAAGAGTTACTATTACTAAATTGAAATTAGTTAAAGTTGATTCAGCTAACGGTTTAGTTTTAGTTAAAGGTTCAGTACCTGGATGCGAAGGCAGATTGGTAACAATCGTTCCTACAAGAACTAAATGGAATGCGTAATTAACGCACACGACAAGGACAAGTCATAAAAACCGGCTGGTCGTGCCAAATAAAGCGAAAGCAAGCGGTAAGCAGTCTTAAACGGAAATAGTTAGTAATAAAGGAAAAACAAAAAATGTCAAAAGAAATATTAAGTACAAATGGCGAAAAATTAGGCGAAATCACATTAGAAAAAAGTGTTTTCGGTGTTGAACCTAATATTCATGTAATGCACTTAGCATTAAGAAGACAATTAAATAACGCTCGTCAAGGTTCAGCTTGTGCTAAAACAAGAGCTGAAGTAGCAGGCGGCGGAAGAAAACCTTGGAAACAAAAAGGTACAGGACGTGCTAGAGCTGGTTCTCTTCGTTCACCTTTGTTTGCAGGTGGTGGTGTAATCTTTGGACCAAAACCAAGAAGTTACTCTTTCAATATGCCTCAAAAAGCTAGACAATTAGCTTTGAAATCAGCATTATCAGCTAGAGAAGCTCAATTGGTTGTAGTTAAAGATTTCTCAACAATCGCTGAACCAAAAACAAAATTGATGGTAAGCGCATTGAAAGCTTTAAACGTAAGCGGTAAAGTTTTAGTTGTTGCAGATACTAAAGCAGAAGAAAATAAAAACTTGGAATTATCAGCAAGAAACATTCCTAGTGTAAAACTTTTGTTACCGACAAACTTAAATGTGAAAGATTTATTGGAAGCTGATTTTGTTGTTATGACTGAATCTGCTGTAAATGAAATTACAGAAAGGTTACAATAATGAGTAAAGAAACAGAAAGACTATATGACGTAATTAAAAAGTCATTAATTACAGAAAAATCAGTGGCAGCAACAGAAAATGCACAATATACTTTCGAAGTAAAAAAAGATGCAACTAAAATTGAAATTGCTAAAGCTGTAGAATTAGCTTTTCCTGGTAGAAAAGTTACAAAAGTAAGAACAGTTTATATGCCATCTCACGAAAAAAGAATGGGATATAAATTCGGTAGAACAGATTCAAGTAAGAAAGCCATCGTTACAATCGAAGGCGAACCATTAGAATTCATAGGAGTATAGAAATGGCTATTAGAAAAATTAATCCGACGTCTCCGGGACAAAGAGGCATGACAAAAAGTGATTATCAAGAAATCACAACTTCAACTCCTGAAAAATCATTATTAAGAGCGTTGAAAAAAACAGCAGGTAGAAATAATACAGGTAGAATCACTTGTCGTCATAAAGGTGGCGGTGTAAAAAAATCTTACCGTGTAATTGATTTCAAAAGAGATAAATTCGGTGTACCGGCTACAGTTAAAACTATCGAATACGACCCAAACAGAAACGTAAGAATTTCACTTTGTTTCTATGCTGACGGTGAAAAAAGATATATCTTAACTCCGGAAGGTTTGAACGTAGGCGATGTTATCGTTAGCGGTCCTGAAGCTCCTGTACAAACAGGTAACGCTTTACCATTAGAATTGATTCCTCTAGGTTCAATTGTTCACAACGTAGAATTGAACCCTGGACGCGGCGGTGTAATGGTAAGGTCAGCAGGTAACTCAGCTCAAGTTATGGCTAAAGAAGGTAACTATGTAACTATCAAACTTCCTTCTGGTGAAATGAGAATGGTAAGAAAAGAATGCATGGCTACAATCGGTACATTGGGCAATTCTGAGTTCAAAAACTTATCTATCGGTAAAGCTGGTAGAAAACGTTATATGGGTATCAGACCTACAGTTCGTGGTGTTACAATGAACCCATGTGACCACCCACACGGTGGTGGTGAAGGTAAAACAGGTCCTGGCGGACACCCTAAAACACCTTGGGGCAAACCGGCACTTGGTTACAAAACACGTAAAAAAGGAAAAGCTTCTGATAAACTTATCGTTAGAAGAAGAAAATCTAAATAATGAATTTTGGTATGAGCGTGCAGCTTAGCCTGCACCTCACTCCAACAAAACAATAAAACTCAAAAACAAAACAACAATAAAAGGAGAAATAAATGGCACGTTCATTAAAAAAAGGTGCATACGTAGAAGAATCTCTACAAAAGAAAATAGACAAGATGAATGCTAATTCTGAAAAGAAAGTTATCAAAACTTGGTCAAGAGCATCAATGATTGTACCTGATATGTTAAACCATACTATTGCTGTACACAATGGGAAGACTCACGTTCCTGTATACGTTACAGAACAAATGGTAGGACACAAATTAGGTGAATTTGCACCAACAAGATTATTCAAAGGTCATGCAGGTGCAGACAAAGTAGCAAAAAGAGGTTAGTACGAATAATCCACAGTGATATTTATATTAATTAATAAAGGATAAAAAAATGGAAGCAAAAGCAAAACAAACAGACATAAAAATGACAGCAAGAAAACTTCGTAGAGTTATCAATGAAGTTAGAGGTAAAGCTGTTGTTGAAGCTCAAGATATGTTACGTTTTATGCCTTACTTTGCAGCAAGAGTTGTTGAAAAGAACTTGAAAGCTGCTATTGCAAACGCTCGTGAGCAATATGGCGTAGCTCCTGAATCATTAAAGATTTCTCAAATCTTTGCTGATGAAAGTGTTACTTATAAACGTGCAAGAACAAGAGCACAAGGTCGTATGTATTCAAGAATGAAACGTACATCACACCTTACATTAGTAGTTAGTGATACAACAAAATAGGAAAGTAATAAAATGGGACAAAAAACACATCCAACCGGATTTAGAGTAGGAATAATTCAACCTTGGGTAAGCACTTGGTTTGCTAAGGTTAAAGACTACGCAGCATTCGTAGCAGAAGATGCTAAAATTAGAAAATTCGTTAAGAAAAAACTATATGCAGCTGGTGTTTCAAGAATCTTGATTGCCAGAAAAGCGCAAAATATAACAATCACAGTTGTAACAGCAAAACCTGGTATAGTTGTTGGTCGTGGCGGACAAGGTATTGATGAACTTCGTCAAGATGTTGCTAAATACATTGGCAAACCCGTAATTATCAATGTAGTAGAAGTTGCAAGAATTGATGCTGATGCTCAATTAGTTGCAGAATCTATTGCTCAACAACTTGAAAAACGTATCGCATTCAGACGTGCAATGAAACAAGCTATGCAAAGAACAATGCGTTCAGGCGTTCAAGGTATCAAAGTTATGGTATCTGGTCGTTTGGGTGGTGCTGAAATCGCTCGTTCAGAATGGGCTAAAGAAGGTAGAATCCCTCTTCAAACTCTTAGAGCTGACGTAGATTACGGTTTCACAGAAGCTGATACAATCATGGGTAAAATCGGTGTTAAAGTTTGGATTTTCAAAGGCAACTTGATGCCTGGCGAAATGGCAGACCAAAACATCAAACACAAAAGCGGCAAAGATGCCGATAAAGGCGGAAGACGCCCTAGACGTTCAAGAAACATCGAAACAGCGTCAGAAGCAAAGTAAGGTATAAAATTAATAGGAGCAAAATATAATGTTACAGCCTAAAAAGACTAAATACCGCAAAATGATGAAAGGCAGAATGAAAGGTACTGAAACTAGAGGTACAAAACTTGAATTCGGTCAATACGCTTTACAAGCAGTAGAGCCAGGTTGGATTACCAGCCGTCAAATCGAGGCTGCACGTCGTGCAATGACTCGTGAAATCAAACGTGGCGGTAACGTTTGGATTAAAATCTTCCCAGATAAACCGATTACTGCAAAACCTGCTGAAACTCGTATGGGTTCAGGTAAAGGTAACGTAGAATACTGGGTAGCAGTTGTTAAACCAAATAGATTATTATTTGAACTTGATTATTTTGATAGAGCAGTTGCTGTACACGCTTTGGAATTGGCAGCTCAAAAACTTCCTATCAAAGTTAAAATCGTAGAACAACCAAGAGAACAAGCATAACAAATTACTTGCCTTAGCGAAAGATAACATCTTTGGTCGGCATAAGGTAGGGAAATAAGATAAAGGAAAATAATAAAATGAAATTAAGTGAAATGCGTGAAAAATCAGTTGATGAGTTACAAAGTGCTATTGTTGATTGGAAAAAACAATTACTTGAATCAAGATTGCAATTATCTACTCACAAATTAGAAAATACAGCTAGTATTTCTAAAACTAAGAAACTTATCGCTCAAGCAAAAACAATAATAACAGAAAAAGGGGTACAAAATGCCTAAAAAAGAAAAACAAGGAATGGTAGTTAGTAACAAAATGGATAAAACTGTTGTTGTAAAAGTTGCTGATTATGAACCACATCCAAAATACAAAAAGATTATGGAATCTAATAAACACTATAAAGCTCACGATGCAGAAAACGTTTGTAACGAAGGCGATATCGTAAGAATCGTTGAAAACAGACCAATCTCTGGCAGCAAACGCTGGGTTGTAGCTGAAGTAGTAGAAAAAGCAAGATAATTAATAAAATTTATGAATCTTGTCCTGAACTTGTTTCAGGACCCCATGAAAGGGGCAAGCAGCATTACCACAGAGTAATGAGAGGCAAACAGTAGTAAATACTAAAAGGAAAGAAAAATGATACAACAAGAAACTAGACTAGAAGTAGCAGATAACACAGGTGCTAAACAATTATTATGTATCCGTGTTATGGGTAGCTCAAATAAAAAATTTGCAGCAGTTGGCGATGAAATCGTTGCTTCTGTAAAAGATGCGACTCCTAATATGGCTGTGAAAAAAGGTGAAGTTGTTCGTGCAGTTGTTGTTAGAACAAAAGCTGACATCAAACGTAATGACGGTTCTGTTATCAGATTTGATGAAAACGCTGCTGTAATTATCAACAAAGACGGCAACCCTAGAGGAACTCGTGTTTTCGGACCTGTAGCTCGTGAATTGAGAGACAAAGGTTATATGAAAATCGTTTCTCTTGCACCGGAAGTAATCTAGTTCTCAACGTGCTAGTGCACGTTGCTGAACAGATTCCCCACATAGGGGCATGAACATGTAATAGGCCGATTGGTCAGTCCATGAAAGATACAAACCAGGAGAATAAAATGACAAACAATGATAAAAAAAGTTTACATGTAAAAACAAGCGACAGAGTCGTTGTTATTGCAGGTAAAGATAAAGGAAAAATCGGTAACATCAAGAAAGTTGACCTAGAAAACGGTAGAGTTATTGTTGAAGGTGCTAACATGGTTACTAAAGCACAAAAACCTCAACCGGCAGCAGGTATCCAAGGCGGATTAATCAAACTTGAAGCTCCAATTGATTCTTCAAATGTTATGATTATTTGCCCAGCTTGCGAAAAGGCAACAAGAGTAGAAATGAAAGTTATCGACGGAAAAAAAGTTCGCGTATGTAAAAAATGTGGCGAACAACTAGATGCTTAATGTGTAAAAAAATATTTTTTACGACATTAATACCAATAGTAAAGGAAAAAGAAAAATGACAGTAACAAAAAACTTAAAAACTAAATATCAAGAAGATGTAGTTCCAGCTTTGAAAGAAAAGTTCGGCTACAAAAATGAACACCAAGTTCCAAAACTTGTAAAAGTTGTATTGAACATGGGTGTTGGTGAAGCTTCTCACAACTCAAAAATTGCAGAAGCAATTGAAGCTCAATTAACAAAAATTGCCGGTCAAAAAGCAGTAGTTACAAAAGCTAAAAAATCAATTGCATCTTACAAATTGAGAGAAGGTATGCCGGTTGGAGCAATGGCAACATTGCGTGGCGAAAGAATGTATGATTTCTTACAAAAATTGATTTGCGTAGTTCTTCCAAGAATCAGAGACTTCAGAGGTATCAGCGCAAAGAGTTTTGATGGTCGTGGAAACTATACATTAGGCTTGAAAGAACAAGCTTTGTTCCCTGAAATCACTTATGAAGAAGTAGATTTAGTTAAGGGTATGAACGTTTCAGTTATCACAACTGCTGAAACAGATGAAGAGGCAAGAGAATTGTTAAGACTTCTCGGAATGCCATTCAAAGGTAGTCACAAATAATAAGTACAAGATAGGAGAAATTCATGGCTAAGAAAGCGATGATTAACAAAGAACTTAGACGCGAAAAACTTGCTGCTGCCGGAAAATACCCAACAGTAAGACTTCACAACAGATGCAGTATCTGTGGAAGACCTCACGGATTTCATAGAGATTTCGGTTTGTGCAGAATTTGTTTAAGAAAAATGGCTCACCAAGGTTTGTTACCGGGTGTTACAAAAGCAAGCTGGTAGTTTGCAAGCCAAATTTGTTAATAGAATTAAAAAGAGCGGCAGCAATACCGCTCTTTTTGTATTATGTTGTTACGAGGAACAACAAGTCAAGCAGAGTACGAAATGAAGAGGAGTTATGTTTTTAATGCGACTGCGTGTATTCAAGGTCTCAAATTGAACAAATAGGTCTATGTCATTCTGAACTTGATTCAGAATCTTTTCAATAATCAAGATTTATCAATAATAACATTTGCCAAATTATTAAAGAAAAATCAAGAAGGTTTTGTGATTGCTGAAATTTAGCATTTTGTTACATAGTTATTGATTTTTATTGCTTTTCATGATAAATTACTCTTGTCAGACTGTTGAAAGAAGCCTGCGTTTGTTGGGCACAGTTAATTCAATAAGTGACGAGTAGATGGAAACTCCGAGAGGATTCGGAAACATAATAAATGGGTGCGCTCATTTTGTTTTCAAGGAATTTCGGAAGTCCGCAATCAGTAAAGGAAGAAAATTATGGCAATGACAGATCCTATAGCAGATATGCTAACAAGAATCAGAAACGCTAACACAGTTAAGCACGAAACAGTTAATGTACCGGCTTCAAAATTGAAAATCGAATTGGCAAAACTTTTGAAATCTGAAGGTTTTATCGCTGATTACGAAGTTAAAGAAGAAGGCAAATTCAAAGTTATCACTATCACTTTGAAATATGATGCTGCCGGCAAACCTGTAATTACAAAATTAGAAAGAATTTCTAAACCTGGTTTGAGACATTACTCAAAAGCTAAAAACTTACAAAAAGTTTTGGGCGGTATGGGTGTTGCAATTGTTTCAACTCCAAAAGGCTTGCTAACTGACAGAAAAGCTAGAAAAGAAAATGTTGGTGGCGAAGTTCTTTGCTATGTATACTAATCAGATGGCAAGAAGGCTGGAGGGCGTGAGGTCAGGCTTTTTAAATTTTAAATAGCTTGCCTTCCTAACATCCTGACGTCTTGTCTTCATTCTTGAGTGTAATTGGTAGAAAAGCTCAAGGTAGTTCACAATATACCATAAGGAGAAATTAAAAATGTCAAGAATTGGTAAAAAACCTGTAGAAATTCCTCAAGGTGTTGAGGTTAAAATCGAAGGACAAGTTGTTACAGCAAAAGGACCTTTGGGTACTGAAGTTGTAAACGTACGTCCTGAAATTGCAGTTAAATTAGAAGATAACCATGTTGTATTGTCAAAAGTTGGTACAACTCGTGAAACTGATGCTTTGTACGGTTTGTCAAGAACATTAGTTGCAAACGCTATTCACGGTGTTAAAGAAGGCTTTGTGAAAAAACTTGAAATCAACGGTGTTGGTTACAGAGCACAAATGCAAGGTACAACTTTGAATATGGCTTTGGGTTATTCTCACCCTGTTGATATCGTTCCACCGGAAGGTATCACAATTTCTGTAGAAGCTAACACAAAAATCACTGTTAAAGGTTCTAACAAACAAACAGTTGGTGATGTTGCAGCTTTGATTCGTTCTAAACGTAAACCTGAAGTATACAAAGGCAAAGGTGTTAAATACGAAGGCGAATACATCAGACGTAAAGCTGGTAAAGCCGGCAAAAAATAGGGCGCTAAGCCGATGTGACGTCCTGAGTCGGTTTGCGGGAGCAAAGCGAGCAGGGACGGAACATAATAATATCGTCGTTACGAACGGAGTGAAAGCGAAGAGAGTGGCGCAATCTATGATTGCACAGACGATGAAGGTAGCTGTTAGCGAACGAAGTGAGCGTTACAGATACCTTATGCCAAATATATTTTGGCAACCAATGGCACAGTGTGCCTAACAATACAAAAATAAGCCCATATAAACTCTTAGAGTGGTTCTTTAAGCAAGTTTGGGTGATGAAAGGATAATTAAAAATGATTAAACAAAAAGAAAGAAAACCATTAGTTCAAAAAAGACACAAATCAATCAGAGTTAAAGTTTCAGGTACTGCTGAATTCCCTAGATTGGCTGTATACAGAAGTACAAAACACATCTATGCTCAATTGATTGATGATGAAAACCATGTAACATTGGCATCAGCATCTTCAAATGACAAAGATTTGAAAGAAAAATTAGCTCACGGCGGTAACATCGAGGCTGCTAAAGTTGTTGGTGAAGCTATCGCTCAAAAAGCTAAAAAAGCTGGTGTTGAATGTGTTGTATTCGATAGAGGCGGATTCTTGTATCACGGTAGAATCGCAGCTTTGGCTGACGCAGCTAGAGAAGCTGGTTTGATGTTCTAATTTTTAGAATAACAAATTATATAAGAAGTGGCGCCGATTACATTTTGTAATCGGCGCCTTCTTTATCTAAAAATATTATTTTGCAAGATAACTTTTCAAAGACTCAAGCGCCCTGTTTGCCATCAATTCACCTTTTAGTTTTTTGTTTTTTCTTTCTTTTTTCGGCAATTCAACAGGCGGAACAATTCCCCAGTTTGAATTTATCGGTTGGAAGTTTGTATGTTCAGGATTTGTAATGTAGTGAGTCAAAGCACCAAGCATTGTGTCGGTTGGAAGTTCCAATAACGGCTCATTATTTAATAATCTTGCCATATTTAACCCTGCCAAAAGTCCTGACGCAATAGATTCTGTGTAACCTTCTGTCCCTGTGATTTGACCTGCAAAGAACAAATCTTTTCGCTCACGAGTTTGTAGTGTCGGATTGAGTAAGTTTGGAGAGTTTATGAATGTGTTTCTGTGCATAACTCCATATCTTACAATACTAACGTTTTCTAATCCCGGAATAGATTGTAGTAATTCTTTTTGAGCACCCCATTTCAAATTCGTTTGGAAACCAACCAAATTAAATAATGTTTTTGCAGAATTATCTTGGCGAAGTTGTACAACGGCATAATTTTTTTCATTTGTGCGCTTGTCAATTAATCCTACAGGTTTCATCGGACCAAAGCGCAAGGTGTCTACACCGCGAGATGCCAAAACTTCAATCGGCAAACAGCTTTCAAAAAATTTAGCACCCTTTTCAAAGTCATGCTGTTCTATTCGAGGAGCGTTTGTCAAAATATTGTAAAATTTTTCATACTGTTCTTGATTCATCGGACAGTTGATATATGATGCCTCTCCTTTGTCGTAGCGACTTGCCCAAAACGCAATATCAAAATTTATGCTGTCTTTTTCTACAATTGGTGCAATTGCATCAAAAAAGTGCAGATATTCACTTTTTGTAAACTCTTTAATCGCATCTGTGAATTTTGAACTTGTCAATGGACCGGATGCGATAATAGTCGGAGTTTGTGGAATTTCTGTAACTTCTTCTCTTATCAGATTAATATTTGGGTTTTGCTCAATCTTTTTTGTTACGGTTTGAGAAAATTTGTGTCTGTCGATTGCCAATGCGTTTCCAGCCGGAACTTGACATTCTTTTGCAATTTCAATCAATTCTCCGCCAAGCAATTCCATTTCATGCTTTAATAAACCACTTCCATTTGTGATGTCATAAGAACCAAGACTGTTTGAACATACAAATTCCGCACAATCTTCTGTTGTGTGCGCTCCGGTTTTTGTTACCGGTCTCATTTCGTATAAATTAACTTTAAATCCATTTTTTGCAAGTTGTAATGCCGCCTCAGAACCGGCAAGCCCTGCACCGATAATATTTACTTCCATTCCTGTAGTTTACCTGAGATATAAAAGGGTGTCAAATCGCGATTATGTACTTATGTTACAAAAATGTTATGATTGTAGTAAAAACTATTGATATTAATCTCATGATTAAGTATAATAAGTACACTTGTTCAAGGCTTTTTTTATAGTGTACAATGTAAAAGTTTTGAAACATTACCCAAAAAAAAGGCAATTAAGTGCGGATTGTTGTTTTTTTTATTGTGTAGAAGATTTATAAATTTAGTAGGGAAAATGTCAGTAAAACCAATAATACCAAGTATAAATTCAAATAATAATAATGCGAATAATTTAAAGATGCGCTCCTGTTCGGGCATGTCGATGCCACAGAACAAAATGCAAAATCGTGCAAATTCAAATTCTGTATCGTTTCAAGGTGGTGTAAACCCAATTGTTGGGTTCATGGATTTCATTGATGCAGGCGGTTACGCAGCATCGTTTATTATTCAAGATGGTTTAGGTTTTATTGCTCCACGTGTAGGAAAAGGCTTGGTACGTGGCGCTCATGACAAAAAAGACGAAAACGGTAATGTTGTTTTAGGCAAAGACGGTAAACCCCAACGTGAATTGAACTGGGCTTTGGCAAGAAAAGAATTTTTAAGAGAAATTATCACCGGTCCAAGTGCATTCTTAATTCCTTTAGGAATGTTGCATGTTATCAAAAAGAACTTCGGCAGAGGTAATAATGTAAAATTGAATTATATCGATGGTTTCCAAAAACCGTTCACTGATTTTGCTACAAAATATTCGGAAGAAATCGTAAACGGCAATGCGGATAAAGGCAAATTCTATAAGAGAATTTTCAAAGATACTATCGAAAGAAGTGTAAATGGTAGTCTTCCAGATGCTGAGAAAATGTCAGCAGATGAAATTACAAAATACGCTGAAAGTTTCACTGAAAAACAAATGAAAATCGAAGGCATAATGGCTGACAAGTCATTGTCAAAATCGCAACGTAAAGCTAAATTGGCTGAAGTTGGGTCAGTTGTTGACGATTTCATGAAACTTAAAAAAGGCAAAATCGGCGGTGCTGTTGATGAAATGGCTGTTCAATTCTCTGCCTCAAACGGCAAAATGAAACATGGTACAATCGGAGAATTGGTCAATGCTATGTCAGACTACTTTGATGATGCTGTAAAAACTGCTCACAAAGCTATTAAAGACAAAGTTTCAGCAGAAGAACTTGAAAAGGTTATCAAATCATACACTAACCGCAAAATGGGTTCAAGAGTATTGACAAACTTGGGTATTTTCGGCACAGTTGCTGCTTTCTATACTCAAATCCCTAAATTGTATAATATGGGTCAAAAAGGTAACCCTGCCGCAGCCGGTTCTGAACAACAAAAAGACTCAGTTGCTCAACAAACAGGCAGTGTTTCAAGTGCAGATAAAGCTCAAGCAAAAGCTAACGACGGCAAAAACGGTGTTGCATTCACAGGTTTGTCAGGTTTCTTAGAAAAAACAGGTGAAAAGGTATTTAACGGTTCAAAGGCTAAAAAAGTTTCAGATATCTTTGAATTAAACGGGCCTGTAATGTCTGCAAATGCCATGACAACTTTGTTATTCGGTTTCTGTATTCCACCTAGGCTTTCTAATGCTAAAGATAAATACGAATACGGTGAGGTTGTTGTTCGTGATATGACAGCGTTTACAGCGTTGTTGTTCGGCGCAAAAGCTTTAGCAAGATTATGTTCAGACGGATTTACAAAAATCACAGGTTTGGCATTAAATAAAAAGAATATGGAAGGTCATAACGGATTCCACAAAGTAATTGATTACTTGAATCCAAACGACACTCACCATAGTGTACTTTCAACAAAACAATTGGTATCAAAATACACTAATATTGAAGATTACAAAGGCGGTATAAACGGCTTTATGGCCTTCATTGAGGCTAGTGGCGGTGATGTTAAAAAAGCTATGAACTGTGATAAGAAGGTTCGCAGTGCGGTTGAAGAAATCTTGAAGAACTTCAATAACAAGACATTTGCCGATGCAACTTCAAAAGAGATTAAGGCTGCTTTGAAATCTGCTCACGCTGAAAATGGCGATTTAATCAAGAAATTCTACAAGTTATTTGATGCAAATAATGGCTTGTTGAACAAGGCTAGAACTTGCAACTCAACATTCGGTTTTGTTTCAACAATTCTGTTAATCCCAGGCTTGATTATTGCACTTGGTGAATTTTGTGAAAGAATGACAGATAAACGTTCTAAGAAAGATTTGGCAGCTGCAGAAAAAGCAGGAAATACTAAAAAAGCCAATGAGGCAGAAAAATATTTAGAACGCAGATTCCAAACAAATGCTCCATCTATGGCAGGTTTCTTAGGAAATGGCGTAAGATAATTTGAAAAGGTTTTAAATACAAACGACGATGGCGGAGAAATTTATTTCTCCGCCATCGTCTTATATCCTATTAAATTTTCAGAAACTAACCTTCTACAGCTTCAATCAATTTGTTGATATCATCAACCATTGCATCCGGGTCGTAGCCGTGAACTTTAGCACCAGCTTCAAGGTTTTCAAATCTTGCAGCAGCGCAACCTAAGCAACCTAAACCGTATCTGTGGAAAACTTCGATACTTTCAGGATGTTTTTGTGCGATTTCCATAATATTCATTTCTTTAGTAACTTTTTCTACCATGTCATTATCTCCTTTTTGACTTTTTCCTAATTTCCATTAAAAACATTATACACAAAAAAGAAGGAAGTGTATAACTATGGAATTGTTGAAATTTTTTATTAAAGACGAAGTTCCGGCAGTGGGACTCACAAGATTTAGAGACAAAAAAGATTTGTATAATGGCTATGAGCAGCCAAGATTGAATTTCCAACGCAAAGTTTTTAAACCGAATTACAGTAATAATTTCTTTTTATTGTAATTTAAGTTAATATTTCTTAATGAACCCCTGTAAATTAATCAATTTTTGTCTGAAAATATACTTAAATATATTGTAAGGGAAAAATGAGGACGACTATGGGCGTTGATTTAGGGAAAAATTTATTGGCACTATTAGGCTCAACAGGCAGAACTCAAGCTGTTGCGGCTCATACAGTTGCTCGTACACAAGCTCCAAAAGTTGCATTTAAAACTGCAGGTTATACTTCAATTCCTTATGAAAGAGCACCGCAAGTTTTGGATACAGTTCCTACAGAAGGCTTGCTTGCAGGTTATTCTACCCCAAAACATGTTTGGGTAGCTTAGCCCATAAGGTCAAGTTTGCCTCCTTTTGAGGTGTTTGAAATATCAGGGTGAAACGGATTATTCCCTGATTTTTGCATTTGGTTAATAAAATCGAATGAACTTTTTTGTGCTGCTTGAGAATTTCTTGTCTCAAACAGCTTTACAGGCTGAACTGCATAAGTGTATTGTCTTTTGACTTCTTCAATTGCGTTAAACATAGTTAATCTCTCTCTAGTTTAATAAAGTTTTTGAAAATGTCAAAATTTCAAATTGCGAAAAAAATTGTTACAAACTTAACTATTGGTCACTTTCGTGATGGTCGTTGTCTTTCATAAGTTTTGCAAAATCAGAAGGCTTGATGCTTTGTACAAAGTTTTTAAATTCTTGAGCCTCTTGTTCGTCTTTTGCACTGTCTGTAGAAACTGAACCGTTAGAAAGTACATTTGCGGTTACATAGATAGGCGCATCAATCCTTATTGCAACTGCGATAGCATCGGATGGACGAGAATCAATTTCAATGATTTTACCTTCATCGTTTTCTAAAAAGATTGTTGCGAAATAGGTTTCTTTTTCAACATCGTTAATTTCAACTTTGGAAACCTTGTAACCGACCTTGTCAATTATGCTGATAATCAAATCATGAGTCATTGGGCGAGTTACGGATAGATTTTCTATCTTGCGGATGATAGAACTTGCTTCGGCAGAACCAATCCAAATTGGCAAAGCTCTTCTGTTTTCAGTGTCGTGAAGAACCACGATAGGGGAACCTGTTCTTGTATCAAGGGCAATGCCCATAACTTTCATTTCAATCATAACTCACCTCTTAGTATTTGATAATATTATACATTATAAAAAAAATTTTTAAACACTTTTCAAAAAAAGATGTTTGTGTTATAATAGATAACGTAATCAAATTGGCAGGAAAAAGCTCTTTGATTGCGCCGCAGAAAAGGAAAAGTGGCCGAGTGGCTTAAGGCGGCACCCTGCTAAGGTGTTGTATGGGGTAACCTGTACCGAGGGTTCAAATCCCTCCTTTTCCGTTTTTTAGTTTATATAGCACATTGAGTGCAAATTATAATCAAAAAACGTCCACAAGATGGACGTTTTTTATATGTGAGTAATCCTAAAATTAAAATCTTTTTCAGTGGCAAAAATTTCTTGTACGCTATTTTATCTTTTTTACAACTTTTTTAAAATAATCACTATCCGAAACGGCTTTTTGTGTGCAAGTCATACCTACTTGATTTGGTTCATCCAAATTACAATCATTGTTTTCTCGATACGATGTGGTCGGGCCGCCGACAGGATATAGTGTTCCCTCTTGAGATTCAAATGCGAAAAAATCGTATCCAAGACGATTTGGTTTCTCAATCCCATTTATGTCAATCATTACGCGACAACCTCTCCAACCTTCGCGCGCAGGGCAATCGTCAAAAAATATCAACGCTCCGCTTGGGAGCATGAGTTGCCCATCATTGAACGCGCCTTCGCTTAATGTTCCACTTTTGCTCAAATATTTGTAATCATCGGATTTTGAAGAATTGTCATAAAAATCATGGCATCCTGCAGGTGTTTTGGTTGCATTCCCTCCAACATTGTTGCTGCAACTTGTTACGTTAGTCATATATTTGGCTAATGTTGTGTGGCGTGTGCTTCCTGCATAAGTTCTAAAATCAGTTGAAACATCATCTGCTTCCATCAAACGAATAGCCTGTTGAACCGCGGAATATGATTTTGTAAACTGAGTTTTTAATTTTTTAGCTTTCATTTCGGTCATCAAGTTTGGAATCGTAATCGCTGCAACCACTCCAATTATGCCAAGAGTAATTAAAACTTCTGCTAATGTAAAACCAAATAGAGCTTTGGTTTGTGTCATATTTGGATTTGTCATTTTTTTCATTTGAAAAATGTTAAAATTTGAAATTTTTGATAATTGTTTTGTTGGCTTTGAATTCGAATTGTTGGTATTTATATTTGATTTTAAATCTGGCATAAAGTTCTCCTTTTGGTACATAATACCATTAATTACGTACAGGTAGTACGTATAATTTACAAAAATTTACGTATACACTGTACGTATATGTACGAAGATTTTTATAAAAATTTAGGGATAAAAATAAAACAGCGTCGCAAAGCTTTGAACCTGACACAACAGGAATTTGCGGATAAACTTGGAATATCTTTGAATTTTATGGGAAAAATCGAAGTTGCATTTTCAAAACCTGCACTTGATACACTAATCGAAATTGCTGAAAAACTCGAAACCTCCGTCAGCGACCTGACCAGATTCTAACATTTACGTGCTTGAACTAAGTGAAAGGTTGGGTTTTAGTTATTTATCATGAGAAATTACAAGCGGTTTTCTTTATATTGTAATAATTCACAAATTATATCCTTTTTTATTATGATGCCAAATTCCGGTGCAGTCTTTTATTTTAATAATCATGATTTTTAAATTTCCATATAATTAATTATGGGGGTAAAAGTTTTTAAAATAAAATATCAAGGTACTTGATTTTTTATTTTTACGGAGCATAATATAGATGTTGAGTGTATTTCGCTCGCATACAAATTAAATAACGCGGGATGGAGCAGTCTGGTAGCTCGTCGGGCTCATAAGACTCTTTTAAAATTAGTATCCTTGCTTGATATAATCAGTGTTATTGGTATTTATAAAATACTTAATTTTTGATAAAAATTATAGGGAAGACCTATAATTATTGTAGGTCTATTTATAGGTCTTTTAATCCCCAAATTTTTTTATTTTTTATGCTCCCCAATCGTCCTCTTGTGCAAAAGTTTTATGAGGTAACATTTCGTCTGGAATATCTTTTTCATTACTATGAAAAATGTGTTTAAATTGTTTGTCTTGAAATTCTGCAAGTTCTTCCAAGTGATGTGGCAAAACATGAGTATAAGTATCTAAAGTTATTCCAATACTGCTATGTCCTAGCCAAGCTGAAACTTTTTTAATATCTGCTTTATGTTCAAAGAAATTTGTTGCACAAGAATGTCTGAATGAATGTATTTTATGATGTTCAATACCAGCTTCTTCAAGTCTTTTATTAACAAAATCCCTAAATGTTGTATCACAAATGAAATAACCATCTTCTCTTGCAAAAACAAGGTCTAAATCTCTATGATATTTAGCACCAAAACGCATCTTATTTTCAGCTTGTATACTTTTTACTCTGCGTAAGATTTTATAAACTATATCTGATATTGGTATTGTACGATTTGATGTTTTAGTTTTTGTAGAATCAATAATTTCTTTTTTGTATTTATATTTTGAGTTATTGTCATTATTCGGTACAGCTTGTAATTGTTGTGCAATTCTCATTTCTCGTTTTTCAAAATTAACTTTAGACCATTGTAAACCTAATGCTTCACCTAATCTTGTACCGACACAAAGAAAAAATACTATAAGCATATCCCATTGCGTACCTTTTTCTATACAGTACTTGAAAAATTTATTATAATCTTCTTGTGTCAGTATTTCTGTTTCTTTTTTCGTACATTTTGGGGACTTCGCTTTTTTATTAGGATTTTCTTTTATAATTTCATTTTGATATGCACATTCAAGCATTCTATTTACAACAGCACGAATATTTTTAACTGTTTTAGGGTTAAGAGTTCCACCTTTACCATTATTCTTTTTTAGACAATCATTATAAAATTTTGTAAGTCTTAGACCTGTAAGACTTTTTAATGGGCGATGTCCTAAACCTGGAATGATATGTTTATCTAAAATACTTCTATCATCACTAATAGTTGTAATTTTAACATGACCAACGACAAAATTTTCAAACCAAGTATTTGCCCATTGTGCAACTGTACAGTTTTCTGAAATTTCATCAGAACATCTACCCTCTAATTCTGCTTTCCATTTTTTGTATGCAATTAAACATTCTTCTTTGGTTTTTCTGGAAAAAGATTTTATTTTACTTTTACCAAATTCGTCATGATAAGTAACTTTATATTCAATGTATTTGCCGTCAGTACTTTTCGCAAAACAGCCCTCACCATTTTTGCGTTTAGGTCTTTTTATTTTTGGAGTCAAATCTTTAGCCATTAGCATTCTCCTCTCTTACAAATTTGTAGAATGCATATTCGCTAATATTTAACTCGCGTATAGCAACATTTGATTTAATTTCACGATTAAGCCATTTCTTGTAAACTTCACTAAAATTTGCAGGCTTTTCAATTTGTTTTCTGCCTTTGTACTTGCCTAATTTTTTAGCAACGGCAATTCCATCTCGCTGTCTTTCTAATAGATTTGCACGTTCAAACTCATAAATTGCACCTAAAAATGTAATCATAAGTTTGCCAAAATTACTTGAAGTATCAATACTTTCTTTCAGACTAAAAAGTCCTACACCTTTGTTATTAAGATATTCTATAATATCTAACAAATCTTTCGTATTACGAGCAAGCCTTGATAAATCTTTGACATAAACAGTATCACCCTCTCTTACATACTCTAGCAGAGCTTGTAATTGTGGACGTTGTGTATTTTTACCGCTCACTTTTTCTTCAAAAACTTTGTCTAACTTAAAATCTTGCAATAAAGATTTTTGACTTTCTGTGTTTTGTTCAATTGTGCTAACCCTAATGTACCCGACTTTTTGCCCTATCATCGTTTCCTCCTTTTTATTTTTTTGTAGGATAACGATTGTTAGATGTAAAGACTTTATCGCGGAATTGAGTGAAAATGCAAAAATCAACTCTAAACAAAGGCTTTTTCTATACCATGAAAGCCTGCGAATAGGGTACACCCTATTACTTGATAAAACTTTATCAAGTTTGATTAAATTTGGATAAATAAGAATGTTTTTTACTAGATAGTGATTCTCCTTTTTTACTTTGTTACTAACCGTTAAATTGTTTGGAAATTGTACTAGGTGCGTCAGCCTTGAGGTACAATAATTGTTTTTGTTAGCACTTTTACTAACTTTAAGATTTGAATAATACACAAGTATATTCATGATAATCTCCTTTTATTATCTGTTACTTATGTATTTTTGACGCTTATATCACCTCCTTAAAATTAAAGTATCTCGTAGCCTAAATTATTTGTACCAATAGCGGAGGCTCACGCTGGAGACGAGAAATAAAGGTGATTCGTCATTACCTATTTAATTCTATACTACCATGCTACAGATTTTTTCTGAATTCGTTAATAAAACTTGAAGATTTGTAAACTTTTTATGTTTCTCTCACCAAACAATACATTTGATTGTGCCTTAATTCTTCTTTTGGATAGTGCAATAATTTACTTTTGACAATATTCTCTACATAATCATCGGTAAAATAAGAAAAATTTTATTTGTTGCTCATCAATCTCTCAGCTAATACTCTTAAAAAACTTTAGCCTTAATTGGGGTTGAACATAGTCATGATAATATTCTCGGTATACTCACTAATGATTTTATATGTATTACTACTTTCTATACGATTATAAGAGTAATTTTTATAATAATCTTATTTTATTCTTTTCCTTCCGCCCCACCTAAAATTTTTAATAATATCTTTTTTGCCATTCCTTAATCATTTTTTCTGTTTTAAATCGTTCCGCTTTTTGTTCTGGGGTTTCGTCTTTATATTTGAGATAATCTTTTAAAAGTTTTATTCCCTCTAATATAGCCATAATAATTAAACAAGCTAATAATATTATTACAAAATTTTCATAAATGAATTTTAGAGATAATACAAATATTATTGCAACAAAGCCTAAACCGATTAATTGAAAACAGCCTTGTCCTCCATCCCGAAGAAGATATAACAATGAGAATAAATTAGTAAATTTCATAATATTCCTTTTTATTAGTTATTGCATAACGAGAAATTAATACAAGATGTGTCTATGTTGTTTAGTAAATTCCATTTTTGAATTTTAGATAATTTTCATAATCTTCTTCAAAATCTTTATAACGAAAATAATCTTCTTTTTCTTGTTCTGTCATATCTTTTGTCATATCAATATAACAACTTCCATTTTTCCAAACGCCAACTCCTCCAGTTGTAGGTGAACCACAAGGGTCTCCATTTTTAGGAGGTGCAGGATTTGCTAATTTAGCAAGCTGTAATTCTTTTCCACTTGTAATAATTGGACTAGGACTATTATGCCATAATGAATATTCATTGTATTTCTTAAAAATGAGCTTATCAAAATTTATCCAAGTTTCTACTGGGATTTTTATATCAGTTCTAAAATCGGAATAATTATATTCATTAATGGCTTCAGAACAGCTTAATACTCTCAAATACTGAGATTTTTCTTTCCTATAAACAACATTACAACTTAAATTTTTATTTTGATAATTCATTTTTATATTATATTTATCACCATTTTTAAATACTCTTATGGGCAAATCTCTATCTATTTCATAACTTCTAGGAATATTAGAAATTTCTATTGGAATAAGTCTTGTCATTTTCTTACCCCAAAAGTTCTCATATTCTTCTTCTCTTAAAATCTTCACGTTAATATAGCTATCTTTTTTACCTCTAAATTTTGCCTGCACATCTTTTAAAGATAAATTCTCAGTTGAAACTCCATCGATTTCGGTTATTATATCCCCTGGTCTCAAACCATTTAGCCCCATATTACTATGCGGTAATAATTTTTGAACAGATATTTGATTATTTACATCTTGTAAAACAATACCTACACCTGCATTTGGGATATCGTTTGCATAAACGAGTAATGCTGTACATGAACAAATTAATAAACTAATAAAAATCTTTTTCATAATATTTACACCTTTGCAATATTTGTAACATAACGAAAATAAGTACAAGATACTTACTCTTTTTTGCTAATCCCTATAAAACGATATTTCCCAGTTTCAAGTGCTTGAAAATAAATAGAGCGATATTTCTTTCGTTCCACATCTTTATTTGAAATGTTTTCGCAATAATCCGAAGGAATATAACTTCCCCTAGGTCTGCCATATAGTACGTGCAACGTATCTTTAAACCACTTTGTAGTAAATACACAATTTAACGGCATTATTGATAACAATTTTTCAATTTCAACTTCAATTTCTCGTACCATATTATTTGACCTCCGTAACTAATACTTTGAATACCCCATTTGGTTTGTCAAAAATTTTAAAATCATGCCAGTTTATAAAATAATTATTTTTTAAAGTTATAGGTAAATAGTTATTTTTATTGTGGTTAGATTTACATATATGCCAACATTTAACTCCTTTGCATACCGTTGAACCATTTTCTAATGAAAATTCAAAATCTGTCTGTTTAGGAGATAAAATCTTTTGCCATGTTTTGGCTTGATTTGTTATTGTAATCACATATCCTACTAAAAAATTCTTTTCAGTTTCTTTAAAATATTCTATACGTGATACATCTTTTAAATGCCCATACTTGCTTAAATCATTCGCACTTTGGTCTTTTAGTTTATAATTAATATTGTTGAAAAAATATTCAAATTTACTCGTTTTATACTTTAATTCAATCGGGATTAAGTACCCATTATTACAAACAAGAACTAAATCTATATTTCTATTTTTCCCTTGATAATTTTTTAATGGGTACTCTAAACAGATTGTATAAACATCTTTGTATAATTCTTTTATTTTCCAAGCTAGGTAAAATTGGAATTCTAATTCACTATTAAACAAAGGATTAGTTTTTGATAGTTCTTCTATAACTCTATAAATATCAAATTTTGTATTTAATACGGTATTTAAACTCATTTTCACCTATGTTTAAGGTAAATAAAAAACAACAATTTACCTATCTTGTAATAAATTCTACCAATCAAGTAAATTAATGTCAATTATTTACCTCATTTCGCATTCTGAATTGCAAAAATCCTTAATAAAATTGAAAGTGAGGTTTATATGAACATAAAAAATCTGTTTGGACGAAAGATAAAAGAATATCGCAAAAAGAAAAATCTAACACAGGCACAATTGGCGGAGCTTGTGAATGTAGATGATAAACATATAAGTTGTATTGAGAGCGGTAAAAATTTCCCGTCCGCAGATTTAATAGAAAGACTAGCAACATCATTAGAAGTTGAACCCAAAGATTTATTTGAATTTTATTATTTACAAGATACAGAAGATTTAAAAGCTGATATAGATAATATGCTTGAGAAACTAAACAAAGACGAACTTGCACTAACACACAAATATATCAGGACTTTTTTATTAAAATAGTTATGACACTTTTATACTGTATAGTAATTCGGGATTATCAATAATCTTTTGATAATTACATTCCCTGTCATTATCATTGTCATCTGAACCATATTGCCATTGATATTTTTTTATAATTTCTTGCTGAGTTAAAGCGACTTGTTCTATAATATTTATATTTTTAACTATTTCATCACAATCTTGATATTCATTCTTAATATCAATAATATTCTTACTCATATTACTAAAAAATTGCCGTACTTCTTCATATGTTTTCTCTGAATTTGTATTATGGCAATATTCATTTATAAACATCCTGTAATTATTCGCATTTACAATTTGACTTTGCTTGTTACGTGGATATTCAATTCTTGTTAATTGTCTTAATTCATTATAATAATGTGATAAATTCAAGATAGAATCTTTTGCGTTCTTGTTTCTTGACGTTGTATAATGTTCTTTGTAGAAACAGTGTTCTGCAGGCAGCGGATATTTAAAATAAAAGTCTTTATTTACATTTTTATATGCCATTATACACGCTAACCACTGTACACGAATTGGTTCATAAAAATTATTGCAAATTCTTAAAAGTTCTAATGAATAATCTTTTAATTCTCTAATTGTCAAACAAGCATTAAAACTATATCTTGCAAACCAGTTTCTTAAATATTCCACACTGTTGTATTTGTTACTATTTTGTATTAATAGATTTTTGGACAAAGCCTCAGCTAATTTTTCATTGGTTAAATATTGATTTACAACATATAAGTAATCACTATCAATAGGCTTTTTTAAAACCCTTTCATCGTTAAAAAACTTTTGGAAATAACTTTCTCTACATTTTCTATCTTTATTTTCTATTCCATACAAAGATTTAATACAATCATTCAGTGCTTCTTTATTTGTTGGTAGTATTACAAAGAGACCTTCTATGTCAAAAAAATGTTTTATACATTCTAAAGTTTTCATTGCATAATCAGGACGACAACGGTCTAGTTCATCAACAATAATGATAAGTTTCTTTTTTGGAATTTTATTTATGAAAGATTTCATTTGTTTTCTAAACTCAACCATTGGGTCTACCTTGTCTTTAAAAGCATTAATTAGTTTATTTGTTGAAATGCTAACACCAATACCAGTAGAGAATGAAAAAGCTTCAATAATTTTTTCTGTTGTTGTAAATAATTTTGTGGCATTAGCTTTATACTTTTCAGCTTTGAATTTGTTGTGAATATAATTAATAATTACCTTTGAAAAAGCCAAAAATGGTTCTTGCATATAATCATTTTCCCAAACACTAAAATATATAACATCATATTTATAATTTCTTAGATATTGAGTAAATCTGGTGCTAAAAAAGGTTTTTCCCATTCCATAATCTGCAGATAATAATAAAGAATGTGGTGTCTCTTTTGTGTCAATATCATTTTTTAAGGCCTTCGCAAAATCTTTTGTACTTTCAAAGCAGTCTAGAAATGGGTCTTTTTTATATTTTACGAATTCAGCACCTTTTAGTTTGAAAATATTTGCTTTATCTAATGCCATAATATAAAACTCCTACATAAATACTAACATAAAAAATATTCTCGGTAACTTTATACCTCACACCACTAAAACATTTCATCATTCACCAGAGAATGTTCTCATTCTAAATTATTTAGGCGGGAATTTTTAAGCCGAGAAAAATCTCTAATTGGGGAATTTTGTGTCCACAACCACGAAACCTCATCACACAATGAGAGGGGCTATATGGGGGATATTACCAAAGTGGGGAATGTAAAATTTTCTAAACAATGTTCTAATATTAATAGAAAAACTAAAAGGAATATAATTTGGAGGTATAAATGAGTATTAAAACATTTTCTCAAGTATTAGAAGAATGCAAAAAGAATGGCTTTAAGAAAAATTTGCTAGTAGGTAACGGTTTTAGTATTGCTTACAATAAAGAAATATTCTCCTATGATAAACTTTTTGAATATTCTGATATGAGCGAAAATGTAAAAGGTGTATTTAAAGAATTTAACACTTATGATTTTGAAATAATTATAAAAAAATTTACAGAAGCTCATAGACTATTTAAAAAATACAAACCTGATAATAAGATAGCTGAAGAATTACTTTGGGAAGCGAATAACATAAAAGGGAAATTAGTTCATTCTATTTCAGAAAAACATCCGCATTCTCAAACTGAAATAAGCGAAAATAGAATATTTAATACTCTTATATTTCTTTCCAACTTTGATAACATTTTTTCTTTAAATTATGACTTGTTGTTATATTGGGTACTTATGAATAAAAATGATTTAAAACAAAAATATCCACTGATAAAAAATGTTTATAATATTAATGATGGTTTTCATGGGAGTACATCTTTAACTTGGGGATATAACAAAGAAGAACAGAATGTTTTTTATTTACATGGAGCATTACATCTTGTAGAGGGTTATATTAATGTTGTTAAAATAAAAAATAATGAAATTGATAATTTAATATCAATTATACAATCAAATTTAGAACGAAATTGTTTCCCTTTGATTGTAGCAGAAGGAAGCATGGTTGAAAAATTGAGAAAAATTAAGCACAATGAGTATTTAAACTATTGTTACGATAAGTTGTCTTGTATTGAGGGAAATTTAATAATTTATGGTCATTCTTTAGCAGAAAATGATAATCATATATTTAAACAAATATCTAATAATATAAATATTAAAAATATTTATATTAGCATATATGACCCTGAAAATAATTATGAAACGGTTTCAGAAAAGGCATTAAATATTTTCAGAAAAAGAATGGATAAAGCTCCTTTAAAATTAAATTTCTTTGATGCTGCAACAACAAATATTTGGAGTAATAATCCCTTGAAAGATATGTAGTAGGTAGCTCGTTGGCTCATAAGAGGCTTTTTTTGTTTTTTAACTTAATTTGCTTGATTGATATAATCAGTGTTATTGGTATTTATAAAATACTTACTATATAGACATGTAAATAAAACTAGAATACAAATATTTTTCACCCAAATAATATTTTTATTTATCCCCGCCTGTTTTATAAAAAATCATAACTAAAAATTATAATAAATGATACTTATAATTCCCCTATAATTAATTATGGGGGTAAAAGTTTTTAAAATAAAATTTCAAGGTACTTGATTTTTATTTTTTACGGAGCATAATATAGATGTTGAGTGTATTTCACTCACATACAAATTAAATAACGCGGGATGGAGCAGTCTGGTAGCTCGTCGGGCTCATAACCCGAAGGTCGTTGGTTCAAATCCAGCTCCCGCAACCATTTATTTTAAAGGGTTTTAGCAACTTGCTAAAACCCTTTTTTAGTGCAAAAATCGGCAAAAGTTGCAAAAAAGTTGCAAATTTATTTTTGTTATATAATTTTCTCATGCAAATCGATATATTTTTATTAAAAATCTTATTTTTATTTTTTCCTGGAATAATTGCCTTTTTTGTAATTGAATTATTAACAGAGGTTAAAGCTAAAAATTCTTTACATCATATCCTGTATATTTTTGTATTAGGTCTTGTTTCTTATAGCTTATCTGAAATAATATACAAAATTATTAATCTTATTACTAATTTCATTCATTTTAATTTTGGTACAAAACTTTTTTCCTTTAATATAAATCTAACATCCATTAATATAAAAGGAGATTTTATCAAATGTCTTTTTAGTGAAAAAGCTATTCCAAATCTTTGGAATATTATATTCACAACATTAATAGCGCTTGCAATTGGTATTCTAATTACTTTTATTATTCAAAATGGGATTATTCACAAATGGGCCCAAAAGTGGAATATTTCAAGAAAATTCAGTGATACTACTGTTTGGGGATATATATTTAATTCAAAAGATTTAAGTCAATGGATAACAGTAAGAGATATAAAAAATGATTTAGTTTATCAAGGTTGGTTATCAGTTTTTTCAGCAGAAAATAAAAATAATGAACTATTCATGACAGATGTAATTGTTTATAAAAATTCAACAGGAAAAGAATTATATAAGACTTATGGACTATATATAACGAGAAAAGAAGATGATTTAACTATAGAATTTTATAAGCCACAAAAGGAGACTAAAGATGAAAAATAAAACACACATAGCAAACAATGGCTATACTAAATTTAATGAAGGTTACGAAAAAAAAGGTGGAGTAAATACGGATAAAAAAACACCTAGACCAGAAGCTCCAAAACCACAATCAACAAACAAAAGAACTAAGTAGATAATTTGTGTTATCTATATTATTGTTAAAGTTACTAACAATAATATTATTAAGTAAATTCACACACTTATCATTCACTTCCGGCAATAAGTGAGTATACAAATCCATTGTCATAGTAATTGATGAATGCCCTAGTTGGTGTTGGACATATTTCATTGGGGCACCGTTTGCAAGTAATAAACTAGCATAGGTATGTCTTAAATCGTGGAATCTAATTTTATCAATTCCGGCTCTGTTTAAAGCAGGCAAAAATCTTCTTTTTGCCAAATTATCAGCACTTTGATAGTTACCATTAGAATTAGGGAATACTAAATTTAATTCACTATGCGGGCAAGCCAAACGCCATTCTTTCAAAACTTTTGCTAACTCATTAGACATATCAATCACTCTGATTTTACCAGTTTTTGGAGTTCCTAATCTGCCATGAGTGTAATTTTTATCTACTGTAATTTTCTGAGTAATCCAGTTTATTGAATCCCAAGCCAAAGCCAATATTTCCCCCTTTCTCATGCCGGTAAATATTGCGGTAAATAACAAAGGATAAAAATCCGGATATATGGTTTTTGTTTTGTTTAATAGAGCTTGAACTTCAACGGTCGATAAGGCTCTAATCTTTTCATTTTTAGCAACTTTAAGATTTTTAATTCTAGCTAAAGGATTTCTTACAGGTACATCATTATCAATCATAAAATTGAATATTGAACCAAGAAAGACCATATACTTATTAACAGTAGAATTCTTGCGTCCTTTATCCAACATTGCTTTTCTAAATTCTTTTACCAAAATTGGAGTTATTTCGCATAATTTCATATCGCCAAAGAATGGATAAATGTGATTATCAAGATACCCTCTGTTTGTTGCAATTGTGCTGGGCTTACAGTTTGTACTAACATGTAAGCGCATATATAACTCACCGGCTTCTTTAAGAGTAACTTTTGTATCAACAGGATTGAGTCCTTTGTTCAAATCTTCATAGATTTTAGCTTGAGCTTTTTCGGCTTCGACTTTTGTTTTGAAGCCTTTTTTAATTTTTCTCTTGCCTTTTAGGTCTTTGTAATCAAATTCCCATTTGCCTGTTGTTTTGTTTTTTCTTACTGATTTTATCACTTTTAAAACCTTTTTATCTTGAAAGAACTAGAAGGGAATGTCCCTTCTAAATTCTTCTTTTATTTCTATTATCACTTTAACGTGTTTCTTGCGTACTGTAAGCACTTTGACTAAGAAATGCTAAAATCATTTGTTTCTGGAGCTGGTCCAAGCTCATTTTCTTTAATAATTTCAGTAAGCCTAATGCTTAAAACAGCATCTTCAACATGTTCAAATTCTTTTGTTTTTTCTAACCTGTAAGTTATGGGAACAAGTTTATATTCTCCCCATTTTTGCGTATTCTTGTCTAATGCGACGATTGACATTACTTCATTTGACATAATTTTCTCCTTTCATTTTTAATGTCATAACTTTGTATTCTAAAAAGAATTTTGTTGTATAAATTCTTGAATTTTTTCACTTTCAAAAAGAAGTCGCCCTCCTAGTTTTACAAACGGGATTTCTTTTCTATGTACCCAACGGTAAAGTGTCGAAGTTGAAATCTTCAAAAGTTTTGATAAATCGTTTATATTGTATAAATTTTTCATAGTATAGTATCCTTTGCTTAAATTGGTCTAAAATCTAGTAATAACTTAACTTTTAAGTATTTAGAGGATGCAGGAAAGAATCGCGAGAATAGACTTCTGCAAAAGACTCTAGCAAAGAGAGAAAGAGTCGAAAGAATTATTATTCTTTATTTTTAATCCTTTTCCTGCAATTTTTCTATATCAAGTCATCAGCTTCTTTGTGATATTTCTTCTCTTTGGGTTTCTTAGGAGATTTCTTGATATTATAAAAATAGGTTCTATCTTTTGTTGTTCCTATAGCTTTTATCACTCCGTCAGCTAAAAGTTCGGAAAACACATTGTTTACTGTTCTATCAGAACAGCCCGCTATACACTTGAGAGATTTAGCAGAAAAACCAATTTCAGGCATACTTGATAGAACATTAACAATTTTTTCTTTTGCCTGCTGAGTTTTGTTTTTCCCAGTATTCGATACTTCATCAGTGGTATAAATTACTTGAATATATTGATTATCATTATTTGATATGACAAATTGAAAAGGTTCAATTGGTTTAAACCAAGTTTTAGCACAAATAACAGTATTGTATTTTTCGTCTTTTGTACTTTTTTCTGTGTCATGTGCAATAGCAAGCATTAAGCCGCATAATCTGGCTGTAACAAAACTTCCAATCAAGTCGCTTTGGTCAAGCCCTTTTCTCTTTTCGTTAGAACCTCTTTTTCTAGAATGGTGACACAATAAAATTGAACAATCATAATTAGAAGTTAATTTTCTTAAAAAATCAATTGGCTCTTTCACGTCTTTTTGTTTATTCTCATCGCCATCGAAAAAAGAAATAAAGGTATCAAAAATAACGAAATCCGGTTTATATTCTTTCAATAATGTTTTAAGATTTTCTTGTCCTTGTTCATTCGTTAAATCAATAGAAAAGCCTTTTGATTCAGCCTCATAACGATTGACAAGTTTAAAATATTTATCATCAGGGTTATAAAACATTTGTTTCAATCGATTTTTCATGATTGTGTTTGGAAAATCCCCTTGAAAATATAGAACTTTCATAGGTCTTTCAACTTGATAATGATTAAAAATAGCTTCGCCCCTGGTTAATTTAGCCGCTATATCCATTGCCAAAATTGTTTTTCCAACTCCAGGCTCACTAAAAATTACACTTACAAGTTTTTTGGCAAATAAATCTTTAACCACCCATTTTACATCTTCTTCCTGCATTAAGTCGCTTGTGCTTTTTAATAAAGATAAAAGCCCGTTTTTATCAATTTTTGTAGATTCCTCTCTATTTTGTTTAGGTTCTTGGCTTTTTAAATATGGGCAATTTCCACATATTGTTTCGTCATCAAAGTTTGAACAACCTTTAATATGATTTATATCTTCGATTTTATAAGTCGATTTTATGGCTGCTTTCCTTTGTGGAATTTCATTATCGTTATTCTTTTCTGCAATATTTATAATCAAATTTTCCGCTTCATCTTGTGTGATATTTAATTTTTTGCGGCAAATTCCAGCTAAAGACATCGCCAAATCTTGTCTATTACCTTCTACCCAATTGTTTTCTGCAAATTCAATACAAGGTAATTTTTCTTGAGGTTCAACATCTTTTTTTGATTGATTATATTCAACAATATTAATTGCATTTTTTATAGTTTCTTCAATTTCCCTAATTGCTTCAAAAGGTTTGCCTTGAACCAAACAATTATTTTTATTTTCAAAAAATGATTCTTGAATAAATCCTTCTTTATCTAGCATTCCAAAAAATGGTAAAAATATTACTGAAACACCTTCGCCCTTTGGGAAAAGCTCAATAAGACCATTTTTTATTTTTAGTTTAAAATTTTCTTCAATTATTTTACCTAATTGTTTTTGTACCAAATTTCTATTAATAGGATTACTAAAGAAAATAAAAATATGAAATCCCTTACCTTTAGATTTTTCTATTACAGATTTCCAACCTAGTTTAGATAAAATCGTCTTTTGTAATCTACAAGCTAAATCATACTTTTCTTCAAAACTTTGTTCCTTAAAATCAATATCAATTACTGCTGATGTAATTAAATTAATGTCTCTTTTTAATTCGCAAGAAACTCCAAGTCTTATTTCACCTTTCATATGCTTTCCAAGCAAATCAAAAAACTTTTCTGTTGAAATGCCTTCTTTTACCTCATTAGGGATTTTTAAATCCTTCCCAGAAAGATAAAAATATCTTTTGTTGTCCCCATAAAATCTGTTTAATAATGCTTTAACTGGAAACACTTTAGCATTGTTTTGTCTCAATTCATCTGATGTTCTAATCATTCTTCTTCCTCCTTTGAGTCCCATTTTGTCAAATTTTTTTAAAATAGTGAATGATTAAATTTCGACTTTACACCGACAAAACTATAAAATTTAAATTATGGCATATTCTTGGTAATAGTTATTTGTATTTAAATGATAATGGAATTTTTCAGCAGCTGGAATAAATAAAGGTTCTTTGTTTGCCTTTCTTAATTCTTCATTAATCCTTTCAAAATATCGTTGATAACTTTCTGCTTCTGGTTTAAAATTATTTAATTCTTCCAGTTTTTCAACTGAAATTATTTTGTCATTTTGATACATATCGATAGTTTGAGTTAAATATTTAATTTTCTTTTTAGTGCCTTTCAACTTAACTCCTTTAATCCAGATTTTTTCCATTGTTTTATCAATTAAAATTGCAATATCGCCCTGCGGATATTCAGGATTTACTTCATAAGATTCATTCCAATCAATACTTAATTTTTTCATTTTTTCTCCTTTTGCTTTCTATTCCTATTATCGTAAGTAATTTTAGTTAGAAAAGTTTTAAAAAGAGAAAAACGCAAAAATTTTACAATAAAAAAGTATTATATACATCTCTATATTGTAATAATGCTGATTTCAGTTTTGCAATTCCCTCTAAACCGAAAAAACGTTAATTTTACTATATGAGATATACATAGATATAAAAAATCAGCTTAACAATATTGCAAAATGTTAAGCTGAAAAAAGTTTTATTTATCTAATTTATTAAATAATTCAAATGATATTATATCAATGTCTTTATATAATATTCGATAATAGGAAACTAATAAAGCAAGATAAGCATTTATTTGATTTTCCAAAATATCATTATTTTCTTCAGTAATTTGAGTTTTGATGAAAGAAATTTGCTTCCCAATATAATTCAAGACTTGTATTACATCATTCTGATTATCTTTATTATTTGTTATTTGAGGAAATAAGTTATTTACATTTGTTTTAAAAAATGTATATTGACTCTTAAATATTTCAAAATCGACCTGATTCATTTTATTTATATTTTGAGTCAAAGCTATTGCTATGATTCCAACTGTTTCAATTGGTAATAATCCATTTTGTATATAATTATAAGTTTGCTTCTCTAATTTTAAATTTCTAAGTAACTGTAAAAAAGCAAAAATAATTAATAATATTATTCCTATTATTGGACCAGGAAATTTATTGCAAAAGCAAGCCAAAATTATAATTGTACACCAAACATTGAAAACTTTTTTAGAACAAGGTATACTAATTATCATTTCTTATCTCCTATACTCTATAAACTTCCTAAAGTTGGCTTTTGATACTTGCTTTGTAGAGTTACATATTTAACTTTGCCACCACATTTTTCTTTATATCCAACTTTAATTGTTTGTCCGGCTTTTGTCGGATTCAGCAAAGTCCTTAATTCTTGAGGCTTATATTTTCTAACTTGTTTACCATTAATTTCAACAATTCTATTTTTAGCTTTTAAACCTTGCTCTTGTGCGCTATAAGAAGTAGAAATTAATTTAGGACCGCGTATTGTTGATTTTGGAACAATTGTATAAATATAAGAGGACTCTGAAATATTACTATCGCTTATTCTAATTGGAACGCTATTACTATCAATACCGTCTGTCATGTATTTTTTATTTATTTCAAATGCTGGTTTTATAAAATAACTTAATCCATAAGTAAATCCGCCTTGTAATTCTTTTTTAAGAACATCTAGCTCTTTATGTTCAACATAACCATGAATTTTAGCATTTTTCATTAGAGAAGAACTCAAATATGCATCCAAATTTAAAATACAATTTTTGCCATTTTGAACAATTGTTATATTCTTTTTAAGCAAATAACAATCCCAACCAGTTGAAAATCTATCATTAATTGTAAATGTATATTCGTTTAGCTTGTTTGATTCTATTAATGCACCACGTAGGGCATATATTTTAATAATATCTTGTTTTAATTTTGTGGCTTCATAATTTTCAATAATTGTTGTTGCTGCATTTGCACTAGCATTAAATAAAAATAATACTGCTAATAATGGTAATAACTTCTTCATAAAACCTCACTTTCTTCTATATTATAGAATTGTCTTGTAAAAAATTTGTTGCGATAGATATTGCTTCAAATTTATCGCAATATAAATTTTGTGGAATATTTTTGATTTCATCAGGAGCTACATACATGACGCATCTTAAAGCTACTGATTTTATCAAATCAACCTCATTATTAAATTGATTTGTTGAATATGCGTAATTTTCTTTAGAATATTTGACTACTCTATCAACTAAATCAGAGATAAAAGGGCTGATTTTTGCTTTTGTAGTGGGTGAGTATCTAATAATTTGATTGATACCACATTCATACATATAGTTTTTATTAAAAAATAAACCTATAATACCTAAAATAAATCTTCCAAAGATTAAAAATAATGTAATCAATAGTAGTGTTATCAATAATGACATATTAAACTCCTTGTTCTGAAAATAATAATAACATGAATATTTAAAAATAACACGGTAGGTTTGTTTTATTTGCATAAGTAAGCAATCATAATGTCTTTAATGAATGATTATGATAGAAATTCTGAAGAAACAAAAAAGAATTTAAAAACCTTTGGTTCGCGTATTCAAGAGTTAAGAAAGAAGAATAATTTAAC
>CABUXT010000010.1 GCA_902495705.1 uncultured cyanobacterium
AAGCTTATTCAGGTTATATTTTGAAGAAAAACTTTCATTTGTTTGTGCTTTATGTTCGCAAACTCTTCTTAAAAGATTATTCGTAACTCCAATATAAAATGTAGAATTAAGATAATTAGTCATTATATAGACTGCAGGTTGTTTTTCCATGGTTTTATTATATCAAATGGATAGACCCTGAATCAAGTTCAGGGTGACATAGACCTAAGTGCTAAATTAAAAACACCACAGTCGCATAAAACGTGACTTTATTTAGCCTGACCTCTTGTCCTCCAGCCTTCCTAAATAATATTTGCGAAGCTCAGGAAATACTCTTCAATAATATTCATCAACATAGGCAAAATCCACACCATAATTGCTGCGCCAAGTACAGGTTTGAATAAGAAACTCAATTGGAACACGTTTACCTGTGGTGCGGTTCTTGAAATTACACCCAAAATAATATCTTGAGCCAGTGTCGCAAGCAAAATTGGAGATGCGATTTGCAAGCCCATATATAGCGTGTTTGAAGACATTTTTATGAGCAAATCCATTTTGATAAGTTGTGGCAAAGGTACATGAGATGCGTACATCGGAAAGATTTCAAAACTTCTTACAAGTGCTTTAAAAAGCCAATAAATCCCCCCTAAATGGATAAAAATTAAAATACCCATCAGTGAAATCATTTTGGTTAAAATAGAAACTTGCGCTGATGTTGTTGGGTCTAATGCTGTAGCTGAAGATAAACCCATTTGCATATTAATCATCTCGGCGCCACAATCAATTGCAATAGTAATCAATTGTGCCATATAACCTATCATTGCGCCGACAACGACATTTAAAAGCAGTGATAGAGCAAACGAATCGCAATGTGTCAGACATTTTTCAGGGGATAAAAACGGTACGATAAAAATAGTGACAATCAGTGCGAAAGGGATTTTTACTAGGGATGGAAAATCTTTTCTGTTAAAAATCGGACAAAATCTGAAAAACCCAATCATACGCGCAAAAACAAGCGCACCTGCCATCAGGTAGGTGTTAATTTTTGGAAACATTTGCGCTATTGCTGTATATAGGTCGTTCATTTTTTATTTTTTTATCTTCCTAAGATTTTCTTTGTTTCTACCAAGTTAGGTTTTGGCATTGCGGTTTTTGCTGCAGGTGTATATTTTGCACGTTCGTTGTGGTCAATATACGGAACCTTGCCAGGGTTTTTCATCATTTCGTTGAAACCTTCAACATTTTTGAATTTATCCTTCATTTCACCTTCAAAAGGTGTTGTGTACTTGTGGTAATTTTCATCCAGTACAAAGTTTTCGCTATGCGGAACGGTGTTAAATGCAAGTACCATACCTTCTTGGAACAGGTTTGTTAAAAGCCTGATAAATCCGACACCGCCAATTACGATTACCAAAAATACTCCCAAGATTTTTGGTGCAGCAGCGATTGTTTGTTCTTGAACCTGTGTTACCGCTTGCAAAATACCTACAACCAAACCGATACCTGCTGCCACAAGTACGCATGGCATGGAGATTGCAAGCATTATCATAAAACCTTTTGCTAAATATTCAAGTAAGATTTCCATTTTTCAGTCCTTCGATTTAGTTGTAACTTGAAACAAGTCCTTGTACTATGAGCGCCCATCCGTCAACCGCGATAAATATCAGCAACTTAAACGGCATTGAAATAATCGTCGGTGACAACATGAACATACCTAGTGCCAACAATATGTTTGCAACGACAAGGTCCAAAATAATAAATGGTACAAATATGATGAAACTTATTTCAAATGATGTTTTCAATTCACTGATAATATAAGCCGGAGCAACTTCCCAGATAGACAAGTCATCAGGAGATTTTGGCTTTGTTTTATGCGCCAATTCTACAAAGAATGTTAAATCGCTTTCTCTGGTTTGTTTTAACATAAACTCTTTGAGTGGTTTTGAACCTTCTTGAATTGCTGCAATCATATCGTGGTTCTTGTTATATGGAACCGAGCCCATATCATACATTTTTTGGAATGTTGAACCCATAGTGTAGAATGTCAAAATTATTGACAAGCCGATTATTACAATTGCAGGAGGAACCTGTTGAGTACCCATTGCGGTTTTTAGCATTGCAAAAACAATGACAAATCTCAAAAAACTTGTCATACAGCAAAACATAAACGGTAGTAATGAAAACATAGACATTACTATCAGCATTTGCAATACGGGATTTAAGTTTTGTAACTGTTCCATTTTATATTGTCCTTATAATTCGTTAATTTTTTTTGCCATTTCTTTCATTGTTGTAAATCCATGATTTTTTGGAGTATCAAAATCAAGGGTTACTGTTTTTTGTTGTTGAGGAGCTTTGTTTGCTCTTGGTTCAACTGTTTTTGCTGCACGTCTGTCCATTCCTCTTCTGATATGAGGAGCTTGGCTGTTTATCGGCTCAAGACGCACCGGTTGTTTTGCTCTTTGTGGAGTTTGTTGTGGTTGACGATTTTCTTCAATGTGAGAAGTTATATCAATCACGTGTTCAGGCATGCTTGCAGATGGTTCTTCATCAACAAGTTCAATATTTCTAAATCTTTCCAAATCTTCAATTCTTTGAGGTTTTGAATTGCCGTCAAGCTTTGAGATAAGAGTTGTTCTATCAACATCTGATGCGATGAGAAATTTTTCATTCCCTGCTCTTACCACATGTAGAGTTTTTCTTGGGCTAAGGCTCATAGAATCTTCAACACTCAAAAATTTTGTGTTGTCTCCTCTCATTGAACCGTCGGTAAATTTTTTGTACACAAAAACGGCAAAGCAAATCAAGCCTATCATTGCCATTGTGTATACTGTGAAATGTATTATATATCCGCCCATAAGTCTGTTTTATCTCCCCTTATTTAATTTATATTAATTAAATATTTTCGTCTTCAAGTTCAAAATCGCTGTAGTCAAATTCGTCTTCACCTTCGCCACCTTCTTCAGGATTTTCATAATTTTCTTCTCCGCCTTCAGGTGCTTCGAAGTTCTCTTCAGGATTTTCTTCATAGTTGGTTTCATCCTCCGAAACTTCTTCATTTTCCGGTGGGGTTGAAGATTGTCCTGTTGCACCGTTTGCGATTACGTTGTTGATTTTGACACCGTATCTGTCATTAACGATTACCAAAGAACCGCTTGCAATCGGCTTCCCTTCTACTTTTAGAGTGACATTGTTGTCATATAGTGAAGTCAAATCAACCACAAGTCCGTTTTCAATGTCTTTCAATTCGCCAAGGGTGATTTTTACCTTGTCAAATTCGGCACTCATTTCGACTTCAATGCTGTCCCATATATTTTTCTGAGTATCGCTCATATCACTGTCTCCTTCGTCATTGTCTTCCGGTTCTAACAAATCCATATTCGGATTTATTTTTACCGGAATATCTTCACCGCTTACGGTTAGAGTAAGGTTATTAATGCTGCTGTTTTCAAAAACTACAACATCGTCATTTTCTAAATTTTTAATATCATATAGTGAAAATTTTGTTTTTCCGACTTTTACTTTTACAAAGGTTTCAGAAGTTGGAAAATCGCTTTCCGAAAAAGGACTTCCGCTTGGTGTAATTTCTTCCGGCGCAAGCAATGCAAGTGGCAGGGTAATAATAACTTTGCCTGCTTTTTTGTTGTATTCTTCTGTTTCTTTGATAATAAAAGTCAGATGGATAACATCAAAATTGGTGCGTTTTAGCTGTCCTGACGGAGGTTCTTGCAATAAAGTTTTCAAGTGTTCAAACATATAATCGTTGAACGAAGTAATAACTTTTGCCTCCAGTTCAGAAATTTTGTTGATGTTAAATTTGCTTTTTGATTCGCCAAGGGCTTTGTTTAGGATTATTGAGATAGCTTTGTCTGTCAGACGAAAGAACATATCATATTCTTCATCTATTCTGATTTTAGTTACAAAACAAGACTCATTATCAATCAAGCAATTGATGTTTTTGCTGATTCCGATGAGTTCCATTCTGAAATTTGGGTTGAAAAATTCATCACAAGATTGTTGAACAAGTTGCGGAAAAGTGTTTTGAAACCAGTCGTATTCAGCATACAACTTGTTTGTAGATATTGAATTTTGCAATTTATCTTCCATAACAACTATCCCTTGATTTATCCCTTGAGGTATTTTTCCCCATACCTACAATATTATATATTTGGGATTATTACATCAATCTTTTAATGGATATTTTTCAAAAGTCATGTAGTTGTGACAAGGTTTTTACAAAAATCAATGGATTGAAATATGGAATCCCCTGTCGGATTCATAAAGCCGACAAATAATATATTTGTGGGGACACTTCGTTTTCCCCACACTACTTTATTGTTTTGTCATTCTGAAAGGATTGAAAATCTTGTGGGCTTGTTTGGCTTAGATTTTATCCTATTCAGAATCTATCAATGCTGATTTTAAAAAGCAAATAGGTCACCCTGAACTAGTTTCAGGGTCTCTAATAGAACACGTAGGTCTATGTCATTCCGAATTTAGTTCGGAATCTTCTCAATAATCAAGATTTATCAATAATATCATTTGCTAAATATTAATTATGAAAAAGACCCTGAAGCAAGTTCAGGGTGACATAGCTTTAATTTGTTATGTTTGAGATTCCGAAACAAGTTCGGAATGACAATGTTTACCTTGTTTGGTTAATCATGTAGGGTGGGCTCACTAGCCCACCTGATTTATTTATATGAATCAGCTCAGTCTGCGCCCGCATACAGGTTCACACATTTCGCTCTAGCTCAATGGTTCGCTTTGTAAAATTCGGTCGGAATGACAATGTTTACTTTGTTAGACCTAATGATATGCTACTTTTTGACGTTCTGTTTCTACGAAATCTTATTCACCAAGGTTTGAATATAATCCTTAACTGCTGGGGTTATCATCAAATTAGGTTCTGACATTGCAAATTCATCCAAAACGATAATCGCCTTTTTGATATCTCCTGTTTGCTCATACAACAAGCCAAGCATAACCTTATCCAATGGAGACGTTTTGGTTTTGTAGATTTGCAATTGGTTAGAAATTTGTCCGAGCTTTTTATAGCAATCTACAAGGTTTTTATAATATTCAAAATTCAAATTATATTGAGTCAGTGCGTTTTGGAAACAATCTAGCGCCAAATTAGGATAACCGATAGTCATATAAACTTTGCCCAAATTATTAAAATAAACAGAAGTTGCTTGAGTTTTTGGGTTCAAGCTTATTGCGATTTTAAATTCCTGAATAGCTGCATAATAGCATTTTTCTTCGGTATAAATTACCCCCAAATTGTTGTGCTCATAAGCATTTTTTACAGGGTCAATTACATAAGTTGTGGAGGTCGCTCCCATGCTAAAAGCAGGCAGTCCAAGCAAAAATATATAAACTAATACCAAAAACTTTTTCATATTTACCTGTTTAATTATTATTTTGAAAATTTCCAATCTTACAATAGATTGATTTCCATTCCTTCATAAGACATATAAACATTGCTGTTATTTGATGTGTAGTATTCTTCAATTCGACCTAAGCGCGTATCATCGTAAGATGGGTCGTAGTGGTAAAATACAAGCGACTTTGCTTTTGCCTGTTTCATTACCTCTATCGCCATATCATAAGTTGAGTGTCCATAACCTTGTTTTGGAGAATGTGGGTTTAAGTAATCTTCTGTTGTATATTGTGCATCGTGGATTAGCAAATCACAATCTTGAGCGAATGCTGCAAATTTTTTATCGCCGCCAAAATAACATTCTTTGTCTGTTGCATAAACCAAAGATTTCCCTTTGTAAGAAATTTTATACACCATAACTCCATCTTGCGGATGGACATAAGATTTGTAAAATGTTACAAGGATATCATCTTCGCCTTGGGTTACATTTTGCAGGTCAACAAGTTCCGGTTTTTGATTTGGTTTAATTAAAATTGCTTGGTTGTTAAATATATCATGGATTTCAAGTTTGCAAGCAATGTCTCCCAAATCAATCGGAAAAGTCTTGCCAAAAACAAGTTTTGACAATTCTTCAGATAACGAAGTTTCCGGTGCTCCTGCTCCAAATATCATTAATTTTGAAGAGCGAAGATGGATAGGTTTGAAAAAAGTCAAGCCCATCAAGTGGTCATGGTGAATATGAGAAAGCAAAACTGTTGAAAAAATCGGTTTTCTATCTTCAGGGCGAACTGCAGATGCGATATAATCTTCCATCAAATCGTTACCGATTCCGACCATGCCAGTCCCTGCATCAAGGATAATCAAATGTCCGCCGACATTGACTTCTACACACGAAGTATTTCCGCCGTATTTTAGAAAATTTCTGTCAGCGACAGGAAAACTTCCCCTAACACCTCTGAATTTTACTTTAAATTCGCTCATAATATTTCCTCAATTTTATTTTTTGATTGTATAAGTTCCGGCTTGGTCTTTAGCCTCACCTGTGTAGATTGAACTTGAAAATACCAAAATTTTTGCCATCTTTTGGATTGTAGTCTCTCTTGTTTCTCTCCAATCAAAATCGAAAACAACTTTGTCCTTGTAGTTTGTTACATCAACAATTCTGAATGCGTTCGGATAAGACACCAAGGCAGGTGAACTTACGTATAGAACATTGTCATGTTGTGTAATTTTTGCTGCGTGATAATGACCTTGGAATACACCAATTGGGAATTTGTAGCTCTCAATTAGTTGTTTTAGTACAATTGCATTTCTCATTCTGTGGTTTGGACTTGCAAAAGGTTCAACAATCGGAACATGCATAAACATCAAAACCGTATCGTCTTTTGAACAGCTGTCTAATTCTTTTTTCAGCCATTTTAATTGAGTTTCATCAATATAACCGTTTGAAGTTATTTCATTGGTGATAATATTATCCAATACGATTACTTTGTAATTCTTTTTAGGTTCAAATGAGTAATATGCTTTTTTGAATTTGAAATTCGGATTGCCGTTACGCAACATATCCAAATAAACAAGAGTTGTCAAATAGCCGCCAACACATCTGTCGTGGTTTCCGAATGCGAAATACCAAGGAGCATTTAGTTTGTCTAAATGAGGCAATACAGCTCTCAATTCTTTTTCAAAAGATTTGTCGATTAAATCGCCTGTAAACATTACAAAATCAATGTCGCTCTGTTCATTTATTTGATTAACCGCATCATCCAAAAGTCGAGGAGATTCACCTGTCATTTTGAAAGTTGTATTTGAACCGTGTTCTAAAAAGTGAACGTCACTAACTTGGGCAAATTTCAAATTTGTTGAGCCTGTTCTTGAAAAAGCTTGCAACCCCCACAACATGCCTGCTGTCAGGCATAATGTAATCATCATGTTAGCTAACTTTGTCCAAAAACTTTCTTTTTTATGGCTTGTCTTTTGCCTTTTTACAGAACTTGTTCGTACTTTTCTATTCTTGTTCATTTTGTTTGTTTTCCAATATTTCCTTTATTTCATTATACTTGTTTTGCAAATACTCGTCATCATCAGAGAGGATGAAAGCTTTGTCGATGTTCATCAATGCGCTCATATAATCACCCATTGCGTAATCGCATAACCCCATATATTCATAAGTTTTTGATGTTTGAATATCCGGCAAAAGTTCTGAAAATATGGCTTTTGCACCTTTGTAATCTTCTGATTTATACAAGATTTTTGCCCTGTCAAATTGATATTCGGGGCAGTTATTTAATTCTATTGCCTTATCGTTATCCGCTTTTGATGCTTCTAATTGCCCCAGTGCAAATTCTGCACGAGATTTCACAGCATAAGCTAAATCGTCATTAGAATTAAATGTTAAATATTTGTCAATCGGATTTATCACCGCATCATATTGCCCAACATCATAAAGCGTAATCGCTGATGCTAAATATGCTTGCGCAAAATCAGGTTTTGCGGAAACCGCAGCATTATATGCATCAAGTGCTTTTAAATAGTTGTTTTTATCTCTGAAATAGTTACCTAAATAATAGTACGCTAAATACGCATTATCAGATTTTGTACCATTCATCAAGTAAGTAATTTCGCTTTGCGAGTCTCCTTGTCGCTTTGCCTCCATTGCTTGTTTTATCAATGGATTTACTCCTGTGACAAAACTCTTTTTATCTTGTGCAATTACATGTGACAAACCTTTTTTGAGGTCGACAACCTGTTTGTTGTTCGGATTCAGCTCTAAGATTTTATCCAAATAAACCATTGCAGAGTTGTAATCTCCAACAACACAATAGTTTGCTGCAATGTCAAGATAATCTTCTTCAATTTCATCCGCAAATGCAGGCACAAACGAGCATACCGCAATACTTATAAGTAAAGATAAAATAAACTTTTTCATACTCGGATTATACCATGGGGATAAATCATTGTCACTGTTCCCATTTATTTTAGAAAACTCATATTAGTTACGCGCCAAATAAGATTTATAGTAAGATATAGTTAAATTAAAAGGAATAGATTATGGCAAAATGCAAAAGTTTTTCACCAAGCGTAAATGAAAATTGCAAAATTTTGATACTAGGTTCTATGCCCGGGGTAAAATCACTGGACGAGCAGCAGTATTATGCACATCCGCAAAACAGATTTTGGAAGTTGATGGGGATGTTTTGTGGTTGTGAAAATTTGCCTAAAATGGAATATCAGGACAAATTGCAAACCTTGCTAGATAATGGTTTTGCTTTGTGGGATGTAATAAAATCCTGCAATCGAGATGGTAGTTTGGATTCAAATATTCAAAACGAAAAGCCAAATGACATTCCAAAATTATTGAAAAAATATCCTAATATTAAAACGATATGCCTAAATGGGAACAAATCGTATTCTGAATTTAAAAAACATTTTTCACAATTGTTGACGGAATACAGATGTCTGAAACTCCCATCCACCAGTCCTGCTAATGCAAGATATAACCTTGAAACCTTGTATGATGAATGGCGAGGATTTATTGTTTTGTAAAACATTTATGTCAATTAAATTTTTTGCAAAACGATGTCATACGAGAGGCTTTTTTTATTACTTATTTTTGTGGGTCGGCATTACTATGCCGACAACAAGTTACCAGTTTTCGGTTTAAATTAATAAAAATTCAATAAATAAATTAACTGACATTGATATTATTTCATTTTCTTTTTTATGTACTGGATTGGCTTCAAAATGATTTTGGATTTTACAAAATACTTCAAGCGAATAACTTAAATCTTTTAATGGGTTTTCTAAAGTATTATTATTAAAAATTCGATTTAAACCTTTCAATATTGTAATGTAGTTTTCACACTCTTCTGTTTCAACATCAAATAGAATATTTGCTATGTTTAATCCATACTCAATTGTATCTAAAAGTTTTGAAACATCTAATGTATAACTATAGTTTTGATATATAACATCTGTTTTAGAATAGTAATTTTTTGAAAGTAATATATTAATTGCATTATATGATGGAAATTGCATATTTTGTTGTTCATTTTTAATCTTATTCCATAATGCTTCACAATAATATTGTAGATTCACTTTAAGCATATTGGTAGGTATTTGTTCTAATTGTAAATATATATAATAACCATATTGAGACTTTATTTTCTTATCAGTCTCAAATTGTTCAATTTCATTACATTCTTTTTTGATTTCCTTCAGGATATTAACCAATTCCATTTGGTTATTACTATTTTGTAGAGCATTTAATCCACTATTTAACAATTCATAATAATTTTTGAATTTTATCATATTTTCCTTTCTACAAGATTAAATTTACTAATTTTTGTTTTTCAACTTGTATTTATTATTTATATAACCTGAAAAACTAGATAATTTAATTATCTAGATGGAGAATATATAATTTTTTATAATATAAGAATTTCCCCCTCCATATATGTCTGCAACAGTAAAAGCACTCCACCCTCAGGCACCTCGCGCTTGAACTTCACATACGGTTTAACACTCCAAGCTCTTAAATTTGCTTAGATGACTATATTTCAAGACATGTTAAAATTACGCATTTTTCAAAATCTACGAACAAAAATTTGTTCAGGAAAAATTTGTATACACATGAATTACTGGGGTTTATTGCTTATTACAATGGGCATAGACCACATTCTTCGCTTAACGTCTGTACGCCTTGTGAGTTTAACAAAAATGTAACTAATTGCTTAACATGTACAGTAATGACACGATTTTATAAAAATTTAACTGTCATTCTGCAGAGGGTGTAACAAATGACATCAAATCGCTTGTCCTCTTGCCATCCTGCCTTTTCGCCTGCTAAATTAAAACTTCTTCAATTTTGCATAAGAGGCATCCATTGCCTTTTTGCCAAGTTTGCCGAAATCAATCGTATACATCACGCTGTCACCGATATTCATAACATCTGTGATATGTCCGATTCCCATTTGTTCGTGGAAAACTCTTTGACCAACTTCATAAACATCGTCCGCAAACTTAGTTTGGCTCATTTCGCGCTCACGTCTTTCTTCAGCTTGCTTGCGTTCTGCCTCTTGACGTTGACGGCGCTCTTCTGCCATACGCTTAATCGCATTATCTTTGAAAAATGCTGCAATCTTTTCTTCTTCGCGTTTTTTATTTACCGCAGATTTTACCAAAATCGTACGTTGTGGTGTCCTATTTGATTGCGGACGAGAGTAGCTGTTTTGCTTTGGTTGATAGGTTCTGTTGCCGTTGTTGCTTGAATAAGAGCTGTTTGAAGACGGTTTATTTGATGAGGCAAGTCCTCTTCTTTGCGGAGCAACAAAATTTGCACCAAATCCTGTTGATGGTCTTACATAACCGTCAGAGTCTGATTTTGTATAAGACTCTTTTGCTCTTGATACGGCACTTCTAAATGTTGAAGAACTGCTCAATCTGCCTTCTGATTCCATAGACTCAATCAAGTTGTGCGGAATTTCTTCAATGAATCTGGAAGGATTGTAGTATCTGTATTCCCCCCAAGTTTGGCGGCGTTTAGCAGATACAAGATACAATTTTTCTTCTGCACGAGTGATACCAACGTACATCAAACGGCGTTCTTCTTCCACTTCTGATGGAACTTGCAATGTTCTTTGGCTTGGGAAAATTCCTTCGTCCATGCCTGCAATAAATACCACAGGGAATTCCAAACCTTTTGCAGCGTGAAGTGTCATCATAGTGATGTTATTAGACTCATCTTCCATAGAATCCAAGTCAGACACAAGTGCAACCTGTTGCAAAAATTCGCCCAAAAGATTGTCTTCTTCCTCCGGCACAAACTCTTCTGCTACGTTTACAAGTTCTTGCAAGTTGTTGATATCATCCTGAAAATCAGGGTCAGTTGCGGCTTTTGATTGAAGTTCTGCCAAATATCCTGATTTTTCGATAACAAGAGTTACAAAATCTTTTAAGGTATATGAGCCTTGAGCTTGTTGGAATTTATAAATCAAATTTGCAAAATCTTTCAATTTTGCTTGAGTTTTTGCAGAAATTTCAGATTCTTCACAGATTTTGATTGCTTCAAACAAGCTGATATCTCTTTCATTTGCAAAATCAGTAAGATTTTTCATTGTTGTGTCACCGATTCCGCGTTTTGGAATATTGATTACACGGCGCAAACTTTGAGAATCATCTGTATTATTAATCAGTTTCAAATAACAAATAATTGTTTTAACTTCTGCACGGTCATAGAACTTTGTGCCGCCATAAATTCTATATGGCACACCTGTTGCCATACAAGCTTCTTCTAACGCACGGGATTGGTTGTTTGTTCTATATAGAATCGCAAACTGGTTAAAGTTGCCGTGAGCTGTGCGCTTGATATTGCTTACGATATAATTTGCCTCATCCGCCTCATCATCTGCTATATAATAGCTTAGCTTTTCACCTTCGCCTTTATTTGAGTATAAAACTTTGTCCACACGTTCATCATTGTTTTCAATAACCGCGTTTGCTGCATTAAGAATATGCGCAGTTGAACGGTAGTTTTGCTCAAGTTTAATAAGCTTAGTGTTCGGATAATCTTTTTGGAAATTCATAATGATAGTGAAATCCGCACCACGCCAAGAATAAATTGACTGGTCGACATCACCTACAACGCACAATGAACGCTCAGGCGGGATGTCCTTTGAAAGATTTGTGTAAAGCATATTAACAAGATTGTATTGCGCAAGGTTTGTATCTTGGTACTCATCGACCATAATGTGTTGGAATCGGTCGTAATACTGCTTTCTAACCTCTTCATTTTGTTCAAGTAATTTTACGGTCAACATCAACATATCATCAAAGTCGATTGCGTTGTTGTTGTTTAATGCTTTTTCATATTCTTCATAGATTGATGCAATTTTTTGTGATTTGAAATCTCTTGCGTAAGTCGCAAATGTTGTTGCATCCTGCATTTTGTTTTTCGCGTTAGAAATAACTGATTTTACAAGCTTTGTTTGATAAACTTTATCATCAAGGTTAAGTTTTTTAATTGCTCTTGTGATAATTTGATTTGTATCAGAATCATCATAGATAGTGAAGTTTTTATCAAGATGTTTACCGGTTGAAGTGTTGTATTTGTCGATATTTTCTCTCAAAATTCTTCCGCAAATTCCGTGGAATGTACCTACCCACATATATTTTACGGTATCTTCACCAATAATTTTGCCGATACGTTCTTTCATTTCTTTAGCGGCTTTGTTGGTAAATGTTACAGCCAAAATGTTGCGCGGACGTATTCCGTTTCTTATCATATATGCAATACGTGTTGTCAAAACTTTTGTTTTACCTGAACCTGCTCCGGCTAGTATTAGCAATGGTCCTTTTGTTGTTTGTACTGCTTCCTGTTGTTCCTTATTAAGATTTTCTAATAGATTTTCCATGACCTCTTCCCAAATAAAAAAAACTATGCTATAATACAGCATAGTTTAAAAATGTAATTAATGCAATCAAGAAGGTAAACAAGAAATGACAGAAAGTGATATGGAAATTTTATTAAGCGCAGACGACAATAAAGAAGATTCTCAGAAATCAATAGTTGTACCTATTGATGATGATATGGACACTGTAAAATCAGATGCACCTAATACGGTTGATGAACTTGCAATGGAGCTTGCTACAATCAAACAATCAGCTAAAAAAATTGCAATCATCGGAAGTAGAAATTTACCAATCACTCACCAACAAATGATTGAAACTCTTGCAACAGCTTTAGTTATGCAAGGTAACACAATCATTACTTCAGGCGGTTCTTCAGGTACAAACGCTGCAGCTATTCGCGGAGCAATGAAAGCTAATCCTGAAAAATTGTGTGTAATCTTACCTCAAACTATCGGTCAACAACCATCTGACGTTCAAGACCAACTTATCGGTGTTCCAAATATTATTGAACACGCAGACAGAGCTATGATGACATTGGCAGATGCATCAAGAGTTTGTAACAGAGAAATCATTGATGAATGTAATCAACTTATCTGTTTCCTTTCTCACACAAGTAAAACTCTTCACAATGCGGTTCAGTATGCTGAAGAAGGTCACAAAGTTATTACTGTATTCTATTTAGATTAATTTAAGGTTTTCTTTGCTATGAGTGAAAATCTTAAAAAACTTACCGGTAAAAATCCGAAAGATTTTGAACCGATAGCTTATGCTCTAATTAACACTCCTGATGTGGAGTTGTTCTCAGAGCTTGTTGGTTCGGATGATTTTTTGTTTGATTTTGTAAAACAAAATGTCGCAAACAGACTCAACAAAGTTTGCAATGAGTCAAATTATATGAATTTGCTTGCTTTGCTAAAGTATTACTCGCCGTTTTACGAAGATTTTATCGTCTCAAATTTGGTAAAATTTGCGGACGAAGATTTGACCGACAAATTGTTAGAACTTTTTGAAAACGGAACGGATGAAGAAAAAACATACTGTGCAAAATTTTTCGCATTTATTCAAGACCCTTTAGCGCTTGAATTTTTGCAAAAAAATGCCTACAGCGAAAATTCTGCATTGAGTTCAAATTGTGCATCGACATTGGCTTTACTTGGTGATAAAACATCATACAATCAAGCTATAGAAAAACTCAATTCAGATGATGAGTTTACTAAACTTGATGGGGTTAAATTCCTTGTGTCTTATGGAGATAAGGCAGTTGTCCCTGAAATAATTAAGGCGATGAAAAAATCTTCTATGGCTGAAAATATCGCAGGGGAATTGCTTTATTTGACAGATTTGTTTGAATTATATAAACAAAATAAGGAAGATGGGCTGTTTGTCTTAAATTCTATTATCAATGGACTTGGTGAAATTTTAGGCTTGGCTCAAATTTTTGATTTTAGATTATATGAGTTTTTAGAAATGCTGATTAATGGGCAAAAGGACTCAAAAGTTGCCGTTGTGCTGATAAACGCGTCAGACAAATTCGATACTCTGACTGAAAATGATGAATATCTTTTTGATGAAACGAAAGACACCAAACAGGAAGTTAATGATATCAAAAAGCTTTTATCAACAATGAATATTGGTGAATTGTACGCACTTGTGGATAAAGAGTTAAAAGATGATAGCTTGTTTGTCTTTTCTGCGCTTGAATTTACGGAAGATGAAAACAAGGTCAGAAGTTTGCTAAATTCTTCAAATCCGACTGTAGTTTTAAAGGCGCTGGAAGTTTTGAAAATTTTAGGTGCGCTGACAAATGACGATAAACAGAAGGCTTTATCTTCTGTTACGGATGAAAATTTGAGAAGTGTAATTTACGCGATATAGGAGATTATAAAATGAGTTATTTAATTTCGACTAATGGTAACAATATTCCTGCAGGATTCAGGAATTTGACAGATGAAGAAGTTGCAAAAGATTTTTTAAAATTGGATAGCGATAAGAATTACTTCATTTCAAAAAACGAATGGATGCTTAATTTTATCAAACTATGGGGTGAAAATTTGGCAGATTTGGAAAAAGAAGGGCCTGACGCGATTATGGGCAAAATTCAAGAGTTGTCAGATGAGTTTGATAAATATGACTTGGATAAAAATAAAGTTATCGACTTTACAGAATATAAGAACTTCTTGATGGATAATATTTATATTTCGGAATAAGATGATTGTCTGTTGTCATTCCGAACGGTATTGTCACCATGAACTGCAGCAACAGAGCACGAAACGAAGAAGAGTCACGTTTAATGCGACTGTGTAGATTCAGGGGCTATTCATTTGATTACTTTTTGACAGAAATAATTACGCAAAATAAAAGACCTCGAAATTTTCGAGGTCTTTTTTATTATAACTTTTGAACAAATTAAGCAGCTGTTGCCACTTTTTTGTTCTTTCTTTCTTCCCAGAAATCAACAAGCATACTGCAGAAGAATACACTTGAATATACACCGACAACAACACCAAGCATCATTGCCAAAACGAAATCTTTTGTTGTTACGCCACCGAAGAAATACAAAGCAGCCAATGTAATAAATACAGTCAATGCTGTGTTGATACTTCTTGCTAATGTTTGGTTTACAGATGCGTCTACGATTTCGCCAAATGACATTTTCTTACCGTAGTATCTCAAGTTTTCTCTGATTCTATCGAATGTTACAACCGTATCGTTAATAGAATAACCGATGATTGTTAATATCGCAGTCAAGAACAAACCATCAATTTGGACATCACAGAAGATTCCAAGTAGTGAAAATACACCGACTACAAAGATTACGTCGTGCACCAAACCCAAGATTGCTGCCAGTGCATAATCAAACTTAAATCTCAATGAAATATATATTGTCATACCCAAAATTGCTAATGCCAAAGCTAGCAATGACATCTTGAACAATTCTTTACCAAGAGTTGCACCAACTGAACTTACTTGAATCAATTCAGCATTTTTATATTCGCTTTGTACAACGTTTGTAATTTGGTCTGCAGTATCAGAACCTTCATCAATGAATTTTGTTCTGATTGAAATAATTGACTTAATATTTTTGTTTTCTGCTGTTGGGTTTACGTTCAAAATTTGGATGTATGGGTTTTGAACACCGATTTTGTCCAAATCTTCTCTTGTTTTAGCAACAGCCTCGTTATTAACAGTATCCGCAACACCGTATTGTAGGATTGTTCCGCCTGTGTAGTCGATACCAACTTTCACAGGAGAGTGAGTCGGATATGTAATCATTGAATATACCATTGCGCAAATCCCCGGCAATAGCAAGCATGCTGACAAAATCATCCAAAGGATTCTGTATTTTACGACATGCACTGTTTTATTGAAATGAAACATTTTATTTTACCTCAACTTTCCTAGTCTAAAATACCAAAACGAGCTTTTTCACGTTTAGTTTCTTTTACTTCATAACCTTGTCCGATTTCATCTTTAGACAAGCCGAACAATGCAGGATATTTCAATTCTCCTGTTCCGAAGATTAAGTGCATGAAGTTTTTAGTAACTGTAATCGCTGTAAACATTGAAACAATTACACCTAATGCCAATGTCAAAGCGAAACCTTTAACAACACTTGTACCTAAGAAATACAAAATTACACAAGCCAAAACTGTTGTCATATTTGAATCGAAGATACTTGTGAATGCTCTGTCAAAACCTGAATTGATTGCTGTGAACAAGTTTCTGCCTGCTTTCAATTCTTCTTTTGTTCTTTCAAAAATCAAGATGTTAGCATCAACCGCCATACCTACAGATAGGATGAAACCTGCAATACCAGCAAGAGTCAATGTTACAGGAATAATCTTGAACAATGCAAATAAGATTAATGCATAAATTACCAACGCAACGTCAGCAATAACCCCAGGTAATCTGTAGTATAGAACCATGAATATCATAACAAGACCGATACCCAAGATACCTGCAAATTTTGATTTTTCGATACTGTCAGCACCCAAAGTAGGACCAACTGTATTTTCTTGAATAATATCTGATGGAACAGGCAATGCACCGGCGTTCAACAAATTAACCATTCTTTCTGCTTCTTCATATTTGAATCCGCTTGAACCGCCTGAAATTTCAGCTCTACCGCCAAAGATTGCCTCTCTGATTACCGGAGCGGAAATTTCTTCTCCATCAAAGAAGATTGCCATTTGTTGACCTACAAGTTTTTGAGTCAATTCAGCAAACTTTGTAGCACCTTTGCCGTTAAATTCCAATGATACAGTCCATTGACCTGTTTGGTCTGAACCGATTGATGCAGATTTCAAATCTTCACCTGACAAACCTGTTGACTCCCACAAGTATTGACCTTGCGCATCTCTTTTTGGTTGTTTATTTGCATCAAACACAGGTTGTTTAAATTCCAATTGAGCAGTTTTTCCTAAGAAAGCCTCTGCCTCTTTCAAATCTGTGATTTGAGGAATTTCAACCAACAATCTTTTGTCGCCGATTTGAGCAACACTTGTTTCAGATACCCCAAGTTTGTTTACACGGCTTTCGATTGCATATTGCAAACGGCTCATAACTTCCGGAGTAATCTTTGAGACTGAGTCTGTAGTTTTTGCCTCAAGCATAATTCTTGAACCACCTACAAGGTCAAGTCCCAGTTTGGTAGGTTTTTTGTAAATTGTAACAATGCTGGCAATGATTATTGCTACAATCACCCAAAACATAATAATTTTGTTTTTCAATTTTTTACCCTCATTATATACTGTGACTATTAATAATATCTTTCAATTTATAATACTTTAAATTATGCAAAAAAGAACTAGCCCTCTTCGCTTAATTCTTTTTTCACATTGTCGATTACATCAAACAATTCGCTTTTTTCTTCATCACTCAATGTAATCAATGGTTTTCTTACGTATTCACCGATTAAACCTTTGTATGCCAAAGCTGCTTTTGCAGGAATCGGATTTGGTGCCATAAATAATTCTTTGAATACAGGATATAATTTGCGATGCATGTTTCTTGCTGCAATGTATTCCCCTGATTTGAAGTTGCGAATCATTGATTTGATTTCAGAACCAAATAAATGTGACGCAACTGAAATTACCCCATGTGCACCAAGTGATAACATTGGTAAAGTCAAACTGTCATCACCTGAATAGATTGCAAAATCTTCAGGACAAAGCATTTTCATTTCGGTGATTTTGTCCATATCAGGACAGCTTTGTTTGATACCAACGATGTTTTTGAAGTTTTCAGCCAAATATGCAACAGTTTCAGGCAACATTGCAACACCTGTTCTTGATGGAATGTTGTATAAAATTATTGGCAAATTTGTTGATTCTGCAATAGCTGAAAAGTGAGCAATCATACCTTTTTGATTTGGTTTGTTGTAATAAGGTACAACTGATAAAATCGCATCAACTTCTTCTTTTTGTGCCAGTTTTGTATATTCAATAGCGGTTTCTGTAGAATTTGAACCTGCGCCAAGGATGATTTTAGCCTTGTTCGCAGCGGCTCTTTTTACAGTATTAACCAATTCGATTTCTTCTTCGTTAGTTAGTGTTGGAGATTCTCCGGAAGTACCTGCCACAAGTAGCGCATCACTTCCTGAGTTAATCAAGTGTTTTGTCAAAGTTTCAACTTTGTCATAGTCAATAAATCCCGTTTTTTCCATAGGGGTGACCATCGCAGTAATAACTTCTCCGCAATCATATCTTAAAGTCATATAAATATCCTCTGCTTCCCTAATCTATACCAGTTTATTATATTACAAACACGCAGATAGTGTTTAATTATTAAGAAGATTGACAAAGGGGTGAACAACATTGGTCGGCATTGCTAAAACAAAAAGGTCTATGTCATTCTGAATTAACTAGAATAAATTCTACTTCCAAGGATAATCATCCGAAATCTTCCAACCATCTTGAATAATAAGTGCAGAACACCATTTACCTTGGGATAGTTTACTACATGCAAGATGTGAGGAACCCATTATTTTTTTCGATTATAAGCACCAAAAGATTCTCCCCCCTCACTAAGTTCAGAACCTCTGCCGCCCCAAGGCTCTAATCCATATCGAGGAGTATATGCAAACATAAAAGAGTCCAGCCCTAACATATTAGGTTTGGATATACTATTAACATCAACAATGATAAGTAATACTTCATTTGATTTTCTAATTGCAACCATAGAACCGTTTAAAAGCGTAAAATGCGCTGCACCTCTAGTTGGATTATAAAAAAGCCCTGATATAAGTTTCCGTTCAAGTAATAATGCAGAGCAATTGAATTTATTTCGGCGGTAGTATATTCTTTCTGCCATTTTAGATAATTCGCAAAATATTTATGGAAAAATTGTGAACCGTCTAAAGATGTATCCCACCCATCAGAATCCCCATTATCCTCTTGCGATAGTCTTATAGCTTGTTGGAGAATACTATATGTTTCCTTTAACACGGTAACTGTTCTGACTTTTTTTGTAATGAGTCATCAATGTCGGAATCGTCATTGCAGCAACAACACCAATTATACCAAGTGTGATTAATACCTCAGCTAAAGTAAAACCAACTTTAGCTTTTGTTGGTGGCGTATCTACGTGCGTAGCACCTTCCGCAAGGTTAAATCCAAATAATTTTTCCTTTTTCATAAATAACTCCTTTGGTATTTTGTGTCATAAATTATTTTTAATATACCATACTACGGTATATTAATCAATATTATTTAAAATTAAGTATTTTAAAACGGTATTTATATTTACCTGAAAATTAACTAAAATTAGACTATGGATGTTGAAGAATTTAGAAGATGCCTAGGTGACAATTTAAAGGATTTGCGCAAGAAAAGGAATCTTACACAGAGCGCATTAGCCGAGGTGATTGGACTTGAGACCCACAATTTGAACCGTATAGAAAACGGCAAAAGTTTTCCACAGGCAAAAACTCTTGTGAATTTAATCAACTTTTTTGATATTGCACCTTACGAACTTTTTGTATCGCAGAACGATAAAATTTGCTCAATCGTAGATATGCTGCAAAAACATCCGAATAGAATTGACGATATTTTTGATATTTTGTCTGCGTTGACACAGAAAAAATAAAATAAAAAATATTTTTTGATTAACCCCTTTACAAAAAAAATTTAGCATGTATAATAAAACTTGTGGAGCGAAAGCAAAACACCAAAGGCAGTAGCCAATGGGGGATTAGCTCAGCTGGTAGAGCACCTGCTTTGCACGCAGGGGGTCAGGAGTTCGAATCTCCTATCCTCCACCATTTAATAGAAACGAAACGACCATGCTGAATCAATCAGGTGGTTTTTTTGTATGAATGACTGTGAATAATAAAAGAAGATGATAACTAATTGATATAGTTTTCTTAATAGTTTGTATATGGTTACCATTTAGAATATAATAAAACAAATTAGGGATGAGGAATAATATTTTGTTACAAATTGAAAATATAAAAAAAGCTCTAAATCAACGTAATCTCTTTTGGAAAAATTGTTCTTCTATTCCTTCTTGGATAAACATAGAAAATGTTGGTTTAGACCAATTTTTTACTAAACAAGATATAGCCAAATTATGCTATTATAAAGCAATAAATTTTCTTAAATCAAAAAAGGTAAATATAGACGATTGTATTTTTATTGAACCCTCAGCAGGTTCTGGTAGTTTTTATGATTTGCTCCCTAAAAAAAGTAGAATTGGTATTGATATATGTCCAATAAGCAAAGAAATAATACAAGCGGATTTCTTAACTTGGACAGTTCCACAATCAAACAAAAAAATTGTAGTCATAGGAAACCCTCCATTTGGTTATAGAGCGTGGTTAGCATTAGAATTTATGAAAAAAGCTGCAAAATTCGCAGATTATGTTTTTTTTATATTACCAATGTCATTTCAAAGTGAAGGAAAAGGGAGTCCTAAAAATAGAATCTCTGGTTTAAAATTAGTTACTTCAGAGTTATTACCAAAAAATAGTTTTTATAGTCCAGATGGGAAAGATTATAAAGTAAATGCTCTTTTTCAAATTTGGGAAAAAGGTAATAATGAACCATTTGTTGAAGATAAATTTTTAGATTATATGGAAATTTTTACAACAGATAATAGGAAAGAAAGATTATGTGGACAAAATAAAAAAGAGATTGCAGACTTTTTTTTACAAAGAACTTTTTTTAATACTCCTCCAAATATTGTAAAGACATTTGATGAAGTAAAATATCAATGTGGTTATGGTTTTATAATAAAAAAAGATAAAGAAAAAATAAAAGACATATTAAGTAAAACAAATTGGTATAATTATAGTAATTTAGCTGTACATGGTTGCCATCATATCAGTATGTATCATATAAGAAAGGTTTTATCAGAAAATGGGCTTAGACAACAAGATAGATTATAAACAAATATTTATAAATTCAATAAAACAGTTCCCTAATGCAGAGAAATGGGCAACTGGAATGTTTGGGGCTATAAAAACAGTTTCTAATACTAGTGTTGGAAATGTAGGAGAACATTTTATTACAGAATATGCAGAACAACTTGGATTTGAAGTTATTCCATCTAAAAACAGAACCTCATGGGATATTCAGATAAATGGGATACGCTATGAAATAAAGACAGCAACGGAAGATGTTCATATGAAATTTCAATTTAATCATTTTCGTACACATAGGAAATATGATGCCGTAATCTGCTTGGGAGTTGCTCCAAATGAGTTATATTTTTACGTATTAACAAAAAATGAACTATTACAACAAAATTTGGTTACTATGGAAAAAGGAGCAAATGCCTCATATAAATGGACATTACAAAAAACAAAATTATTTCCAATAAATAAATTTAAAGAAATGCTTGAAGAATTTACTACAGAATTTAATGAAGAAAAAAATAGGGCAGCTATAAATAGAACAAAACGAGAAAAAATAAGATTTAGCTAAAATAATAGAACATTAAACTTTTTGGCTTATAAACAAATCTGCTCTGAAACCAAAGCCTAACTCACTGTTTGTTTAAATTTTGAGAATGGGCTGCCAATTTGATGAGCCTTTTCAGGATTTATTGGTAGGTTCAAAGACATGTTTAATTCTAGGTGTAGGAGAATTATATCAGCCGACCTACAATTTAAACTGGATAATACTATAATTCAAAAGACCGACGTTCATGTCGGTCTTTTTTGTTAAACTTTAAAACTTAAAATGGTTTTGTTTGATTTAACTTCAATCTCAAATCTCTGAATCTTGCAATGTCTTCTTGTGTTTTGCCTGAATCTTTGAAAACTGCTTGAGATGTTGGATGAACCATCAAAACATAATCCATGTGAATTTCTAAGAAATTATATCTTCTTGGTGATTGGTTACCTACTCTTGGATAAATTTCAGCATTTGTAACTGCCAAGAATCTTCTTTCTTTATCGTTCAATAAATCTGTCAATTCGCGGTTTGTGTTTGTGTATTTTGAAACATGCACAACCCCTTTAATATCATGGTCTGCGGTTAAAATAGTAACCTCTATAGGTACTGTATCACTATGTTTTGCCATATTTATTATTCCTTCTTCTCTTCTTTTTAGTATATTATATTTTTCTGAAATTGTCTATATATTAAATTTTATCAACATGTTTGCGGAATCTGCCGCCATAAGTTTCGTGGACATCAACAACAGATACAAACGCATTAGGGTCAATATCTTTGATAATTTCAAGCATTTTCGGCAACTCTAATCTTGTGATAACGCAATAAATCAAATCCTTGTCCTGACCTGAATATCCGCCAATACCTTTTAGGTAAGTTACGCTGATATCAAGTTTTTCAATCAATGCGTTTCCGATTGAACCTGCATCATCACTGATAATTCTGACAGATTTTGAACTGTTCAAACCTTCCATCACGATGTCGATAACTTTTGATGCTACAAAGTATGTCAAAATTGAATACATTGCGCTTTCCCAACCGAAAACTTTGCCTGCAACCAAATAGATAAACAGGTTCAAGCCCATAATAAATTCACCGACAGAACATCCGAACTTTTTAGACACCAACAGTGAAAGAATTTCTGTTCCATCAAGAGATGCTTCGTTTTTCAAAATTAACCCAACACCTGCACCCAAGACGATACCGCCAAAAACTGTTGATAGCAAAATATCATTTGTTACCTTGTAGCTGTGGAAAAAGTTCAGGGCAAGTGCCAATATAACGTTTGCGTAAGCAGTTTGTAAAACAAACATTTTGCCCATCTTTTTAAACGCAAGTGCGATAAATGGAAGGTTCAAAATAATAACCAACAAACCTAAGTTCCATTTTGTAACATGGCTGATAATCATTGAAACACCGATTACACCGCCATCAATAACGGAATTAGGAACCAAAAACGCCTCCAGTGCAAAGCCTGCGACAATTGCACCAAATGTTATAAACAAAAAGTTTTTTAACATCTTTAAGAGAATATCTTTTTTTGAAGGTTCGTTTGTTGGCATAAATTACTTCCTATCTTTTTTCAAAGTAACTAAATTTTCCAAGTTAAAAATAGATTTCTTTTCTTGTTGTTCAGGTTTTTTATATCCTAAAATGTTTTCTAAATCTGCCTTCAAAGTAGGGATATCATCATATTTTTTCAAAGTTCCGTCAAGTGTAACAGATACATCGCCTGTTTCTTCAGAAACCACAAGGCAAGCTGCGTTGCTTGTTTCAGTCATACCGATTGCCGCTCTGTGGCGTGTGCCGTATTTCCAACTCAATTTAGGGTCGTCAGTCAAAGGCAGCAACACCCCTGCTGAAATGATTTTTGAACCGCTAATAACAACCGCGCCATCATGAAGTGGTGTATTTACGTGGAAAATTGTCAACAATAATTCTGTAGAAACATCTGCGTTTAATCTTGTTCCAACGTCGTGGTAAGTATTGCTCAAATCGTTTTGGAAAACAATCAATGCTCCTGTGTGAGATTTTGACAAATATTTAACTGCCTCAATAATTTCTTTTATAACGTCAATTGACTTGTTTGATTCGTCATTTTTATCACTTTCAAATAGTCTTTTGAAAAAGTCGATTTGACCAAGGTAGCCCAAAAATCTTCTCAATTCAGGTTGGAAGATTACAATCAAGCTGAGGGCAACCAATGTAACGATTGAACGGATAAATACACCCAAAATTGTCAAATCTAAAGCTACTAAAATTTCACTCAAAATCCATAAGAATACAAGTGCAACAGCACCTTTGACAAACTTTTCAGAGTTAGTGTTTTTGATAAATTTTTGATAAAAAACTATTAATATTGCCGCAATGATAAATATTTCAAAGATGTTTTTCCAACCAAAGGTATCTTTGATATAAATATGCCAACTGCCTATGAAATTTTGAAACAACATTAATAAATCATCTATCATTTCTTTAACCTGTCAGGAATTACATCGTGTGCTATCAAATCGTCTAATGTCTCTCTATTGATAATAATATCAGATTGAGAATTATTTACAAGTACCATCGCCGGTTTTTGTACTCGGTTATAATTTGATGCCATTGAGTAGTTGTATGCACCTGTATTATATACGCACAAAATATCACCTTCACTTGGTTCAGGTAGTTCAATATTTTTAATCAAAATATCACCTGATTCACAGAATCTGCCGGCAACAGTTACTTTTTCTAATTTTGCGTCTTCTTTTTTATTTGCAATTTCAGCCAAATATTCAGCCTGATACATTGATGGACGTGGGTTGTCTGCCATACCGCCATCAATTGCGACATATTTTGTACCGTGTGGAACTTGTTTTGAACTTCCTAGAGTATACAAGGTTACGCCGGAAGTTGAAATAATACTTCTCCCCGGTTCCAAAAAGATTGTCGGAGCATCAATATTGTATTTAGAAATCACTTCATTTAATTTATTCACAATCAATTCGCCGATTTCGTAAGTTGATGGTGGAACATCTTTTTGTGTATATTTTACGCCAAGTCCGCCACCGATATTGATTTCATCCAATTTCAACCCTAATTTTTCATCTAATCTTGCGATTTCTCTTGCCAAAATTTCAATTTCATCAGGATAAATACTTGTTTCAAAAATTTGTGACCCAATATGTGCGTGCAATCCGTGAAGTCGGATATTTTTGTATTCGTTTTGAATAAGTTCAACCGCATCATCAATTTGGGTCAAGTCAAAACCGAATTTTGAATCCAAGTGACCTGTTTGAATATATTCGTGAGTGTGACATTCAATCCCTGGGGTTATTCTCAACAAAATATCTGCAATTTTGCCTTTTGATTGGGCGATTTCATCCAATAAAGCAAGTTCAAAGAAATTATCTACAGAAATTCTGCCAACACCAACATCTAGTGCCAAAGACAATTCATCAAAAGATTTGTTGCTACCGTTAAATAGGACGTGAGACATATCAATGCCTGATTTATAAACGGTGTAAATTTCCCCGCCTGAAACAACATCAAAGCCAAAGCCTTCTTCGTCCAAAATTTTTGAAATTGCACTTGTACAAAGAGCCTTTGATGCGTACATCATACGAGTTTTCGGGTATTTTGAAAAAGCTTGTTTATAATCCTTGCAAATAGAGCGCAAAGTCTCTTCATCAATGACATATAAAGGAGTTTCGTATTTTTCGGCAAGTCTAACCAAATCACAACCGCCGATTTCGATATTTCCGGCATCATTGATTTTTGTTGATAGGGGTTTTATAAATTGGTTCGTACTTGATGTCATTAATTGCTCCTTTTGTTGTCTGTCTTTTGTTTATAATAACATAACCAAAACTGAGTTTACATACTACATTTCTTGTATCTAGTAGGAAAAATACTTGTCAAAATCCACATCGTCAAAACTGCATAGCAAACGGAAAATTTCATCGTCTTCATCCATACGTTGAAAATTGTATTCGTTAAACTTCCAATATTTTGGATTTATGCCTTTGACGGTCACAATATCGTGTTCTTTTAAGATATTCAACTTTTTTTTCACAATATCAGAAGGTAAACCGACAAGCTTAGCAAGTTCAACCGCAGTGATACCCTCGGCTGATGAGCATTTCTCCGGTGTTAAAAACATCAATTCCAGCCCAACAGACTTCAATTCCTTATCTTCTTCGTTTTGGTCATAACTTGCCATATCAATATGATAACCGAAATAGATTACGAAAATATCCTATGTTTGTAGGAGATGGAAGCGAAGGGGAATATCAAATAAAACAGAAAAGTCTATGTCATTCTGAACTTGATTCAGAATCTTTTCCATAATTAATAATTCAGCAAATATTATTATTGATAAATATTGATTATTGAAAGGATTCTGAAATAAATTCAGAATGACCCCCAACAAAAAAAGGATGGAACGTATGTTCCATCCTTCATAAGAATATATGTGAAAAAGATTATTCTTTTGTATATTCTGCATCAATAACATCATCATCGTTGTTATTTGAAGAAGAATCATTTGAAGATGCACTTTCAGAGTTTGCACTTTGAGCAGCTGCACCGTCTTTTTGAACTGCTTCATAAGCTTTTTGAGAAATACCAAACATTGTTTGTTGCAATTCTTCTGACAATTTTTTCAATTCGTCAACCGGTTTGTTTTCATCAATTGCTTTTTGTAATGTAGCTTTTTGTTCTTCCAATTTAGATTTATCGTTGGCATCGATTTTGCCTTCAAAATCTTTCATAACTCTGTCTGCTGATGCAATCAAGCTGGAAGCATTGTTTTTAATTTCAGCTTCTTCTTTTCTCTTTTTGTCTTCTGCAGCATTTGCTTCAGCTTCTTTAACCATTTTGTCGATATCTTGTTCAGACAAGTTAGAAGAGTTAGTAATTGTAATCTTTTGTTCCTTGCCTGTAGCTTTATCTTTAGCTGAAACATTTACGATACCGTTGGCATCAATATCAAATGTAACTTCGATTTGAGGAATACCACGCATTGCAGGAGCGATACCTTCAAGTCTGAACATACCTAAAGATTTGTTATCTCTAGCCATTGGTCTTTCACCTTGTAGAACTTGAATATCTACAGCTGTTTGGTTGTTTTCAGCAGTTGAAAATACTTGAGATTTAGAAACAGGAATTGTAGTGTTTCTTGGAACTAATGGAGTCATTACACCACCCAATGTTTCAATACCCAATGTCAATGGAGTTACATCCAAAAGAACGATATCTTTAACTTCACCTGCCAATACACCTGCTTGGATTGCAGCACCAACTGCAACAACTTCATCAGGGTTTACTGATTGGTTAGGTTCTTTACCTGTATAATCTTTAACCAATTTTTGTACAGCAGGGATACGAGAAGAACCACCAACTAATACAACTTCATTGATTTCTGATTTTGAAATACCTGCATCTTGAATAGCTTGTTCAACCGGTTTTTTACATCTTTCTAACAAATCAAAAGATAATTCTTCAAATTTTGCTCTTGTCAAGTTCAAGTCTAAGTGTTTTGGACCGTTAGCATCAGCTGTGATGAATGGCAAGTTGATATTTGTTTCAAATACTGAAGACAATTCACATTTAGCTTTTTCTGCAGCTTCTTTAACACGTTGCATAGCTTGTTTATCACCTTTAAGGTCGATGCCTTCTTGTTTCTTAAATTCTTCACAAATCCAATCCATAACTTTTTGGTCGAAATCATCACCACCTAAGTGAGTATCACCTGATGTAGACAATACTTCGTGTACACCATCACCGATTTCAAGAACTGAAACATCGAATGTACCACCACCTAAGTCGAATACCAAAACTTTTTCAGATTTTTCTTTTTCAAGACCGTAAGCCAAAGCTGCTGCTGTTGGTTCGTTTACGATACGCAAAACATCCAAACCTGCGATTTTACCTGCGTCTTTTGTTGCTTGTCTTTGAGCATCGTTAAAATATGCAGGAACTGTGATAACTGCAGATGTAACTTTTTCACCCAAGTATTTAGATGCATCATCTGCCAATTTTCTCAAAATCATTGAAGAAATTTCTTGAGGGGTATAATCTTTACCATCAATATTTACTTTATAATTATCGCCCATGTGTCTTTTGATAGATGCAATTGTTCTGTCAGGGTTTACGATAGCTTGACGTTTTGCCAACTGACCAACTAATCTTTCACCTGATTTTGAAAATGCTACGATAGAAGGGGTTGTACGAGAACCTTCTGCGTTAGCTATAACGGTTGGTTTACCACCTTCCATAACTGCAACTACTGAGTTTGTTGTACCAAGGTCGATACCAATTGTTTTTGCCATAATCTTTATCTCCTTTTCTAATTAATATACTCTTATTTCTATATTATTGTTATAACATCCATTTTGGAAAATCTTAAAAAAATAAACAAAAAATTAACATTTCGGAAAATTTCGACCTAGGTATTACAAACTCATGTCATTACGAGGAAAGTTTACTTCCAAATATATCATTGGTTAGTACGGAGTGACGTGGTAATCCACAACAAGACTTGCAGGGGATTACTCTTTATTTAGGTTGTATGTCGGCTTTACCAGCCGACATATATTTTTGTTTAAGGTGGGCTGGTGAGCCCACACTACTTTGTGTCATATCTCATTTCAACATCTTTAACCAATCAAAAAATCATTGTCACCCTGAACTTGATTCAGGGTCTATCCATTTGATTTTTGTCATGCTGAACTTGTTTCAGCATCTCAAATTGAACATATTAGTCAAATGCAAAATTTGTTATATTAGAGACCCTGAAACAAGTTCAGGGTGACAACATTGATAGATTCTGAATAGGATAAAATCTACGTTGCTGCGCAACTTGATTTTTAATCCTTTCAGAATGACAAAATTAAAAAGGTTAGATTTTATACTCTCTAACCTAATAATCTTCATTAACCGAACAACATATTTACCCCTAGATTAACTCCGAATCATTTTTTCAAGGGTGCTATCTTTTTGCCCTTGAGAAAATACAAATTGTTTACTGCTTGCAATTGATGGAATATCAGGAGTCTTAGCAGTACCTGCACCATTGCGTGGAGCAACTTCGTAAGACTTGATTGAACGTTTTCCTGTCAATCGTTGCATAAAGTTATAATATTTTTTCTTAAACCCTGTTGAGTTATTTTGTTTTGTTTCAATGTCAATCAATTCATCTCTTGTGTGCGGTTTGATTGGGGTTCCGACAGATGACCTTGTAAGCATTTCGCCTAATGTAGTATCAGCAAGAGTAACCATACTCATACCCATTAGTGATGAGTGGTATTGTTTTACAAATGTTGAATTGAACAAGTCAATTAACAAGGTTTGATAGAACAATCTTGAACCTTCTTGGACAAATCTTTCTTTGAATTTTGTCTCCGCACCTTGTTTGTCATTACCGTTTGATTTCAACATTACCATATTGTAGTTATCTGTCATCAAGAACCAAATTGTGGCAATTGATGCAGCGGTTTTTGCAAGATTTGATAACTCAGCGTTTGATACACTGGACATAGAATCTTCGTTAAATGCTTTCAGTAAATTAACTTGGATATAATCTTTGAATTGTTCTTCTGTTATCGTTTTATCTCTTAGTGCCTCAGCTTTTTTGCTGATTTTGTCAAAACTGTTTGCCAAAGCTTTCATATCAGTCATGCCGGATTTTGGCTTAGCTTTTCTAAAGACACCCATCAATTTTTCATCAATCATCCAATAAGGAAGGGTGACAGTATTCCATAAAAATTTGAATGGTGCAATTACAAAATTAACAAACGGTTTTACGTTAATTTCATACTCTTTTTTCAAGAATTTAAGATTAACTTTGAAAGTTTTATCTTTTTCGCCTAAGTCGATAATTTTATTTCCGTCAACTGTTTTTAATCCTGTTTCAGCAATTTTTTGATATTTATCGGCAAGTTTTTCAAAACCGTTATCTTTAAGTTGTTGCACAGTCAGTGCTAATTTGTTGTCGTCAACGATATATTTCTGAGTGGTTAATTTTTTATATAAATCTGTAAATGGTCTGTATAAAACTTTGCTTTCAAACGCATTAACCGCATTTTCAAGATTTAGTTGTTCTGCGGTGTAGTTTTCGTATTTTTTAGGGTCCATTTTTTTGAGGTCTGAACCCATATTTTCAAACATTTTGTCAATGCCTAATTCGTTATACAATTTTGAGTTATTAGTTTTCAAGTTTTCAAAATATTTCAAAGCAGCTTTTTTAACCGCAGGAAGATTTTTAATACCTTTGATACTATACCCTGCAGCAAGAACGGCTGCAGATGCTTTCATCACTGTATCAAAAGATAGCAATGGCTTTTGTTCTTTTTGTTTTTGTTGTGCTTGATTAGGTGTTTTAACCTCATCGGCTTTTTTATCTTCTGCTTTAAATGTCAAAGGTTTGATTTTTGCTTCAGGGTTGTGTAATTTTTCGTTTTCTGCTCTAGCCTCTTCAGGTGTCAATCTGACAATATGTTTTCCGTTAGACAAACGTGAAAACATTTCCGTAACAAGCACTGTCAAACCTGTAATTAGGACGATACCAGCTTTTGATTTGTTGATGAATTTTTGGAAAGCACCCATGGTAATAAGGGTCAAATAACCGCTTGTCAAAATTCTGCTTGTTTCTTGTTTAAATCTGACTTTACTTTCGTGGCTTGCGGCTTTTGGGTCATCATCCATCATTCTTGACAAGTTATAAGCATCATTTGCCAAAAAGATTGCAGGCGGAAGACCTGACACTAATCTGTTCAAAGCTCTTTCGTGCTTTGTATCATAGTTCCCTGATTTTGGGTCAAACATTTTTAATTCACTTTGGAATACGCTTGAACCCATTTTATCATCGACATTTTTAATCAAACTTGCTTTTACATCAGCAGGAATTTTATCAACTGTCGTTCCGTTTGCTTTTGCGTATTTTTCAAGTTCTGATGTGATTTTTGTATCTCTGTATGTTATAAGACCGCGTAGAGAGTTGATTTTTGCATCCAATTTTGAACGTTGTCTTATATTTTTAAATAAAGGTTTTTCTAAAACTCTAGCTGACCAATCTTTTAGCCCAGGGATTTTGCCTAACAATTCAACCATGCCGTTTAGCATATCTCCAGGGAGAATTTTGAACGGATAAATTATTCCATCCCAAGCCAAATGCGGAATTGATTTTTTTGCAAGGATGATTTTATCGCCTTCAACGGAAATTAATTTTGAAGTCTCTGCCTTGTGTTTTTCCGTAATATCTTCAAGCAATTCTCTTCCCATTTTGCCGACATAGGTGTCAGCCCATTTTTCAAATTCGCTTTTGCTGTAGACTTTCTCTAATTTATTATAAAGAGAAAGACCTTCAAAAGCTAAATCTGAATGATTCGTTTTTAAAGGTCTCTTAATATCTCGATAAGTATTTTGTGAATAGGAAGTAATTAAAGAAGAGGATAGTGGTGCCTGATTCTTTGGAGACTGGTACTCCTCTTTGTATCGCTGCTTACCTATTCGAAAATTTGTTGCACTATTTACTAACATTTCACACATCCGTTTTTATGTATTTTCATTCATACTAAAACAAAACGCAAGGAATTTTTGCTAAAATTTAACTTAAATTTACAAACTTGAAACATGAAAATATCTGCCAAAAGGGTTTAATTCCGCCAAACTATTCACAAGGATGGAATTTTAGTGTATAATTGCAAGCAAGAGAGAATTTTATGCTAAAAAAAGATAACAAAACTGATGTTATAGTCGTTGGAGCAGGGCCTGCAGGAATTTCCTGCGCAATTACGCTTGCGCGAGCAGGAAAAGAAGTGGTCGTAATTGAGCGCGGAATGTTTGCAGGCAGTAAAAATGTATTTGGGGGTGCGATTTATACAAAAGCAACCAAAGAAATTTTTCCAAACTTTGAAACAGATGCTCCTATTGAAAGACGAAATATTGAGCATAATTTTGCAATTCTTGGCGAAAATGACTCCACAACAATAACTTACCGAAAAAATGATAACTCAAGTTACACCGTAATTAGAGGTAAATTTGACCGTTGGGCGGCAGAAGAGGCTCGAAAAGCTGGTGCGTATATCGTTGAAGAAACTGTTGTGCGCGAACTCATAAAAGAAGACGGAAAAGTTATCGGTGTAAAAACTGAACTGGAAGATTTTTACGCTGATGTTGTTGTTTTGGCAGATGGTGTTAATTCACTCCTTGCAAAACAAATCGGTTTGAGAAAAGAAATTGAGCCAAAAGATGTTGCGCTAAGTGTAAAAGAGGTTATTCAGTTAGACAAAGAAACTATCAATCAAAGATTCCGCATAAAAGATGATGAAGGTTCAATTGTTGAAATTTTCGGTGGACCAATGCTTGGTATGTTGGGGCTGGGGTTTATGTATACCAATACTGATTCTGTAACAATCGGACTTGGGATTACACTAAATGATTTAATTGACTCTAACTACAGACCGTTTGAAATTCTTGAAGAATTGAAAAAACATCCTTCTGTTGCGCCGCTAATTGAAGGCGGAACATTAAAAGAATATTCTGCTCACTTGATACCGGAAGGTGGTTATAAAAAAGTTCCAAAACTTTGTGATAACGGAGTTTTGGTTGTTGGGGATGCAGGCATGTTGGTAAATAATCTCCATTGGGAAGGTACAAATCTTGCCATGATTAGTGGAAAACTTGCCGCAGAGACCATAATCAAAGCAATAGATAGCGGAGATTTTTCAAGAAAAATTTTGAAAGAATACGAACAAGTTTTGAAAAATTCTTTCGTATTAAAAGATTTAAAAACATATAAAGATTTGATGGAAGTTGCTCATTCAAGACAAAAAGCATTCTTTTCATACTATTTTAAAAAGATTAATGCATTTTTTGAAATGTTTACATCTGCTGATGGTACGCCGAAAAAAGAACATTATCACAAGTTTATCAAAAGTATTTTCACAGACAGAAAACTTGTTGAACTGTTTAAGGATGCAATTGCGCTTGTCAGATTGTTATGGAGTATTTTGTTATGAATATAGATAAAAAATTATACACATTAAAATACTCACCTGATACCGAGTCTCACCTCAAACCTGATAATGAGAAATGCAGACTTTGCGAAAATCGATGCTGCACACATATTTGCCCTGCAGAGGTTTATGAGTGGAGCGAAGAAAAACAAGAATTAATTGTAAATTATGAAAACTGCCTTGAGTGCGGTGCGTGCCGAATTGCGTGTGAGAAAAAAGCAATAGATTGGCAGTATCCAAAAGGTACAAAGGGCGTAACATTTAAACAAGGATAATAATTCGTAAAAGGAAATAAAGGAGACAAAAGTATGAAAGAAGAGTATTCAAACCACTACAGACGTTGGTATGACAAAGACCCTGTGTTATCTGAAGCAGTAAAAACTTTGGAAGAGACTGACGACCAAACACAAATCAGAATCGCGTTGAATTTGATTAAAATCATTATTGAACATAATATCGAAGATGAAAAATTTGAAGCTGTTGATGATATTATCAGCGCAGTAGGTTCAGGTTTGGACGACAATCGTCGCGGACGTTGGTATGATATTGATACAACTTTGAGAACTGCAATGAATATGTTGCAAAGCTGTCCTGAAGATACTCAAAAAGTCATCGCAAAAGAAATGGCTCAACTTGTTTTAGAGGCTATTAAAAAAGACGAAGACTCTGATGACGATGCTGAGTAAGTAAGCCGGATGGCAAGATGCCAAGAGGGTTGGCTGTTTTATGCTATTTAACTGTCATTTCGAACTACCGAGTAGGAACAGAATATTACGTTTCGCCTTAGCTCAACTCATATTCTAGTCAATTCGGAATGACAGTTAAAAGTTGTCGGCATAGCAATGCCGACATACTTTATAAACTCATGTCATTACGAGGAAAAACAAGCCGAGCAGAGTGCGGAGTAGCCTGTCAATTCGATTGGTTATCCGCAGGATTTATTGGCAGGCTCGGAGACACGTTTAATGCGAGGCGTAGTTGAATTATACCATTGGTTAGTACGAAGTGACGTGGGAATCCACAACACCTTGGTCATATCCCCCACCTCAAAATCAAAGATTTCGGTTCCCCCACTAGGGGTAGACATTCTGACCTATTTGCAGAGGATTACGACGTCGCGTTGTTATGACTATTACTCTATTTGTAAAACATTGCTCCTCGTAATGACTGTTAAATTTTAAAACTTATCCACGACAAATTCTTGAGCAGAATATGTCGGTTCGTAGTTCGGAAGGTCAGTCACTTCAATTCCTGAATTTGCAAAATCATCTTGTGCGCCAAGCTCTTCGCCCATACGCTTTTTTGCCCATCCGCGTTCTGCATATAGTGATTTTAACTCTGTTGTATATAAGTCTTTATTTCCTTGCGCATAAGCAATCAAAATATTGTATTCATTCACAGCTGCAGCATAATCTTTAAGCAAGTAAAGCATATAAGCCTTGTCGCTTGAGATATAGAATTGATTTTTTGAATCTTTTGCATCCAGAGATTCCAGTAAATCATCATAGTCTTGCATAACATCTTCTGCGATATTATTTTCAATTTTGAAAATCGATTTTATCCATAACATTTGAGAGGATTCAAGCACCGAAAGGTCTTTTTTGGTTATATATTCGTTAAAAATATCAACCGCATCTTGTGGAGTTGTCACTTTTTTCTGTAAAAGCAATAAGTTTGCAAAATGCATCAAATCTTTTTGAGTAAATCTTTTGCCTGACATTTCCATAATTGCTTTATAATCTTCTAGCGCCCCTTCATAATCGTGAGACATAAATTTGCCAAATGCGCGCATATCGTATACTTTTATGCATTTTGGATAAATTGAAAAATAAATATTTGAAAGTTTAATTGCCTGTTTTGCTTTATCGTGTCTTTTTAAAAGATTGTAATTGATTACCCCTTGCAAAGCCAAAGCCGGCAAGAAAAATAACCCAATCAAAATACACCAAGCGATGACTTTTGACCTGAATAATGCAACATAACCATCAATTTTAGCCTTTGGAACAGGTGGTGTAAATTCAGTCAATTCATATCGCCCAAACTGTCTTACCAAAAATTCGCTAAACAATGATGAGCAAAAAATTCTAACTCCATTTATAATTAACAGTAGCAAAAATTCAAAAAACAAAAGTGAAAATATTGAAAATTTTACATGAATAAAAATGAAATACAAAATCACAGGGGTGAAAAAATAAGTCAGTTTCAAATATTTATCTAATTTGAACCTGTATTCTAAAGCATTTCCGACATTTGCTTTTGGAATGGCTGTTTTATATAAGTTTCCAGTGTTTGAGAACAAACAATAATTTCTAAATACAGAATTGCCTGATTTATCTACATAATATAATAACGGATTACTGAGTATTTCTATTATTTTTTTCAATGTATCACCAATATTTTTACTTTACTATACCAGGTCAGGCTTATTTATTAAACTTTCTTCAAAGCGATAAACATCAGTTGAGATATTAAGATTTTCCTTAATATCAATAACATCAAGCCCTCTAAAATTATAAATTGTGCGAATTTTTTCTGGATTTTTGCAATATTCTTTTGCTAAAATCGCACCTAAAATTGCCTCCAAATGAGACATTGGCATCATGTTTGACGGTAGTTCGTCAAATCCCCATTCGTACCTCAAAGCCTGTTGCAAAAATTTGCAATCGGCAGGGGAACGGTCTTTATAACAAGAATTTAAGTGCAAACTTTGTCTTGTCATATAGATATCAAAACGCGAAACAGTAATTCCACGCTCAGACAGTTCTCTAAAATATTCAGAACCGCGATTTGAATGTCTTTGAGTCCAGTTGTCTCGGTTTGGAATATTTTTATTTGTTGCAACAAGTTGATAAGGTTTTGACAAAATGCGCCATTTACCTTCCAACATAGTTCTATCGGAAGGTACTGATACGCAAATTTTAGAATTTTTCAAAGATGAGAAATTTTCAAAAAAGAAAATTACATCATTCATTTTGTAAAGCTTATCTATCAGAATAATTTTGTTATCTTCATCAATGACAGCAACTCCTGAATCCATTGAAGAACCTGCTGCCAAAGACAAACCAACGTAATAATTCATTTAAGTCTCCTAATTCATTAATTGAGTTGTAATTAATGGACCATCTTCTGTTGCAATAACGGTGTGTTCAAAGTGCGCAGAAGGTTTTCCGTCTTTTGTGCTAACTGTCCAACCGTCAGTTTCTGAAACAACAACATCATCGCCACCCAAATTCAACATTGGTTCAATCGCAATTGCCGTATTTGGTTTAATCAAAGTATTATCGCCAACGCTGTAGTTGAACAAGAATGGGTCTTCATGCATTTCATGACCTACACCGTGACCGCCGTATTGACGAACAATACCGTATCCGCCGCGATTTGCAACAGCTTCAACTGCTTTTGAAATATCATCAAGAACATTTCCCGGACGCATTTGTTCAACACCTGCGTACAAAGATTCTTCCGTAACTTTCATTAATTCATCAACTTCAGGTGAAACTTTACCTACACGATATGACCAAGCGCTATCACCAACCATACCGCCATAAGTAGCACCAACATCAATTGCAATAATATCACCTTCTTTTAATATAACATCTTTTGAAGGAATACCGTGTACGACTTGTTCATTAACAGAAGTACAAATACAAGCAGGAAATCCGCAATATCCTAAAAATGTCGGAATTGCACGGTTTTCCTTAATAATATGCATTGCAATATCATCTAATTCTTTTGTTGAGATTCCCGGTTGTACAACTTCTTTCATCTTTTGGTGAACAAGCGCAACAATATGACCGGCGTGTCTCATTCTCTTAATTTCGTCTCTTGATTTTTTAGTTATCATTTTTCTACCCTCATCAAAGATACTAGCACAAAATGACAGGTCAAATCAAATATATTAAGATTTTCAATTAGTTCTTGCCAAATTCATCAATGTTTTTGTGGTTGTGATTAAAACGGTTCATTTGAGGTTCAACCACTTGTTTAATAATAACTTTATCAACAAAAGCATCAATTGGTTTTACTGTTAATAACAATGCAGTAAATGAACCCAAAGACTTCCAAGCTTTTAGTTTGAAAATTCTATTGTCTAAGTTTTTGTTTAATGCTTCAGTGTTTTTGCAAGTATCTAAAACTTTTGAAAATTCTTTTTTCGCAAATTCTTTAATTCGTTTTTCGTTAGAATTTGCAATGGCACCGTATTTGCAGTTAGCTAATAATTTGTCGTAAGCTTTTGCAAAAATATTTTTCTTGCCATAAGTATTCTTTTTACCTGCGTAGAAATTATCAAAAGCTTGTTCAAAAGTTTCTACGGCTGTTTCTTTATCGTTGAGATTATCCAATACACTATGGTCTGACGCGTGGTGTTTGATAAATCTCAAAGTCTGTTCTTTTGCGTTTGTTGAGATTTTTTCACCTTTGTATTTGTCAATTTGAGAAAAAGCACTTTGACCTATATGACCAAATACGGTTGGCAAAATAATACTTGCAAAAGATTGAAATACTGCTTGAGAAAACGCACGTTGAGCGTTAGGGTCATATTTATTACCTTTGTTTTTGTATTTGTCATAAACATCAGCACCAAAATACATCAATGCAGGAACCCAAAACAATGTCGCAGTTTTAGGCGCAATTTCGTTGATAGCTACACCAATATCGTTGGTATAACCCAAACCTCTCATTGGCCAATTTGCCAATGGGTCAACATATTTTTTTTCTTTTTTTTGTTTTTTACCAAATGAATCGTTGTTAATTTTAGCGTCTTCACCGCGAAAACTTGGGGTGCTAATTGAGGTAATTTTCATTTTTTCTCCAGTATTTAATATTCTAAGCCGATTTGATTAATTATTAATGTGATAATCCTACATTAGTAGCATATATTAAACATACAGCTTTTGCAAACATTGTTAAGTATTTTGTAAAAAACCTTTATCATCAAGCAAATTATCGCTATTTGCTGAGGCTACAGCCATTTCATCACATCGTTCGTTAAATTCATGACCGTTATGTCCTTTTACCCAAATGAATTTAACTTGGTGAGGTTCTTTAGCTTTTAATAATCTTTGCCACAAATCTTTATTTTTGACAGGTTGTTTATTTGCGCCTTTCCAACCTTTTTTAATCCAGCTGTCTACCCATTTTTGATTAAATGCGTCAACCAAATACTTAGAATCCGACGTCAATTCAACTTCACAAGGCTTTTTTAACGCCTCTAAACCAACGATTGCAGCGAGCAATTCCATTCGGTTGTTTGTTGTAACCTTAAAACCTTCTGTAATTTCTTTTTTGTGAACGGTTCCGTTATCATCTTCGGCTATCAAAATTGTTCCGTAACCGCCTTTCCCCGGATTTCCGCTACATGCACCGTCTGTATAAATTTTTATAAGCATTTTTTACTATCCTTCTTCTGTAATATCCCAAACTTCCAAAATATCATCAGGGATTCCGTTCAAAAATCTTGATGGTTTTGATAATACCATATTCATAGAATAATCGTACATATCAACAGGATATGTTATGTATAAATTATTCTTGGCTCTTGTGGTTGCAACGTACATCAATCGCAATTCTTCATCCATTTCTTCTGCCGAATTAAATGAATAAGCACTTGGAAATCTTCCATCAACCGCACCGATAATAAATACGCTATCCCACTCTAAACCTTTAGCAGAGTGGATTGTTGAAATTGTCAGAGCTTCATCATCGGAATTTCTTTTGTACATACCTTCAACACTCGCATCAGGCGGTTCTAAAGCCATGTCGCTGATAAAATCTTCTAAATTTGAATACTGTTCAGACAAATATTGAAAATGGTCTAAATCTTTTTCTCTTTTATTAAAATCGTCATATTTGTCTTTCAAAATCGGACGGTAATACTCAATGACATCTTCTACAATATCAGACGGTTTTCTTGTTGCGATTTGACCTCTCAATTTTTCAAGCGTTTTTAATAACGGCACTAAGCTTGTTGTTTTGTTTGATGGCAAAAGTTTTATATCAGGGTTCAAATTTCCTTTGATTATCGGAATAATATTATTAACGGTTGTAGCTCCGACCCCTTTTAGCAAAAGCAAAATTCTGTTTAAACTTATGATATCGTCAGGGTTAATTATTACACGCAAGTGAGAGACAATATCTTTGATATGTGCGGTTTCCATAAATTTTGGACCACCGAATTTTTGATAAGGAATAGCTCGTTTTGAAAGTTCAATTTCAAGAGCATACGACATTCTCGCATTGCGCGCTAGTACACAAATATCAGACAAATTAACATCTTCGTCTAACAATTCCAAAATCCTTTGGCAAATAAAATCCGCCTCCATTTGAGTATCTTTTGCACAAATCAGTGCAGGCACAACAGGAGACTCAATATTTGAAAACAAAGTTTTTGCATATTTTTCTTTTGCTTTTGAAATTATTGTATTTGTAAGTTTTAGGATATTTTGGGTACTGCGGTAATTTTGTTCCAATTTAATAATTTCAGTACCTTCAAAAAGTTTAGGAAAATCCAATATATTACGATAATTTGCCCCTCTGAATGAATAAATACTTTGGGCATCGTCTCCAACCGCCATAATATTATTATGCTCAGATGCCAAAAGTTTTATTACATCTGCTTGTAGAGTGTTTGTGTCTTGATATTCATCAACCATAATATATTGATATTGGTTAGAAAGTTTTTTGCGTAAACTTTCGTTATTTTCTAACAACAATTTCACATATAAAAGCAAATCATCATAGTCTAAGACTGAATTTTCGCGTTTATACCCAACATAAGCCTTATGAACTTCAATAATTTTATCTTCGCAATGTGCAAATTGAGGGAATTCCTCTTCAATAATTTGCTTTGTCGGAGTTTCTTTATTTACACTCTTTGAATAAATTTCTAAAATTGTACTTTTTTTAGGGAAGCGTTTTTCTTTTTTGGGAAACATTTGTCCTGTGATATGGTTGATAATGTCTTCACAGTCCGATTTATCTAAAATTGTAAAATTGTTTTTGAGTTTTAAGAATTTAGAATATTTTCTCAAAATGATATTTGCAAAAGAGTGAAATGTTCCGCCTGCAACTTTTTCGCACCTGTCATCAAGTACAAGAGTTGCTCTTGATAGCATTTCGGCAGCAGCTTTTTTAGTAAAAGTTAAAAGTAAAATATTTTCAGGTTTTATTCCATCTTCAATTAGTCTTGCGACACGGTATGTTAAAGTTTTAGTTTTACCGGAACCTGCTCCTGCAATAACCAAAACTGGACCTTTTTTGTGCATAACGGCAGACAACTGTGCAGGATTTAAGTCATTTTCATAATTAACTTTGTAATCCGTTTTAACAGTTTCACGCTTTTTTAGAACATATTTTTTGCGTGTCGGTTTACCCTCTTGTGCTTTTACAATTTCTTCTGCCATATCACGATTATTATAGTTCGCTCAAGAGATTATTTTCAATCGTTGAATGTAAAGTTTTGATAAGATTACCTCCAAAATTCTAAATTTTCAAAAAATAAATGCCGTTAAAAAACATGTGTGTACAGATTAAATAAACGAGGATAGAAGTGAAAAAGTTATTTACCGTAATTTTACTTATGATGTTTTACATTGGAAGTGTTGCATTGACATCACTGGCGATGGATTACACAAATTGGCAAAACCCTACAAAAATAAAAACTTACATTCCTGCAAACCACAAACGGACAATTTCAATGCGCCATGCCTGTGCGGAGTGGTCGAGATTAACACAAAACCGAATTATTTTTGTCTATGTAACAAATCCGAATATGGCAAATTTGGTTGTTGAATTTGTTCCGGTTATACCTAATGCGGATAGAGAAATCGGTTTGACACGTTCAAGTTTTTTAGAAAACGGCAAAATGATTAAAGCAAAAATCCAAATTGCAGACAAAACTTCTGACGGTAGAGTTCTTGGAAAAGACGCAGTTTATACGGTAATGCTCCACGAACTTGGGCATGCCATAGGTATCGGTAAACATTCCGATAACCCGCTCAGCATAATGTTCCCTTATGAAGATGATAGGCAAGAAATCCTAAAATCTGACATAAAGACATTAGCTAATATCTATGGTTGGAAATAATTAGTTTCCGATTCGTCTGGTGCTCCAATTCCAACCATAAATTTGATACAAGGTTCTCAAATCTATACTTGTAATATTTTGAGCATCGGTAATCGGAGTATACATTATGCTGGTTTGTTTGCGCGGAGAGTCAGACAAACCCAGTGCATGACCGATTTCGTGCAACATAACTGTGTAGGTATAATTATTTGAAAATTGTTTTTTACCTCTTGTTGCAAATTGAATTTCGGCTTTAGTAATTTTATTTCCTGTTGTTGAAACAGAAGATGAGCCAAAGTTTCCGTCTGTTCCGTTCACGGATTCAACATAAACTATATCAATATCTGCAGGGCCTTTATTTACAAATTCAAACTGTATGCGTCCAGATAATTCACTTTGCCATTTTGAAAAAGCTCTTTTGATTGAGTCAGCTTTATTATCTTTTGGAATATAAACAGTTATTGTATTTTTTTGCCAATGCGGAGATTCAGAGCGTGCATTTGCACCTGTTTGAGATAATGGTTTGATATCCGTAGCTTGTGAAACAGTTGCAAAAGTAAAAACTAATGACAAAATTATAAAATTCAGTAATAAAAATTTTTTCAACATATTCATACTCCTTTTGTGCTGAATTATACTTGATTAAAATCAAAAATGCAAGAATAAAATATTTATGCTATAATCCACTAAAAGCAATAATAACAGGAGTTTGAAAGATATGTCAGAAAGAGAAAAGATGATAAATGGCGAAATTTATGCACCGTTTTGTGATGAACTTGAACAAGACAGATTTCGCGCAAAAGAGTTGTGTATGCAGTATAACGCCCTCCGTCCTGACGAAAAAGAGAAAAAACAGGAATATTTAAAAACAATTCTTGGTGATGCAGGGGATAACAGTGTTATTGAACCGAATTTTTTCTGTGATTACGGCTACAATATTGAGTTTAAAGGGTTTGTATATGTAAATCATAACAGCGTATTTTTAGATTGTGCCAAAATTAAAGTCGGAGCTGACACTTTTATCGGTCCAAATTGCGGATTTTATACTGCAGTACACCCAATTGACGTAGAAGACAGAATTGCAGGCAAAGAATGGGCAAAACCGATTACAATTGGTGAAAAAGTTTGGCTTGGCGGAAATGTTGTAGTTCTCCCTGGGGTTGCAATCGGTGATAGAACTGTAATTGGGGCAGGTTCTGTTGTAACAAAAGATATTCCGTCGGATGTTGTTGCTGTTGGCAACCCTTGCAAGGTAATCAGACATTTAAACAAATAACTACTTTACGAATTTAGAAAAATATGTTATTATTTTTCAAAAAATTAGTGTTTAAATGGAGATTAAAAAATGATTACAAAAGAAGTAAATGATTGGATTAAAAAAGTTGAAACAGGCAATTATTCTTCTTGGGATATTATGGAAGAATTTACCAAATTTCATAAATATTTAACTAAAGACGAGGTCTTGCATATCAAAAAACGCTTAGAATCCAACATCAAACGCTAGACATAGAATTATCGCATCAAATGTGTTATAATGGGTATATAGTCTGCGAGGTTTTTTGATGTCTTATTATGATGATTTATTGAAAAAGATTCCTAAAATCAAAAAGATTTTAGACAACGATACCAACTATATAATTTATCATTATACTAAGCCTGAAAAACTCTTGAATATCCTTGCAGGCGGAACTTTGCGCTTTTCTAACGCATTATATTTGAACGACAAAGAAGAAATCGCGTATTCATATAAGCTTATTGTTCATCTCATTGATGAATTTTATGACGAACTTAATCCTGATTTGTTTGACAAAATAAAGAATCATTTTCGCAACAAGTACAAGCATATTGTGGATGGCGAAAATGAATTTACAAACAAGTTAGAATATTTTACAACGTCTTTTTCAACAGAAAGTGACAATTTGACCCTTTGGAATAATTACGCCAAAGGTAAAAATTATACAGGTTATAATATCGGATTTGATAAAAATAAACTTGTTGAAGAGATGACTGAAAATGACTATTTGCCAATTTTTGGCAGTGTAATTTATGACAAAAATAAGCAAATAAAAATTATCCATGCGATATTCAAAAAATGGAATATGCTGTTTAATCGTGCCCTAAATTGCAAAAAGAACAGCCAAGTTAGGCTTTTTGATATTTTGTTTGAATTGATTGACGTGTTGAGTATTGTCAGCATATTTTTCAAAAATCCGCAGTTCAAAAATGAGCACGAATATAGAATTGTAATTGTAAATGTCTTTGGTGGAGAAAATTCTAAGCCGACAAAAGTTGTTGAGAAAAACGGACTTTTTGTTCCGTATTTGGAATACGGATTTTCTAAAGATTCTGTTTCTACAATAAACATTGGACCTACATTTGATGAAAATATTTTCTACACAAGCACTAATCGAATGTTATTGAATTTTGGATATCAAGATAAAAAAGTCTTCCGCTCCAAAATCCCACTGAGGTACTAGGGCGCTTGTGTTATTTTGAATGACAATATTTTTCATGTCATTACGAGGAACCTTGACTTGCAAATGTGTCAATGGTTAGTACGAAGTGACGTGGTAATCCACAACAAGACTTGCAGGGGATTACTACGTCGCGCTGTAATGTCTATTATTTTATTTGTAAAATATCGCTCCTCGTAATGACATGTAAAAAGTAGTGTGGGGAAAACAAAGTGTCCCCACAAACAATTCAGCAAGAAGGTCAATAATCCGACAATAGCCAAAAGTGAACAATCAAATAAAACGAGTTGGTGTAGGTCGGCATTGCTATGCCGACAAAAGTTTTAAGGTGGGCTAGTGAGCCCACCCTACTTTTAACTGAGGTCCTAGGGTGCTTGTGTTATTCAGAATGACACTTGTTCCCTCGCCCCTTGAGGGAGAGGGGTAGGGAGAGGGGTAATATTAATATTGTATAGTGGTGATTCTAAACAGCAGGGCTGTAGGTCGGCTTTACTAAGCCGACAATTAAATAAACATTGATAGATTCTGAATAGCAAGAAAATTATGTGTTCGCAAAGCTCACACAAATTTTCTAAGCTTTCAGAATGACATTATTATGACATTATTTTATAAATGTTTTCCCATTTTACATTCCCCGCCAAAGCTATAGACTTTTACTCAATTTCCATATATAAATAACAATAAAAACAGGAGGTTAATATGTTAGTTGAATTAAATAAAGATAACTTTGAACAAGAAACAAAATCAGGGTTGAAACTGTTGGAGTTTTATACAACTTGGTGTGGATATTGCAAAAAACAACGTATTGAACTGGAAGAATTGAAAGACTCTGATATGTGGATAGGGCTTGTGGATGCGGAAGAATTGCCACAAGTTGCTCAAAAATATGGCATAAAAGGGTTTCCAACTTTTGTATTGTTAAAAGATGGTGAAAAAACAGCAGAAATCGTGGGATTTCATACAAAATCCCAATTGCTGAACAGATTGATGAATTATATTAATTAAACTCTGTTTGTTTCATTATCAATCAAATAAACTTCTCCGCTGTTATGGTCAAAATGGCATTTTGCAATATATAAATCTCCATTTTTTACAGCGGAGTTTATTATATCAGAATTTTTCATTATGTAATCTTCAACCCATACGGTGTGTTTTCTTGCAAATTTGTTGTTACAATCAAGCTGTCCGGCATGGTCTATTACAGGATAAACACATTTTAAAATAGATTGAAAATTGTCCGTAACTTCAGGGTAATGTTCGTTAGCATAACTCATTACACCGCAATCATCATGACCTAACAAAATCAATAATGGCACATGGAGCTTTTTCACTGCATATTCAAGACTTTCCAAAACATTTGGTCCAACAGTGATTCCTGCAACTCTTACCACAAATAGCTCTCCAATACCGCAATCAAAAATGATTTCAGGCACAACTCTTGAATCCGAACAACTCAAAACACATGCGTAAGGCTCTTGATACAATGCCAATTTTTGCAAAGTAGAAAGACACATATTTTTTGCGGTTGGTGTTCCGTTGATAAAATTTTTATTACCTTTTAAAAGTTTTTCTAATTCTTGTTTTGCTTTCGGTGTTATATTTTCCGGTAAATTCATATTTTCTCCTTTATTATTCTTTTTCTATTTGTGGATATCCTTTTTTGAGTGATTTGGTCTGAATTTGAGACAATACAACCGCACTAATCATAAATACACATCCGAAAATTTCTCTTGGGGTCATTGATTCATGCAAAATCATCGCGCCTCCTAATACTGCAAATACTGATTCTAAGCACAAAATCAACGATGCAATTGTCGGAGGAGTATATTTTTGACCAAAGATTTGTAGAGTATAAGCAACTCCGCAAGTCAAAATTCCTGCATATAAAATCGGAATTTTGCAAGCAACAAAGCCTGCCCATGTTGGTGTTTCAAATAGTAACATCAAAAACATTGACAAAATTCCGACAACAAAAAACTGAACACAAGAAACTTTTGTTGCATTAACGAATTTTGAAAAATGGTTTACGACAATGATGTGTACCCCATAGAAAAATGCCCCAATCAGCAACAACCCATCATACATGTCAAATCCTGATATACTGTTTTTAAAACACAACAAATACAAGCCAACAAGTGCTAAACCGACGCTGATTTTGACGTTTTTTGAAAGCTTTTCGCCAAAGAAAGTTAAAATCAAAGGCACAAATATTATATATAATGCCGAAATAAATCCGGCTTTTCCTGCACTTGCGGATAACATACTGTATTGCTGAATTGACATAGCGGTAAATAAAGCCAAACCGCAAGATAGTCCTGCTTTTGCAAGGTTTACGTGTTGTTCGTATTTAACTTCTTTTGTTCTGGTATCTTCTTTCATCATTTTGGCAACAAAAATTACAGGGATTAAACTCAAGCCGCCCAAGATACTTCTTGCAAAATTAAATCCGAACGGACCTACATAATCCATGCCTGCCTTTTGAGCGACAAAAGAAACACCCCAAATCAAGCCTGTTAAAAATAATGCAAAATTTGCCAATATCTTTTTATTCATACCAACCTCTTTGCTATTATTATATTTAATTTTATACTATAATCAAATAATGTTAAGTTTTAATTTTGAGGTAAATCATGAGTGGCTACAAAGACTATATAGATAAAGGGATTGAAGAAATTAACAGTGGAAAATTTGAAGATGCAATTGCAGATATTACAAAATCAATTGAGTTAAAAAATGATTGGGAAATTTCGTATTTTTATCGTGCAGTGGCAAATCAAGCGTTAGAAAAATGGGATGATGCCATGCTTGATTATACAAAAGCACTTCAAATAAATGATAAAATGACTGATGCATATTATAACAAAGCTAAAATTACGCTATCAAGAAAAGATATTGAAAATCCTGACATCAAAAAGGCGATTTCTGATTTGGAAAAAGCTTTGGAATTAGATAACAAATTTGTTGATGCTCTATTTGCAATGGCTGCTGCATACAAAAAACTTGGTGAATATCACAAGTCACTTGAATATTTGGAAAAGTTACTTGAGATTGAACCGCAAGCAGTAAATGCCAGAGCCTTGAAAAAGTTAATCTTGCAGAAGTATATGGTATAGGCAGGAGGGCAAGAGGGCAAGTTTGAAAACCAAGCCGATAATTACTTTTTGTCATTCTGAAAGCTTAGAAAATTTGTGTGAAGTATGAGCACAAAATTTTCTTGCTATTCAGAATCTATCAATGCTGATTTTGTTGTCTGCTTGGTAAAGCCGACCTACAGCCCTGCCGTTTAGAATCAACCCCTCTCCCTACCCCTCAGCCATTCGGCACGCAGTCTCACTCAACTCGCATTGCTCGTTGGTTCGGCTAGTGTCCCATCGGAGAGGGGATAATGTTACTCTGAACTGTGGATTTCGTCGGAATGATAGTTATACCTTTTGTTTAATCCAAATATGTTCTGGAGTCTTATAAAATGTTATTTTATTATTTTTCTCTGCTACAATAGAACTATGGCTACGAATTTTGATTTCCTAAAAAATACTGACAAAAATTTATATGACATAATTTTAGATGCTGAAAAATTGTATCGTGATGAATATTTTGAACAATGCATGGGGCAAACCAGACGTTTTGCCGAAAATGTCTGCAAAAATGTTCTTGGTAACAAACGTACGACCGAAGACACTTTTGACCAAATGCTTGCAACTTTAAAAGACCATTCACAAGGTTCAGAACAAGAAAAAGAATTCATTGACGATTTATATTTCTTGAAAAAATGCGGTAACAAATCCATTCACTCCTCTTCTGTAAAAAAAGATGGAATTAATGCAATGGAATGTCTGCAACGCGCATTTGAAGCTGCGATAAATTATTGTGTATTTTATAAAAAAGGTGATAAAGAAATTTTGAACCTTCATTATGATATTGAACTTCTTGCAACAGGAAAAAAGAGTAAGACTTTGGCTCAAAAATATGCTCAAGCAAAAGAAAAATCTCAAAAAAAGACCACATCAAAATCAAAAAATACATCATCCAAAAAACAGACAAAACCGAAGTTAAAACAACAAACTTCAATGAAATCTTGTCCAAAACCTTCAAAGATTTCTCCTTATTGGGTTGTCGTTGGAATATTTTCAATTATTTCATTTTGCCTTGTTGTGTTTTTGCTGATTACAAAATAATAACAGGCAAAAGAAGGCATGAGGTTAGTTAAATTTAGAAAAATCGCGTCATTACGAGGAAAAACAAGCCGAGCAGAGTGCGAAGTAGCCTGCCAATTTTATTGGCTATCCGCAGGATTTATTGGCAGGCTCGGAGGCACGTTTAATGCGAGGCGCCGTTGGAATTATATCATTGGTCTTAACAGAGTAACGTGGTAATCCACAACAAGATTTGCAGGGGATTACTACGTCGCTTACGTATAGGTTATTGTTTTATTTGTAAAATATTGCTCCTCGTAATGACATGTTAAAAGTAGTGTGGGGAAAACGAAGTGTCCCCACAAGCAATTCAGCAAGAAGGTCAATAATCCGACAATAGCCAAAAGTGAACAATCAAACAAAACGAGTAAATGACAAAAGCCGAATTTGTTTGAGGAACGAAGTGACGAGTTATTCGGCTACTATACGAGTTTTTAGTTTGATGTGAACGTTGGCGTGTCGGTGGTTTTGTGGTGCTTTTGCCACCAAAAGCACCACTGCACGGAGTGCATGAAAAAGAGAGGATGAACCCTCACCCTAACCCTCTCCCTAAAGTATACAATTGAAAGGCTTTGCCCCCTCTCCCTTCCCCTCTCCCACAAGGGGCGAGGGAACTTGTTTTGGAATCCTTTCCATATAGCATTAAGAAAGCGGACGGAAAATCATTCGATTTTCCGTCCGCTCTATATTATCTCAAAACTTATAAACTATTTTGAAATTCTACCAGGAACAACAACTCCACCTTTCAAATTCTTTTTGTAAAATTCTACGTGTGGTTGAAGTACACTGTCTAATACATCAGGCAATGCTTTACCTGTCATTACGCATTGAACGATTTCTTGGTAAACAGTAGCAAATGCTCTCAATTGAGTCAATGCACCTGCAGCTGCCGGTGTCAAACCAAATTCAGAAGTTTCAACATCTTCTCTAAAGAATGCACCAGTGATTTCATAAGATTTTGTCAAAGCACCAATGTATGCTTTTGCGTTTTCTGAACATACACCGTTATCTACCGGAACAGTAAGAGCGAAAACAAGTTTGTTTGCAGGATTGAAGTGAGCCTCTGCAGAGTGGTGCATAGCGTCAGGAACTTTAGCAACTTGTTTTAGAGTGTCTTTTACTGATTCGTTTTGCATTTGAGCATGCCAGTAAACAGTGTTTTCAAACATAGAACCCATATATTGGTGAACAGATGCTTCAATACCGTTTAATTTAGCATCAGCCCAGAAAATACCTTCTTTTAATGCATCGTTGATGTCTAAATCTTCTGATAATGATTGAGAAGAAACTTCTTGAGCTGCATTTAATAATGCAACCATATCAGCTTTTGGAAGTCCTGCCCAAATCAATGTGAATAGAGCGTGGTCATCAAATGCTGAAAATCTTCCGCCAACATCATCATGGATGAACAAGTCGCCCAACCAACCGTTAGCAATTGATGTACGACGTAATTCAGATTTTTCTGCATTACTGTCAGTAACAGCGATAAAGTGTTTAGCAGCTGATTTTTCTGCCTCTTCTTGAGATTGACCTTTTGCCATATAAGCATCAATCAACATTTGTTGAACTCTCAAGAAACCGTCTTTTGTTTCAAAAGTTGAACCTGATTTAGATGCAATCATGAAGTTTGAAGAAGTAACATCTCCAAGTCTTTTCATAAATCTTGCCAAGCTGATTGAATCAACATCTGAATAGAAATCAACAACATCGTGGCAGATGTTCAAGCCATTAATAGATAACATGTGTTCAACTGTGTGTTTAGAACCGCCGATACCCATAACGCTTAATTTTTTGTTTCCTGTTTGAGCTTTGAAGTTTTCTACCATAGTGTATAATTCGTCAACTCTTTTAAGTTGTTCTGATGGTAGATTTACCCAGTTTAGGAAGTAACCTTTTTTGTTTGCACGAGATGCAAATTCACTAACGAACTCAGATACTTTTGATGAATATTTTGAAATATCAACACCTGAGAAAGTAGTTTTAACTGATGAGTTTTTTGTAATCATTATTTCTCTCCTTTTTTCGTACCATTTCCTACATTGTATTATAAAAATGAAAATATAAATAGGTAGGGCGGAGAATGTTTATAAAGAGAAGGCAGGAAGGCTGGAGGGCGGGATGTCAGGCTCAAATATTAAGAAAATTTTGACCTTTTTTATAATTTGCAAAATCTTGTGGCTTGACAAATAAAAATATGAGCGATATACTATGTCTGTAATAAAGGAAACTATGATTATTTTAAACGCAAAAAAATCAAATAACTCCTCCTCCAAGTTCAACTAATTGGGACTTGGCGGTTTTTGCGTGTAAATTTTACCTATTTTGATTTATAGTTTTTAAACCAGATTTTATTGTAAAAAGTCCCAATTTTTTAGTTGGGATTTTTTCGTATGTAATTTTTTTGTGGAGATATGATGAATTTAACAGTAAATAATTATGATGTAAGAACAAGACAACCAAGATTTACAGGTGCACTAGACGGACTTGCTACTTGTGCATTAAAAACACTGGATACAAATGAAATGGCAAATGCTGTATTAATAGATTTAGGTGCGATGGTCGGACCAAGGTCATATTACGATGGCAAACACAGAAATAAAGATGCAGGTATTGAAACATTTTTTAGAGAATTGAGCGGAACTTTTATTAATTGTTTATCTGCAGGGCTTTTAGCTGTTGGAATTTCTCGTTTGGTTTCAAACAGAATTATGCCGGAAGTTAAAATCAGACCTGATACTTGGTATAGCGACAATTCTATGGCTACCTTACATAAGGCATGGTTGGATTCAGATAACAATACCAAAACTTATGCTAAAAATGTTTTAGAAAATATTTCAGGTCGTGATGGCAAAAATATAACTAAATTTAATAATATTAATTGGGAAAATGTTGACTGGATTGATGAAAACAAATGGAAAAATATCAATTGGCAAAACACAAAATATAAAAATATAGCTGAAACATTAAAAACAAAAGATGGAATAATTAATACTCTGACTGAAATAATTGAAGACAAAAATATTACAAAATCTGATAAGAAAAATGTCTTGAAAATAATGGAGGCTCGTATTACAAACGCTCTAGGTGCAAATAGAGACCTGAGCGTAAATATCGGTGATAAAAAATGGGCTGACAGATTAGAAATAATTTTGCGTGACACTTATGATATGGGCAAAGATATTTTCACAAATAAAAATGTAAATATCGAACAAGCTTTGAAAAAAATCAGCAAAATTAACAAAATTAAAATCTTTGGTGCACTAACAGGAGCATCTGCTCTTGGTTTAACTAACCAACATATTAATAGAAAATTGACAGAAAAACGCACAGGCAAAAAAGGCTTTGTCGGTGATATTGATTATGCAAATCGTCCTGCAAACGGTAAAGATGAAAAAGTTCAAAATAATAAATCTTTATGGCTGAAAAAAATCTTGGCAAGTGCTGGCATGGTCGCTATGGTAATCAGTGTAATGAAAGTAAAAAATCCGAAAGATTTTGTTAAAAAATTACAATTCACAGGGCCTGTTACAAGCGGTAACGCAATTAAAACGGTTTATGCGGCAAATATTGTCGGCAGATTTATGGCGGCAGATAATGAAACCGAATTAAAAGAGTCTGTAACTAGAGATTACTTTGGATTCTTGAACTGGTTAGTGTTTGGCGGATTTGCAGCAAAAGGTGTTGCAAATATCTTAGACCCTAAACGCGAAAATCTTTTCAACCAAACCAAAGAAGGAAAAGGTATAAAACATTGGTTGAATGATTTATCTTTGAAAACCCATGCCGAAGTTGCATCAAAAGGTGCAAAATTTGCAAAGAAAAATATTTGGAAATTGAATGTTGCCCATGCCTCTGGGTTGTTATATTCAGGAATCACTCTTGGTTATTTATTACCTATGATTAATGCAAAATTGGCTAAAAAACGCGGTGCAAAAGAGCAACAAATAAAAAATAATGCAAAAAATTTGACAAAGTGAAAAGCATGACGGCATGCCATTTTTCGGAAAGATTTTAATAAATTTTAAGTGTAAATTTTACAAATGTTAATCCTTCTTATCATGACGTAATAATTTTAAAAAATCTTATCATTTAGCATGACCTTTGCGGCTCGCGGTTTTGATAAAAATTGTTTCAAATCATTAAGAAAATTATCCCCCAAAAGATTCATTTTTTTATAAATATTCTTATAATTTTTATTAATTCATGATAGAATTAAGTAACAGAAGATTATGGGAAGTAAAGGTGAAAGTCCTTCACTGGTCCGCAACCGTAACAGTCGGAAAACTTTACTAAAGCATGCGACTTACGAGACTGAGGAGATGATTATATGCAAAATGCGGTTAATAAAAACGAAAAAGAAAATGTAGTAGGAATCACATCAGCACATGTGTCAGACGCAATCAAACGAGTTCATGACTCTAATGCAATGTTTGCAAAAGAAGTTATTGACAATGCTTCCCGCCTGACTGACAGTGTTTGTATTATTAAAAAAGACGGCACAAAGGAACAATACAATGTTCAAAAAGTTATCGAGGCCGTAAAAAAATCTGCAACAAGAATGTTGATTAAATTTAGTGATGAAGATTTAAAAAGAATTTGCGACTTTGTAAATAAAAATGTTCGCGATTTGCAAAAAGAAGAAATTTCAATTTGGGAAATTCACAACATTGTAGAAAGTGCTTTGGAAAGCATTAACCCTGTAGTTGCAAGAAGTTACAGAAACTACAGAAACTACAAAACTGACTTTGTTGCAATGTTAGACAAAGTTTATCAAGAAAGTCAAAAAATCATGTACATCGGAGATAAAGAAAATTCTAACTCTGACTCTGCATTGGTTTCAACAAAACGTTCTTTGATTTTTAACCAATTGAATAAAGAATTATACAAAAAATTCTTCTTAACTGTAGAAGATTTACAAGCTATTAGAGAAGGTTATATCTATATACATGATATGTCAGCTCGTCGTGATACAATGAACTGCTGTTTATTCAATGTTGGCGAAGTATTAAGAGGTGGCTTTGAAATGGGCAATCTTTGGTACAACGAACCAAAAACATTGGATGTAGCATTTGATGTTATCGGTGATATTGTAATGGCTGCAGCTAGCCAACAATACGGCGGTTTCACGGTTCCTGAAGTTGATAAAATTTTAGCTCCTTATGCTGAAAAATCATATCAAAAGAAATACGACAGATATATCTGTATGGGTCTATCTTTTGAAAAAGCAAGAGAAGAAGCTTTGAAAGATGTTCAAAACGATTTTGAACAAGGTTTCCAAGGTTGGGAATACAAGTTCAATACAGTTGCATCTTCTCGTGGTGATTATCCATTCATTACAATGACAATGGGACTTGGCACAGGCGAATTTGAAAAAATGGCATCATTCACAATGCTAAAAATTCACGCAAAAGGTCAAGGTAAAAAAGACAACAAAAAACCTGTATTGTTCCCTAAAATTGTATTCTTGTATGATGAAAATCTTCACGGAAAAGGCGGAGAATTGGAAGACTTATTTGAAGCCGGTGTTGAATGTTCAAGAAAAACAATGTACCCTGATTGGTTGTCTTTAACTGGTGATGGATATGTTGCAAGCATTTACAAAAAATACAAAAAAGTTATTTCACCAATGGGATGTAGAGCATTCCTATCACCTTGGTTTGAAAGAGGCGGTATGAAACCTGCTGATGAAAATGATGAACCTATCTTTGTAGGTCGATTCAACATTGGTGCAGTTAGTCTTCACTTGCCTATGATTCTTGCAAAAGCAAGACACGAAAACAAAGATTTCTATGAAGTTCTTGATTATTATATGGAACTTATCAGAAAAATTCATATCAGAACTTATGAATACTTGGGCGAAATGAAAGCATCAGTAAACCCTCTAGCTTATTGTGAAGGTGGTTTCTACGGCGGTCATTTGAAACCTTCTGATAAAATTAAACCTATCTTGAAATCAGCAACAGCATCATTCGGTATTACAGCATTGAATGAGTTGCAAGAACTTTATAACGGAAAATCACTTGTTGAAGACGGTGAATTTGCAGTAGAAGTAATGGAATACATCAACCGCAAAGTTAATGAATACAAAGACGAAGATGGTTATTTGTATGCTATTTACGGTACACCTGCTGAAAACTTATGCGGTCTTCAAGTTAAACAATTCCGTAAAAAATATGGTATCAAAGCTAAAGTTTCTGATAGAGGATACGTTTCTAACAGTTTCCACTGCCACGTTGCAGAAGAAATTTCTCCTGTAGAAAAACAAGATTTGGAAAACAGATTTTGGAACTTGTTCAACGGTGGAAAAATTCAATATGTAAAATATCCGATTGCATACAACAAAGAGGCTATCAAAACTCTATTAAAAAGAGCTATGGATAAAGGTTTCTATGAAGGTGTAAACTTGTCACTTGCATATTGCAACGATTGTGGACACCAAGAATTGGCAATGGATGTATGTCCAAAATGCGGTAGCAAAAACCTTACAAAAATCGAACGTATGAACGGTTATTTGTCATACTCAAGAGTTAATGGCGATACTCGTTTGAACGAGGCTAAAATGGAAGAAATCAAAGATAGGGTGAGCATGTAATGAACTATCACAATATAACAAAAGATGACATGCTCAACGGTGACGGACTTAGAACAGTTTTGTGGGTATCAGGTTGTACTCACCACTGTGAGGGTTGTCAAAATCCTATCACTTGGGACTTGGCAGGTGGTTTGCCTTTTGATGAGGCTGCTGAAGAAGAACTTTTTGAGGCTATTTCTAAACCTCATTGTTCAGGTATCACCTTTAGCGGTGGTGACCCATTGCACCCATTTAACCGTTCTGAAGTTTTCAGATTAGCTAAAAAATGTAAAGAACTTTTCCCTGAAAAAACTGTATGGTCATATACAGGTTTCCGTTGGGAAGATGTGAAAGATGAAGAAGGTATAAAATACTTTGATGTTTTAGCAGACGGCAGATTTGTAAAAGAACTCAATGACAACAGTATTCAGTGGGTTGGCAGTACAAATCAAAGAGTAATCAATGTACCTGAAACATTAAAAACAGGAGAAGTTGTTTTACATCACAGTTTATAAAATTTTTCCAAAAGACACAAAAAGAAGACCTTTCTGAATATCAGAAAGGTCTTTTGGTATATCCCTAAATACAATAAAATTATTTATTTACTCCGAAAAATACAGCCTCTGCAAATGCCTCTCCTTCTTCTTCTTTCATTTTTAAATAAGATGGATTGTTAGCTCTAATATCTGCTTTGCGCAGTTCTTCTGCCTCTTTTTTAGATAAAGGCTTTTTACCTGTTACTTCTTCAAGTTGTTGAGCTTGAGTTTCGGCTTTTGTAGGTGCTGTATAAGAGCGTTCATAGCGGACTTTTTCACGAAGTTCACGGCTCATTCTTTTTTTATTTTTGCCAATTTGATTGTAGTTTCTTGTATCTAAATTTTCTTTAATAAACATATCGAGGTTTTCTTTTGGAATATTTTCACCGTCAAACTTTTGATAAGTTTTGTAGCCGATAGTTTTTAGTTGTTTTATAAATTTATCGTCCTCATTATTAGGCATGGAAACTCTTGCATTTCCGACTTTGCTGTTACCGATTAGTCCGTTTGGATAACTTTCAATAAGTTGTTTCAATTTCAATTTCTTTGCAGAATTGACTCCTGCTTGTGTAATTGGGATGCGATAAGTTGATGTAAAATTAATTTCTGCCATTTTTATACTCCTTTTTGGGTAGAAAACTTCTAAATATAAAATTTGTTATTTCTAAGAATTTTTATTAAAATTTGTTTACATCAAAGCAAAAAATTTTTTTCAGGAGATTTAATGCTCAAGTAGCATACCAAAGAAGGAAAATTTATGTTATCAGCAATTAACAATATATATTTACCAAAATTCAACAATATTCAAAATTCTCAAATTAAAAACAAACTTGTCACAAAACCGATTATGAATACCGGTTTAAAGGCAGACAGTGTATGTTTTACCGGAAAATCTGCGCCATCAATGTACAAAAATGTATTTGAATATTTGGCTGCGGAGATTTTAGGGAGCAATAAAAAATATCAAGTAGATGGAAGTATGTTGTCAGCTTCAAAAATTTCAGATGCAGTCAAAGGTTTGTTTGAACAAGATAAGGTTTATCTTCCATTTAAAAAGAGTAACTATTTGAAAATCAAATGGAAAAGCTACATTCCGCATGATGTTCGAGTCTTTTCAATAGATAAAATTAATGAGGCAAGAGGGGTTAGGATGTCTCAATGGGAAAGCTTTTTGAATAATCCTGAAAAAGCTTTGAACTCAGAAACTCCAAATAATCCTGAACTTGTTAAAAAAATCAAAAATGACAAGGCGTTGAAACTTGTTATTTGGAACGCAATTACAAGCGAAATTAAAGAAAATAACCGCCACATCCCTGTTCCTTTTGACCAAAAAGCATTGCTTGAAACAATCAAAGGTTTTGAAAGAATTGAACCTAAAGACAGGGCTGTACGTTGCGCATCTCCTTCATTTTTGGAGATTTATACACACAGATTGCGTGACAACTTGTTGATGGATATGGGTTTGTCTGATAATGAGGCAGTTTGGGTAAAAATTCCGTCATTGGCTCATGACCCTGCTCATAAAGAGAAAAATATCGCAACTTTAGAAACCTTGAGCTGCAAAAACTGGTGTACACGTTCAAGCGTAGATAAAGCCGAAGATGCTTTGTCAGATGGCGATTTTTATATTTATTTAGAACGTGACAAGTCCAATCTTTGGGAACCGCTTGTTGGGATGACAACTTCTCGTGGCAAATTAGACCAAATTCAAGGAACTGAAAATAACAACATTGTTCCTCTAAATTTGGTAAAAGAAATCAAAACATACATCAAAGAACACAATATAAAATGCCAGTCAGGGATTATTGATGAAGGTCCAAAGGCATCTCAAGCAATCATGATTAGTGATAAGTTGAATGAAATTGACCCTGAACTGAAAAAGTCATTTGCAAAAATTATCAAGGATAACAATGATATCGGAATGTTCAAATATTTGGGTGTGAAAGCAGAACAACTTGAAGATGGAACATTAAAAATCGGAACATACAAACCTTCATATAATATGAATGCAAATAGCGGAATTTCAATCCCTTATTCAATGTTTGGTTTAAATGAAGATGAATTGCTACGCAACGTGAAAGTGATTAATGGTAATTTGATTTTAGATAATAAAAATAAATTATTTGATTCAAGAATTACAAAATTTCCACCAAATCTTGAACAAGTTACAGGGAAAATTTCTTGTAAACAAGAACAATATGAGCGTTTCGGTGCTGATATAGACCGAGTTTTGGGTGGCGATAAATCAAGATTGATAATTCACAGCTAAAGTCTTTTATGCTAAATTAGAGTTATGGCAGAAGTGAAAAATATTATAAAACCAAACTCTAAACAACAACAAGCAATTGATATCTTGAACGGACAAGTTATGCTTTTGGCAGGTCCGGGGACAGGAAAAACTTTCACGGTAATTCACCGTATTGAAAAAATGTTAGCAGATGGAGTTGAACCTTCATCAATACTTTGTTTGACATTTTCTGATGCTGCGGCATCTGAAATGCGTCAACGTTTGATTAAAAAAATGGGTGTGGTGGCGTCAGCCGTTGATATTTATACATATCACTCCTTTTGTAACGATTTAATTAAAACTTATCCTGATAAATTTGAAATGACATCAGGTGTAAAACTTATCACGGATGCTGAAAAAATTTCGATAATGAAAGAATGTATTGACGATGCAAAATTGGAATTTTTTGTACCATCGCGTGCTGACAGATATTTTTTCACAAAGAATTTTATTTCTTATGTTGAAAAATTAAAAACTCAACGAGTTTCAAAAGAAGAGTATATGGCTTGTATTGACTCAAATCCGACCCTTATGCCTCGTTACAAAGAGTTAGAAAGTGAAATTTATGAGCGTGAACAAGCAGGCAATACTAAAAACAAAACTCGCTATAACGAACTTGAAAAAATAAAAACAAATATCGAAAAAGCGAAAGAGCTTTGGACTCTGTATGAGCTTTATTCAACAAAAATGATAAACAAAAATTTAATCGACTTTTCCGATATGATAAATTTAGTTTTGACATCTTTTGAAGAAGATTCACAATTTTTATCAGAAGTTTCAAACAAATATAAATATTTTTTGGTCGATGAATACCAAGATACAAACGACTTGCAAAACCAAATTATATTCAATTTATTAGATGGGAATGATGAAAAAAATATCTTTGTTGTAGGTGATGATGACCAAATTATCTATGGTTTTCAGGGTGCAAAAAGTGATAATATTGAAAACTTTTTGACAAAATATCCAAATACGACAGTAATTTGTCTTGAAGAAAATAACCGCTCAACTCAAACCATTCTTGATTTTAGTAATATAATTGTCAGTCAGGATGAAAACCGCCTTGAAAACAATCCGTATTTCAAGGAAAAATATAATATTTCTAAAAAATTAACTGCAAAAAATCCAAAAATTATTGCAAAAGATAAAAAAATAAAACGCATACAATTTGGTGAAATTTTGCAGGAATTTAATTATATTGTTGATGATATCAAAACCCTGATAGAATCTGACATTGCACCGAAAAATGATGAAGGTAAAATTGATTATTCTCAAATCGCAATTATTTCAAAAAAACGAGCAGAATTGCAAACTTTTGCAGAACTTTTGAAAAGTAAAAATATACCGTTTCAAATTGATGAAGGAAAAAGTATTTTTGCTATCCGCTCAACAATTTTGATTTATTTTTACATAAAAGCTATGAATAATTATTTGACATCAAGTGACAAATTATTTGGCTTGTTGCTATCTGAACCTTTCAAAATTGACCAGCAAGATTATAATAAAATTTTGGAAGAAAAACGACTTTGGAAAAAGGGCGAATCTAGCGATTTTATTACACTTATGCGTAATTTAAAAGGTTGGAAAAATCCTGAAAAAATCACAAAATTTTTAGAAACTTTTGACTATCTTCAAGATTATGCAAGTTCTAATAATTTGCGCAATACAATTGTTGAAATTATCAACCGAACAGAATTACTTACTTATTTTTACAAATCCGGCAAAAATAGAAGTGAAAATCTTGCAGGGATTAGGAAAATAATTTCGGAGGCAACAGATTTTCAAAATTCGGATTCAACAAAAAATTTATCTGACTTTGTAAAATATCTTGATGATTGTTTTGAAAATGAAATTGATATCAATTTGGATAAAGATTCAGTTGTTCAAAATGCAGTCCAGTTGATGACATACCACGGTTCAAAAGGTCGAGAATTTGAATATGTTTATCTGCCAAATTTGATTAGTTCAAATTGGGAAGATTTTAGAATGCCCGGGGAATATAAACTCATAACAGAAGAAGTCCCAGATAAAGAAACCGCTCAAGCCAAGAAAGATTCAGAACTTCTGAAATTGCTATTTGTTGGTATTACAAGGGCAAAACATTCGCTTACCATTTCTTTTGCTGACAGCAACAACGGAAAAGCGCAACAAATCACAAAATATTTAGAACCAACTGCAAACTATGATTTTGACAGTGCACAATTTGAATGTAGCGCAGAAGATTTTACAACCGAATTTTATAGAAGTGTTTCATCAGATGTTTTTGACAATCAAAAAGCTTTCAAAAATGAAATTGAGGAGCGCGTAAAATCAGTGGTGCTATCACCTTCAAGATTGAATGATTATTTAAGCTGTCCGCGTAAATTTTTCTACGTAAAGGTGCTTGGAATTGATGTAGAAGAGGCTGATTGGGATGGTGCAAACTTTGGTACTTTGATTCATTCATTGCTAGAAAGAGCCGTGAAATCCGCAAAAGAGTCAGTTTATCCGACATTAGATGAAATTTTAGAAAAATTCCGCCTAGGCATGGATGGGTTGAAATTCTCTTCAGAAGCGAAGAAAGAAAAATATTTTAAACAAGGTCAAAAACTTTTGACAAGTTATTATCCGTATTTTTCTCAAATTCCTGCCAGTCGAATTTCTGATATCGAATTTAGTTTTTACGGTGTTGATGTGGATGGAGATTTTATTACAGGTAAAATCGACCGTATCGAGAAAAATTCTGACGGTACGTATGAACTCTATGACTACAAAACAGGCAATTACTCAAGTGAGAAAAAAATCGCACCGAATGAAGAAAAACAAAATTACTTTAACCAACTTTGTTTCTATAAATACGCTTATGAAAAACTTACAGGTAACAAAGTTGCAAAAGTCGGAATTATTTATGTAGAAAATCATGAAAAATCTGTCGATAAATATTTGACAGATGATGATATGAAATATATTGAAACTCTAATAAAAGACACTTATCAAAATATCAAGGCTCTAAAATTCAATCCAATCAAGGAAGATAAACAGGGCGCATGCAAAAATTGTGTTTACAAACAATTATGTAAATTGGACTTAATATAATTCAAAATTTTCCGCAAAAATAAATATGTTCGGCATTAATAAGAAAAGATTAGATTATGGAAAGGATTATATAATGCAAGTTTACTCAAATAATAATGTTCAATTTGGTGCAAAATATGTTGCTCCTGCGCATGTGAAATTTAAAGATGCGAAAAAATGGAAAGATGCAAGTGTAAATTTTATAAAATTTGAAACTACAAAGGTTAGTGATAGAACTGCTTTAGACCAAATCAGTCGTCTATGGGGCGGTAAAAATTTGTCAGGCGCAATTGCAGATGAAGCAAATATTTTGGGTGGAAAAGCTCATATTTATGGTGTAACAACTCAAGAGACAAATTTTGACCATGTTGACCCAAGAAAAATTTTAGGTTTGGTTTCTACAGATAAATTTACTAAAAAATCAGGCGAAATTCCTGTATTTAAAATCGGTACAAATCCAAAATTTGCGTATGAGCAAAACAAACGTAACCGTTCAATCAGACATATTGCAAAATCAATGATTGAGGCTTTGAAATTAACAACATCTAAAAACGCAAATACAAAAATTGTTACCCAATATGCTGAACCGCAAGAAGTAAAATTCTTGAATAAAGCTGGTGTTGAAATAAAAAATGACAATCTTGTTGAAGTTTTAGCATAACTAAATTTTTAACAACGCCATATCACGTGCCAATTTGATTTCAAAAGACGAATCTTTTGGAATCTCTATTGTGTCGCCTTTTTTAAAAAGGCTTATTACCGGTGCAACAAATATCAAATCCGTCAATTGCAACAACGATGCTCCAAGGTAGTAAAATGGACGTGCAACGGTTAAAATGCTGTCACAAGAGTATTGGCAAGGGTCTTTATAAACTTTGTCGATTGTGACGGTTCCTGTGTCTGCTGTGTTTGCCAAATTATTAAAATAAATCGGTACTCCTGCAATTATGCCGTTATGTACATGCTTGTTTCCGACTTTTGAGATAAAAGCACTTGTGGTATAGGAAACATTATCGACTTTAACTTTTTGAATTTCTAATTTCAGAGTGCTGCTTCGTCCGATTGTTCTAGGCGGTTTGTTTTCGATAACTTCGCCTGTAAAAACAAGTTTTGATAATTGCGTGTCAGAAAATAAATTTGTTTCTGCTGCAAATTCAACACGAGCACCTTCCGGAGTATCGGAAGACATTGGTTGGAGTGATTTTACATAGAATTTGCTCCCTTTTTTCAATAATAAAGTGTCGATATCAATTTGGGACAAGTTTTCATCTTTTACATAATCGGATACCGAGTTTTTGAAATTTTTGTTAATTTCGGCAATACTTGGGGTTATCATTGATGATAATGTCAAATTCTCTTCTTTAAAAACTGCTCCATCTTCTGCAAATGCAAAAGTTTGGCACAATAAAGTGCACAATAAAACCAATGCCAGTCTTGCTCGCATAATCTCCGTTACTCCTTTAAAAAATGGGTATAATGTATATTTATAATTTGGTCGGCTGATTCCCAACCTTGTTTAAATACAATATACCAAAGAGTTTGAGAAATAATCAACCAAAAGACGTATTGCACCAATGTAATGAGAAATTTTAATGGTGGGCTAGTTAGCCCACCCTACTTTGTATTACTGACTTTATTTGATTTGTTGTTTAAATGATATTGTCATTCTGAACTGCGGATTTTGGCAAGTGCGCCGTGTGAGCGTAGCGAACCCAGCACGTCTTGGCGAGAGCTGCGTTCAGCCGGTCGAGCCGCCAAT
>CABUXT010000011.1 GCA_902495705.1 uncultured cyanobacterium
ATCAAACAAAACGAGTAAACGACAAAAGCCGAATTTGTTTGAGGAACGAAGTGACGAGTTATTCGGCTATTATACGAGTTTTTAGTTTGATGTGAACGTGGGCGTGTCGGTGGTTTTGTGGTGCTTTTGCCACCAAAAGCACCCCTGCACGGAGTGCATAAAAAAAAGAAAGAACCCTCACCCCAGCCCTCTCCCTAGGAGAGGGTCAAAGTATATAATTGAAAAACATTGCCCCCCTCTCCTCACTCCTCTCCCACAAGGGGCGAGGAAGTTTTATCAAACCCTCACCCTACACTCAGCCATACGGCACGCAGTCTCACACAACTCGCACTGCTCGTTGGTTCGGCTAGTGTCCCTCGGAGAGAGTAAATTGTTATGCTATAATTTACTCCTTCAAATAATCCTCAAACTTCTTAATATTAACCGTATAACCACAGCCATCGTGGAGTTTGGCAGGGTAGGAAATCCTTTTAACTGGGTATTTTCGACACATGCGCGGACGGTGTTTGTAATCAGAGCATAACCCATCAGGTGTCACCAGTTTGCAAGCGAAAATCAAGTTCCCCTCGGAGTCTTTCCCTTTTATGTAAAATCTTTTGTAAGTCGGAAAAAGAGTTTGCATAATTTTAAATTCTTTTTCAGTGTAGGTGTCGACACTGTACATATAGTTACAGCATTTGCCACATTTTTTGCACTCTCCTGTTATTTCATACGATAGCTTTTCAGGTACGAAATTTGAAAGAAATTCATATATTATTGATTTGATAAAGTCAGGTAGTAGTTTAAACATTGCAAAATAATATAAAATTGTCTGTTACAAGTTATATTATAGGATAATTTTGTGTATAATAAAAATTATGAAGAGTTTTAATAAAATTCGAGTATATGCGTGGGCAGAATTTGGTATTTGGTTAATTATTGTTGCCGCAATTGTTTTAGGGTTCAGATATCATCATTATCAAGAGCAAAAACAATTTAAAAACTACCAAATTTTTATGGAAGATGTTGATGGTTTGATTGTCGGTTCGCCTGTCAAGTTTTTGGGTGTTCAAATCGGCTATGTCAAAAAAATCCAAATAATTTCTAATGACGTGTATATAAAATTTGCAATAACTCAAAAAGATTTAGCTTTGCCTGTCGGTTCTATTGCAACAGTTGAGGCATCAGGCTTAGGTGGTTCAAAAGCCCTCGAAATTTATCCGCCTGATAAAACCAATCCGACAGACAAAATCATTGTATCAAAAGACCCTACAAGGTTAAGCAAGGTTATGGGACTGTTTGATAATATCTTTAAAGAATTGGATTCAATTATCACAACGATGAATAATTCCGCAAGTCAGTTTGAATTTACATCAAGCGGAAAAGTTCCGAAAAATGTTGTCACTCCTACAGATGCAAATAGTGATTTAGAAAATTTCAATCGCTCATTAGATAAGATGATTGAGGCAGAACAAAATATGACAAAGAGTTTTAAAAAGAAATAATAAAAAGAAGGTGGGTTTGTATGTATATGGATAATGTTAGAGTAATAAATAACCCTGTTGTATTGCTAAATTTATGCACAATGAGGGATAAAAACACTGATAGCCAAGGTGTTAGGATTGCAACAAGAAAAATTACAAGATGTCTTTTGTATGAGGCTGCAAAAAATTTACCGCTTGTTGAAAGAGATGTCACAACGCCACTTACGACATTCAGAGCAAAAACGGTTGACCCTGATATAAATTTAATCATTTCACCGATTTTGCGCGCAGGTTTGATTTTCACGGATGAGGCAATTGATATTTTGCCACAAGCAACTATCCGCCATATCGGAATGTATAGGGATGAAAAGACTTTGAAACCTGTTTGGTATTACAACAAAGTTCCTATGGAAGCAGATAATCCTGAAAAATTCTACATCTATATTACAGACCCAATGCTTGCTACAGGTAATTCACTATTGGCAGCAATTGAATTGTATGCAAATAAAGGTATTCCGATTAAAAATATCAAATGTATTTGTATAATTGCAGCACCTGAAGGTCTGAAAAATATTTATGAAAAATATCCTGATATTGAAATCATTACAGCTGCCGTGGATGACCACTTGAATGAAAAAGGCTACATTGTCCCAGGGATGGGCGATGCAGGCGATAGAATTTTCAATACATAGATAGTTTTGTAAAATTTGTTTACATAAATAACGGTATTTTTAAAGTTTATTTTAAAAGTGCCGTTATTTTTTCATGTGTGTAACTTTGTTATTGGAGAAATTTAATGACACAAGGTGTAAATGGCGTAAATACCGCCGGTAGTAATAAACAAGTAAAAGTAGCAAGACAATCAGAGCTGACTATTCGTGCAGGAGAGAGTTTGTCCGTTTTGGCTCAAAAATTTGGGATGGGTCAAAAAGAATTTATGGAATGGACAGGATTAAAAAGTCCAAACATCAAAGCAGGACAAAAGATAAAGCTTCCAACGGCGACAGTTCCTGAAGGTCGCGGAATTATGGCTGTTGCAAGAGATTCAGGCATGACTTTTGCTGATTTTTGTAAGTTGAATAATATTCCAAGAACTTACACACCATCAAAAGGCGAAATATTTTACATAAAACGCGGTAATGTTCAAAAGACTTCTGCAAATCCTGTTGCAACACCACAAAAATCAACTTCCACAAAATCTGCCCAACCAAAAACTGTTCAGCAGGCAAAACCGAAAACTGCACAGACAAAAACCGCCTCACGTGCGGCAAAACCAAGCCCTGCAGGTGTAAACAAGATGAAATACGGTTCATCATATACGCCTGATGAACTCGGCAAACGAATTTACCAAAAATCAGAATATTACTATGGCGCTGTCGGCAAGCCTGATTTTGATGCTTTGCTCAACGAAATCAACCCTAAAAATGTTGAATCTGTTCTAAAATCTTATAAAAACAATCCTAAAAATACATCTAAAGAAAGTTTAATAAACACTTTGACAAGTGAAGTCAGCAGTGATAAAAACAAACGAAAAGTTGCAGTTATGAAGGTGTATGACTCTTTGGCAAGAGCAAAAGGCACACCTGCAAGTGTTCGAGCTAATTTTGCAAAAGAATTGGACAGTCAATTCAAATCATTTGGTATGGTAAGTACCACAAAACTTGATGAAACAATGAACCGAATGATGGCAACTCCAAGTGAACTTGCAACCAAGATGAAATTCGATATTGATAGCAAATCAAGTGCAATCAGCAAATCTTCATTCCAAGAATTGCTGTCACTGGTTAATTCGAAGAACGCATCCGCCGTAATAAAATCGTATGATAAAATCGGCAAAGGCAGTTCTTTAATAAAAGATATTACTCATGAAATCGGTGATAACAAAGATGTTCGTAAAAAGGCTGTAATGCACATTTATGACTCTTTGGCAAAAGAGAAAAACACATCTCCTGCTCATCGTGCAGCTTTTGTTCAAGAATTAAACAATCAATTTAATTCTTGGGGAATGGTTGATACCAAGAAAATGGATTCAATGATTGCAAGCATGCTAAAAACTCAATCAGTTGCGAGTGCTCAAAAAGTTTCAGCGTCCAAGAAGACTGTTACACCCAAAGGCGTGAAAGTTGCACCAAATGAGAGATACGTACCAAACGGATTTGAGGTTGCAGTTGGCGGAAAACGCAGTGTAGCAAGTACAGGCGCAATACCTTCTATTCCTGTAAATGACAAAGGCGAAGTTATTGCAGAAGTCATAAAATTCAAGCCAAGCAATCCAAATGGACCATTGAAGGGTAAAACTATTATGGTCAATGCAGGACACGGCTGGGGCAAAACTAAAAACTTCAAACCTGGGACACAAGCCACTGATTCAAACGGCAAAACTATCCCTGAATGGTACAAAAATAGAAACTTTGCTGACCAATTGGTTCAACAATTGTCAAGCCAAGGCGCAACTGTTGTTTACACAGCAGGAGATGCAAAACCTGTTTGTGATGCAAAAAGACAATATAAAGCCGATATGTTAATCAGTTTACACTGTAATGCATCAAGTAACAAAGACGTACGCGGATTAGACGTATTTTATGCCGCAGGTTCAAATATTGGCAAAAACTTTGCTCAAATAGCAGAAAAACACTTAGATACATTGGTTTCATTCGGCAAGCAAGGTGGAGAAAACGACCATTGCAGAACACGTGCGGATAATGAAGGTCAACATACTTCTATCGGTATTTTGCAGGTAAATAAAGAAAAAACACCTTCAATACTTATCGAAATGGGTTATCAATCAAATGAAACCGATTTGAAAAACATTGATTCTGCAAACTTTCGCCAAAATTCAATGAAACAAGTTGCAAATGCAGTTAAAGAATATTTTCACGTAAAATAAAGGACTAAATAATATGGATTGGCTTACAAAAATATGGAACTCAATAAAAACGACTTTTACAGGGGGAGAGTCTGCCAATGTGAAATCCAAGCCGTCCGCGAAACAACCGATTTTTCACGGCGCAAAACGAACCACACAGCCAAACGAAATCACTATGATGAGTGAAATTTCTGATGAGCAAATTCAAGCAAACAGCGTTCGCTCAAAATATATCACGACAGTAAAAAATCCTCCGTACAAATTGAAACAAGGGGATTCTATAGACAAAATCGCACAAAAGTTTGGGGTGGAAACTCTAAGTATTCTTGCTTATAACGGTTTAGATGAAAAATCTGCCAAGACGCTAAAAGCAGGTCAGACTTTAAAAATTCCACCTTCTCGAAAAATAAAAAATGTGAAAAGCTTAAATGATATTGCAAAATCTATGGGCGTAAGCCTTGATTTTGTTAAACGGCTTAAAAAACTTGAAGATAAAGGCTTGCCTGAAAATAAATTCCATAATACCCCATACACGGATAATGCAGGCGTTCCGACAATCGGAATCGGACACGCTCTGAAAAAAGGTGACCCTAAACAACTTTCAAACGCTCAGGTTTGCGAATTGTGTGCAAAAGACTTACTCAAGGTGGAAGAAAATCTTTGTGCAAAACTTGGGCAGAAAAATTATGCCAGAATGCCGCAAAGTATGAAAGAAGCCTTGCTTGATATGGCGTTTAACAAAGGCGTTGACGTATTAGACAAAACATCAGGCATGGTGTATTGCTTGAAGATAGGCAAATATGAGTCTGCAATAAATAAAATGACATATAACAAATCTTCTGCGACAGGAAAAGAAATGAGTGGTTTGTCAAAACGCCGTTTGTTTGATATTTCTGTAGCGACAAGGATGTATAAAGGTAAAATTCCACAAAGTAATATAAATACCGCGCAACAAGTGTATAATCATGGAATTGAGCTTTTGCGCCAAGAATGTAAGGCAAAGGGTATCAATTTTGAAAACATACTTGCAGGTTATAACAAAGACGTACAAGGCTACTTCGGCAATAGACTAAAACTAATCACGAAGTAGTGGTTAGTTTCTGTCGGCTTAGTAAAGCCGACAAATTTACTAAGTGTTCAATTAGAGATTCCGAAACAAGTTCGGAATAACGTTTTCTCGCCCTTTGTGGGACACTAGACAAACCAACGAGCTATGCGTGTGTGAGACTGCGTGCCGTATGGCTGAGGGCAGGGGTGATAAAACTTCCTCGCCCCTTGTGGGAGAGGAGTGAGGAGAGGGGGTCAATGTTTTTCAATTATATACTTTAACCCTCTCCAATGGGAGAGGGTAGGGTGAGGGTTCATCCTTTCATTTTCATGCACTCCGTGCAGTGGTGCTTTTGATGGCAAAAGCACCACAAAACCACCGACACGCCAACGTTCACATCAAACTAAAAACTCGTATAATAGCCGAATAACTCGTCACCTTCGTTCCTCAAACAAATTCGGCTTTTGTCGTTTACTCGTTTTGTTTGATTGTTCACTTTTGGCTATTGTCGGATTGTTGACCTATGTGTTATTTTAGATTGGTTGGGCATGCCTACATCCCAAAACCTAACAAATATATTACGAAATATTGAAATAGATGAAAAGTTAAATTTTTTGTATATAATATATAGTAAAATGTAGGAGGAACAATGGAAAATATAGTATCAAGTTACGGAAGTGACCAGAGAAATAATATAAATCCGACCAAAATCAAAGTTATTGGTGTTGGTGGTGGTGGCGGAAACGCTGTCAACAGAATGGTAAAAGCTAAACTTGCAGGTGTTGAATTTTGGCTTATGAATACAGATTTGCAAGTTTTGACATATAGCAATGTTGAAAATAAATTGCAACTAGGTACAACTACAACCAAAGGGCTTGGCTCAGGCGGTGACCCATCAACAGGTGAAAAAGCTGCTATTGAAGTTAAAGACGATATCACAAAAGCATTAGATGGTGCTGATATGGTATTTATCACTGCCGGTATGGGCGGTGGTACAGGTACAGGTGCCGCTCCTGTTGTTGCTCAAATTGCAAAAGATTTGGGAATTTTGACAATCGCATTTGTTACAAAACCTTTCTGCTGGGAAGGTAAAAAGAGAATGGCTCAAGCTGAAGCAGGTATTGAAAAACTTAGAAAATACGTTGATGCAATTCTTGTTGTTCCAAATGACAAGTTGTTACAAGTTGTAGAACGTCAATTGGGCTTGAGAGAAGCATTCTGTGTTACAGATGAAGTTCTATACAGAGGTATTCAAGGTATTTCAGATATCATCACAATCCCTGGTATGATTAACATTGACTTTGCGGATGTTAGAAAAGTTGTTAAAGATTCAGGTACAGCATTGATGGGTATTGGTAGAGCACAAGGCGAAGGCAGAGCAATCAAGGCTGCTGAAATGGCTATCAATTCTCAATTGTTGGAATCTTCAATTGATGGAGCATCAGGTATTATCGTAAATATCACAGGCAGCTCAAATATGACATTGTATGAAATCAACGATGCTACAAGCATTATCAACAACGTTGTAAGAGATGATGCTGATGTAATCATCGGTACTGCTATCAATGATTCATTCCAAAATGAAATCCAAATTACCGTTATTGCAACAGGTTTTACTGATAAAGGTAACCAAAGCGCAATCAATACTCCGCAAATCTCTGCTGCTGAGTATTTCCAAGGTAAAACTTCAACTCAATCAAATGTTGGAACAAGTTCATCAAATGTAGCAGGCGGATTCCCTAAAATGCCTTCAATGAATTTGGATGTTCCTGATTTTTTGAGAAAAAACTAAAATCTAAATTATAATAAATGAAAAAGGAAAGTCGTTTGGCTTTCCTTTTTTTATTGTTTTAATAATGTTGACCGACCTCTTTGCAACCACGCAATTATTAGTCTAGAAAATCGCCTTCTTCACCACTTACGTTTTTGGTTGCAATATTTAGGTTTTTGTATTTACCTGAGTGTTTTTCGCCGTAGTCTTCAAGGTCATTCATCGCGTCAAGGAATTTTTGACGTTTAGCCTCTAGCGGAGAACCTTCTTGAATATGCAAGCTTTTAACCAGTTTTGCAATACGTTGAATGTCTTTTAACCTTTGGTTCAATCCTTCAAACTCATCTTTTGTACCATAGAACATTGCAGGTTTAAGTTGTTCCATATAAACTTGGAAGTACGCTTGTTTTGAATGTTCAGGATGGTTTGCAATATCCGTTCTGATTTGTTCAAAAGCTCTTTGAACTTTCTTGATACTCTTTCTGTAGCGAGTAGTTTTGAATTTCCTGATAATTTCATCTTCGGTTTTGTTCAGAGTTTCCAAGTAGTTAGGGTCTTTGTCCAAATTACCGATATTTACTTGAGCTCTTTTAATTATACCGACTTGTCTTGAAAGTGCTTTGAAGATTGCATCAATTCTTCTCATTGCATATTTTTCTTTTTCCATTGTGTTTTTAGATGCCATATTTACAACACTTTCAGTCAAACCAAGTTGTTCAATCATCAATATTGCACCTGTCAAATCATCATCTGATAATAATGGTGCTAATAGTGCACTGATACCATCATCTGAATCCATTCCGACAATACGTCCGTCTCTCAATACCAATTGTGAATTTTTGAACTTGTCTTTTACAATATTTTGGTTTGCCTCTTTGGCTGTGTCCATCATAATATATTGCATTTCAAGTAAATTTGAGAATAACAACATGTTTTGAATATTTGTATCATAAACTTCTTTTGTGCTTTCAAGTTGTTTCAATTCTTTTGGTGAATATTTTTTATTTTTGTTGCCATCTTTTGAAATCATGAGCAAATATTCATTAAGCACTTGTTCAGGTTTATTTAAGGCTTTATGTTCTTCATACAATTTTTGAAATTCTGTAAAATATCTGTCTGCATCTTCGTCTTTTTTCATAAGTGCATGGTGCCATTTGTTCAAAATTTCATACCCAAAGTGCTGATATTTAGGGTCTATCACATTCATGATGAACGCACACTCATTTGCTTTCATTCTTTCAACTTCTTCTTTTACGGCATCTTGCATTGTACCGCCGTTCACTGTTGTTGAATAAAATGCCATTTCATCAGCAATAATTTTAATTTGTTGTTTGTATTCGCCTGCACTTTGAGTTCCGTCATAGCTCAAGATTTTTTGAGCAGCCTCAATTGAATCCTTGATTGATTGGTCATTTCCGTTTACATCGACAAAATCAAGAATAGCTTTGTTGATATGCTCAATTTGTGCCTTGGTAAGAGTTGCAGAATCATCAATTTTATCAGAGTATTTTTTCAAATTCTCAATAATTTGCATTGATTTTTGTTGAACTCTGTATGCGTCAATTGATTCAATGCTGTCTGATGTGCTCTCATATAGAGATTGAACCAATTTACGTTCTTCTTTTTCTGAAAGCATATCAACTTTCGGAAAAGCAGGGAACATATTGTATTTTCTGAATGCTTCATCTCTCCAAGGGTTAAACAGTTTACGTCTGTTTAATAATTTTAGAGAGAAGTAATAATCCATGTAAATATCGTCAAATGACCTCTTGTCACTGTAGATTGCACCTCGCATTACACGTTTGAATTTTTTGTAATCGTAAGTCGGAGTTGTCTTACTAAGTTCCATGGTTTGACCAAGTCTTGGGTAATACAACATATTAATTACGTTGTTTTCTGTTTTTTCATCCAGTGCTCTATATTGTTTCAAAACATCATAACCTGTGACATTTTTAATACCAAGAGCATCATTTGTTATTTTTGAATCGAATTTTTCGTGAAATTCTTTTTTAGTCATTCTGCGAAGATTATTAAAAATTTGAACAAATTCTTCATCTGTAGTTGGCGCAAAATTATCATCAATCCAGTTGGTGATTCTTTGCATAGAGCCGTTTTCAAATGAAGAACTGTTCAAATCGGCTAATGTGAATTCCGTATTGTTTCGTATAATATTACGTGTTTTGTTAGCCAATTCTTTTACTTTTTCATCTTTGTTTTCAAAATTAGGAACAAATTTGTTAAAGTATTTTTCTAATCCTTCTATCATCAAATCGACTGTTTTGTCAGAATTTCCGTCAAATTCTTCACGATTGATAGCTTTCAATGCTTTGATTACATTGTTGGCATTGATTTTTATGTTGTTATCTTTTGCAAGTTGATTTACAAGTTCTGTGATTTCTTTTCTTGACTTTTCTGCACCGAAGATAACTACATCCATATTTTTACCAAATGTGTAGTCAAAGTCTTTCATTGCTTCTTTGTGGATATATTTTTTAAGGTTTTGCAAATCCTTCATTGAAGCTTCTTTATAAAGGATTTTTGAATCAGGAATACCATTATATGAACGCAACAACGCTATTTTTTCAAAAACAAGTTTAACTTTGTCTGTATCAGGTAGTTTGTCATAATCAGCTTGTGTTTTTATACCGTTGTCAAATGGTGGATTTCCTTCTATTCTTGCATTGAAGGTTTGGAAATCATGTTCAAAATTATTGGCAAGAGTTGTTGTCTTTTTGATTGTGCGCATAATCTCATCACTTGTCATTGATTTTGCATAATTTACCAAGTCTTCATAGAACATTGTCGGACTCAACAATGCGTTTTGTCTGATTTGACGAACATAAGAGTTTGCGCTCGGAGATTTCCCCGGAGTGATAACATCTGCTGCCATTGGGTATTTTAGTTCATGCCCGTCTTTATAACGTTTTATACCAACTTGTCCAACAACATTGTCAATAATGTTTCCGTTTCTAAATTTGTCGTCTGTGATATAACCGAGCTGTCCGCCGTATTCATTGCCGTAATCTGTTCTTAGCATGCCGTTTTCATCAACCCAAGTGTTATCATGTTCTTTTGGTCCCCAAGTGTTGTCGTGGAAAAATGCATCTTTTTGAACAGTTTTACCATCTTCTGTTTTAACATTTACAGGTCTGATATCTGCAATATATTGAGCGTGCCATGCCGGAAATTTGTGAGCAACTGATGTTGCAGAAATTCCTGAGTATGGCATATCTTTGATTTTATTTAGTGCAGATTTCAAATCCGGTTCAATATAGTATGGACGGTCAGTCATGTGTTCAATAATTTTGACTTGTTGTGGGCTGAACAAACCGCTCTGACCTTCCGGAGAAACCCATGTTTGTCCGCTTTTTACACCGATTTCGCGGTGAATTTCTTCTAACGGTTCTTTCAGTTTTCTATATTGATTATTGAATGTTCTTGTCACAATAGAGTTCCAGCCGTTTACTCTTTGTTTGATTAAATCAAGAGTTTCTTTTTCTTGAGGTGTAAAGGTTAGTAATTCTTTCGGTAAATCCTTCACATAAACACTTTCACCATTTTGAGATGTTCTGGCTGCATCTATTTTAGTGAACCTTGTTTGAAGTTTTCTTAAATCTTTTGCAGGAATAATTTCTTTGTTATCTTCAAGTTTTTTGATTATCGCTTCTTTTGTGTCAACCGTATTCAAAACTTCATCTTCTGATACTCTAACCTCAAGCGCTCTTTGCAATGCAGTTGTCATGTGGCTAACGTTGTTGAATTGCTCAACAATTTTATTTAAAACAGCAACTGTTTCTTCTGATGTTGCATTTGCAGGAAGTCCGTTCATTAGTTTGAAACCGTTGATAATAGTCTCATTACCGTCTTTAAACATTTGTTCATACAAATTGTTCAAATGGTCTGCAAAATCTTGAATTTGGTTCTTTTTACCTACTTTGTTGTAGATTTCAATATATTCTTCGTTTGTACAATCTTTAGAATTAAGTTTTTGAACATATTTGTCAAGAATTTTTGTGATTTCTTGAGCGCTAGGGTTTTTGATGTGCATATTAGATGCCAAACCTTCGACAATATTTTGCTTGTTTTGATTATTTTTGATTGCGTCGCTCAAGTATTTCAATTCACTTGACAGATGTTCTTTTCTATTGCCTGACAATGTTGCACTGTAAAAATCGTCCAACAAATCTTCCATGATGTAACTTAGAGCTTTTTGGTTTTCTTCAAGAGCAACAATTAATGTTTCAGGGTTATTCTCGCAGTTAAAGTTTACTGCAAGCTGTTGCATAATCCTTGGGTCAAGTTTATTTTTCTTCAATTTTTTAATAAGCTTTGACATATTTTCATCAATTCTTGTTTCTCTATCAACGATATCAAGATTTCTAAGCATTTCTTCAGCATTCTCAGGTATTTCAAGGTTCAAAACAGCCTGAGTTCTATATGCAGCAGCAACATCGTACAAATCCCTTGCTTCGGTTATTTTTTTAGCTTTGAAGTGAGTTTTTGAACCTTTTTCAAGTTCTGAAATATTTTCAAGCAAAGCTAAAATTTGCGGTGCGTTTTTGTCTAAAACTTTTGAATCTTTTTCAGGTAATGCGATTGCAATAAATGATTTAATTTTCTCTAATTTTGCATTATCACTTTCGTTTGGAATATATAGAAAATCTTTTTTGTAATCGTTACTTTTTGCAATATGGTGAGAATCTTTCATTTCAAGATTGCGCAATTCTGAACTGATTTTGTGAATTTTGCTTGGTGAAATAGCTGTCCCTGTTGAAAGTTCAGAGATTTTGTTTTCTAAAATTTTATTTAATGTGCCAATTTTTTCAGCATTTGCTGTTGAATTTTTATAATCGTCATATTTTTCTGTTTTAGCTTCTTTTAAGTCTTTTTTGTATTTGCTGATTACATTTTTCGCTTTCAACAAACCTTTGTAATAATCTTGTTCATTGCTAAGCGCCTCATTGATATCTGAATTCAAATGAGAATCGTGGAATGTATCAAAGAATGATTTGTCAAAACCTGAATACATCCTGATTGCCTCATTAGCTGAACCTGCAGTATCTGCGATATTCATCCAGTAAAGGGCAGAAGTATCAATAATTCTGTAGCCCTTTGACAGAGCATAATCAAAATCAACAGATGAAGTTTTGTTGATAGGGATTTTTGTACCTGTGCCAAGTTTTGTAATGTCATAAACTTCCATATCAGGTTTGTTGTCAAGTTCTGATAAAATCATATCGACAAAATTCGGTTTATCTTCATAAGCCAGTGCTTTTCGGCAGATAGAAATTGCAGCACACATACCATGTTGTTTTTGGTTGGTAGCTTTGATATTTGGGATTTTTGATTCAGGCGTATCAATAACAATATCATTGACAATTTCTGCCAAAGCTTGTGTCTTTTTGTCCTTTAGAGCAGGAGTTATTTTATACTCTGGACTCATAAAGTAGTTTAGACGATTCATTATATAAAGTTTTTGAGATGTAGGAACTTCTGATGATACGATGAAATAATCAAGGTTTCTGTTTAAGTTTCGGATGTTGTCATTTTTGATTTTGTCCAATTGGTCTTGATTTACTTGAGAAAGTATAGATTTTCTCAATGATAAAATTTCTTTTTCATCTTCTGTTAGAGGTTTTTTCTTGCCTGATTGAGCAATTCTTTCGGCAAGTTGTTCTTGTACTGATTTTGGAGATTTTGCAAGAGATTCTTTTGCCGCATTGTTTAATCTTACATGCCAGTCATTGAAACTGCTTTTGCCCAAATCAATATTTGTGCCATATTTCAAATTGTCAGCCACATCAAGAAGGAAATTTACGTTATCCTCTCCTGACTCTTTTGACAAATTGTCGATTGCCTGTGATATTTTACGCTGATTCATCACGTTTAAATCGTATTTATTATCTTCTTTAAGCTGACTAACTGTTCTTCTATCCTGTCTTGTACCTTTAAAGCTTGGTAAAATTGGATTGATGTTATATATTTTCATAAGAATCCCCACAACTAAATCTATAATCTATTCTAAAAATCATAAAAAACTTTTTTGCCATGTAGCTTAAAAAATTTTTACATTTTATAATAAATTGTTTTATGGTAAATTGTAGTTAAGTGTAGATAAATGAGGAATTAAAAATGTCAGAAGCTGAAGTAATACAATATGAAACTCAAGGTACATGCTGCCGTATGATGCAAGTTGCAATCCAAGATGGCAAAGTAATGGATGCTGATTTTATGGGTGGTTGTAACGGCAATTTGAAAGGCATTAAAAGCCTTATTAAAGGAATGGATATTGATGATGTTATTGAAAAATTGCAAGGAATCACTTGTGGCGCAAAATCAACAAGTTGTCCTGACCAATTGGCAAAATGCTTGATTGAATACAAGCAAAAATCAGCAGTTAAGGCTTAGTCCTGAACCGCAGGTGCTTGTGGGTGCAGAGTTTGACTATGTAAATTCTGCATAAAACAAATAAATTTAACAGTCATTCCGAACTCGTTTCGGAATCTCTAATTGAACATACAAGTCTCTGTCATTCTGAACTGCGGATTTTGACAAGTACGCCATGTAAAAGAAACAGGACAAAATGGACTACGTCATTCTGAACTTGATTCAGAATCTTTTCCATATTAATAATTTAACACATGTTACAATTGATAAATATTGATTATTGAAAGGATTCCGAACTAAATTCGGAATGACAATGCTTTCATTGTTCAGTTTGAGATTCTGAACAGCAAGAAAATTTAGTGCTCGTTCTACTCACACAAATTTTCTAAGCTTTCAGAATGACAATTATATATTCATTTGTTTAAATTTTATTTGCTGAAAATGTAAGATTATATCCCAAACCTTTAAATATTTTATGTAAAATCTCAAGACTTGGAATCATTTTTCTTGAGAAAATTTTATAAAGAGTAATTCTATGTATCCCAATTAAATTTGAAAATTCGCAAATTGTGTATTTTGATTCAATTAATGGTTTAAGATTATAGATTAGTTCATTTATATCTTTAGTCTCAGAATAATCTTCAAGCAAACTGTTAAGCCACATTTGAGCATATTCAGGGTCGTTTTTTAATTGTTGTATAAGATAATCATTATATTTTGGAAGGTTTTCTAATAATGTTTTTTCATTTTTATTTGTCATTATTTAATCCTTTCGTTGTATTCATTGAGGTATTTTTGTGCTAATTCAATATCTTTATTCTGGCGAGTTTTGTTTCCCCCGGTTAATAATAGGACTATAATATTATTTTTTTCAGAAAAATAAATTCTTAATCCATTTGCAAAACGCAATTCATAGAGTTCTTCGGATAATCTTTTATAATCTCCATACAAACCTCTTTCTACCTTGGATAAACGTTTGTCAACTTGTAATTTTAAGCTTTTATCAAGCTTTTTATACCATTTGATGTATGGAATTTTTTCATCACAAGTTTGATAGAATAATATTTCTTTCATATAAATATTGTAGCATATAGACTACAATATTTCAACTTATTCTTTTTTATTTTTCAAACTCGGATTTGTTTGGAAATCTTAGCTCAAAAATCTTTTTCAAAACTTCAATATCCCAATCGGTTGCGTGGCTGGAATCGTTTACACACATAAGTTTTGATTGTGATAGCAAAATTCTGATTAAAGAAAATTTGTTCAATATGCAAAAGTCCCCACTGAATATGTTTCCGCGTTTTTGAACAGCTTTGTTCTTATAAATTGCATAATATGAGAAAATAATTCTTTCGATATCATGTGTGCCTTTGAAATGGTGGCTTAGAGTTTCTTCAAATTCAGGTTTAAATTCGTCTATACACTCAAGCATATTCGATTTGATGTATGAATCCGCGTTGTGGTGAGGGAAATATGGTATTGATACACCAAATTTTTCTTGGAACTTGTTATGAGAGTGGCGAATCATTTGCCCATAAAGCCCTTTTTTATAGCTCTTTTGCGGAATCTTTTTACCGAATCTGCAAATTGCTTTGTCTCCTTCAAAAAAGAAATTTTTGTCAGCTTTATTCCAAAACAACATATCATCATTCACATATATAAAATGTTCTGAAAGTTCTTCTATATATGGGATTCGCGATTCTATGGCACAAGAATTGAATAACGGCAATTTGTCTTGGGGTATTATTTCGCTATGGTCGACAATTCTTATTTTAGGGTTTTGTGTGTTGAGCCATTGCGGAACTTGTTTATCCGTAATGATGAAAATTTTATTTATCCAAGGGATATTTTTCTCCACCGAGCGAAGAGAATATTTGAGTTCGTCAAACTCTCTATAATGACAATCTTTTGACAAAAGTTTTGTATAATCCTTGTTAGGGTCTTCGTTTTGTTGCAAGAAGGTGTTTAGTCTCTCTTGCCAAGCTTTGTCATTGCTGTTTACCCAGCAATACACAAGGTCAATTTTCATATCATCAGGCATAGCTCATTACTTCTCCGATTGGTATTGCACCGAACAGGTAGTATTTTTTTATTGTTTCCCATTCGTAAATTTTCAATATCATTATACCCAAAAAAGTTACAGCGGTTTTCTTTTTTATCAAATTTCGCGGTTTTGATTTTAGGTTATGTTCTTTGAAAAATTTCAAAACCATTTCTTTTGACCTTAGAGAATCTGCACGTTTTTTGTCAGAGATTTTCATTGTTTTTACTGTAGAATTTTGGTTTGTCCAGTAGTGATAGAAGGTGTTTGGAACAGTTACCAATTTGTTTGAAAAATAGACTGCGCGTGTTACAAAATCAACATCTTCAAAGAACATGCCTTCTACAAATTTCAAATTTATTCTGTCTAAAAATTCTTTTTTGTAAACTTTGTTCCAAACATAGCACATATCAGGGACATGGGCTATGTCAATTTTTTCTTGCGGTTTTTCAAATACTTCCTCTTTGGTGTATTTTATGCGGTATTTTTTAGAGTGCTTGCGAACACGAAGTATTGATGCACAAGAGATTTCGGCATTATATTTTTCGCAGGCATTAACCAATTTTTCATAAAAATCAGTATCAAGCCAATCATCTGAGTCCACAAATGTAATATACTCGCCGTTTGCGTTTTCTATTCCGACATTGCGCGCTTTGCTTTGACCGGAATTTTCTTGGTCAAAAACTTTCACTCTCTCATCTTGTTTTGCATATTTTTGGCAAATTTCAAGACTGTTATCTTTTGAACCATCGTTTACCAAAATCAGCTCAAAATCTTTTAAACTTTGGTTTAAAATGCTTTTGATACATTTATCCAAAAACTTTGCTGCATTGTATACAGGTATAATTATGCTTAATTTAATTTTTTCATTCATAATTTTATTATATTATAAATTTCTTACATAGGTATAGTATTCATTATTTTTGTAACTTTCTGAAAATTTAACAATTTCATCTTTTGTCAAAAATCCCATACGGTATGCAATTTCTTCAAGACAAGCAATTTTTATTCCTTGGTTTTCTTCAATCGTTTGAACATATTGAGCAGCTTGCAATAACGAGCGGTGAGTTCCTGTATCAAGCCATGCAAAACCGCGTCCGAACAATTCGACATTTAATTTACCTTTTTCAAGGTAGATTTTGTTTAAGTCGGTAATCTCAAGTTCTCCACGTGCAGACGGTTTTAGGCTCTTGGCATATTCAACAACACTGTTATCGTAAAAATACAAACCTGTAACTGCGTAAGTTGATTTTGGAACTGTCGGTTTTTCTTCAATACTTATTGCCTTGCCGTTTGAGTCAAATTCAACAACCCCAAATCTTTCAGGGTCTTTTACGTGATACCCAAATACCGTAGCCTCACCTGAATCTGCACATTTTACGGCATTTTGTAACATTGCGCTAAACCCGGGACCATAAAAAATATTATCCCCCAATACAAGTGCAGCGGAGTCTTTGCCAATAAATTCTTCCCCTAATATAAAGGCTTGAGCCAAGCCATCCGGTGACGGTTGTTCTTTGTATGAAAATTTTAGTCCGAATTGCTCACCTGTTCCGAGTAGTTTTTTGAAGTTTGGCAAATCTTGCGGAGTCGAAATTATTAAAATTTCTCTAATTCCTGCCAACATCAAAACCGAAATCGGATAGTAAATCATCGGTTTGTCGTAAATCGGCAACAATTGTTTTGAAATACCGATTGTGCTTGGATATAACCTTGTTCCGCTACCACCAGCCAGTACAATACCTTTCATTATTTTAGACTCACTTTCTTATCTTCAATGTGTTTCATCCAGTCTTGGTTGTTCAAATACCAATCTATAGTGATTTTTATACCTTCTTCAAAGGTCAATGACGGTTTCCAACCCAGTTCAGAAGTGATTTTGTCGTTAGAAATCGCATAACGTCTATCATGTCCCAATCTATCTTCTACATATTTTATAGATGATTCATCTTTACCCATCGCATCAAGTATCAAATGGGTTATTTCCATGTTTGTTTTTTCGTTATGTCCGCCAATATTATACACTTCGCCGATTTTTCCATTATGCAAAACCGTATCAATTGCCTCGCAATGGTCATACACATACAACCAGTCACGAACATTCAAGCCATCACCATACACAGGCACTTTTTCACCTTTCAACAACTGAGAAATGAAAAACGGAATAAGTTTTTCAGGGTATTGATATGGTCCGTAGTTGTTTGAACATCTTGTGTTAAGAGTTGGAAGGTTGTATGTCTCATGGTAAGCTCTCACAAGCATATCGGCACTTGCTTTACTAGCTGAATACGGACTGTTTGGAGCAAGCGGAGTTGTTTCGTAAAAATAACCTGTTTTGCCTAATGTTCCGTAAACTTCATCCGTTGAAACCTGCAAATATCTTTCAACACCAAGTTCTTTACTTGCTTGTAAAAGGTTCAAAGTTCCTTGAACATTTGTTTCAACAAAGATTTCAGGGTGTTTGATTGAGTTATCTACATGAGATTCTGCTGCGAAATTAACTACACAGTCAGATTCTTTGACCAAATCTCTAACTAAATTTCTATCGCAAATGTTGCCATGTACAAACGTATAATTTGGCTTGTCTTTCACATCGTCAAGATTTTCCAAATTTCCGCAATATGTAAGCGCATCTAAATTTATAATTTTATAGTCAGGATGTTTTTTCAATTCGTGTCTGACAAAACAGCTTCCGATAAATCCCGCACCACCTGTTACTAGTATTGTTGTCATAGTTATATTATTCTCCTATTTTTTTATATAATTGAAGCTTGAAGTCCTGAGGGCAAGAAGGCAAGAGGTCAAGCTATTTAAGTGTTTTTCACTCATTTACTGCCCCCATTAATTTATTCCTTAATGCATTAATTCTTCTTATTAAGGTCTTATTTTTATTATGAAGTTCCCCTAAGTTTTGTAAAAATCCCAGCTCTTCGCATATTGTTAATACAACGTCCACTTCATCAAGAGATGCAGCAGCGATGTTTAAGAAATGCGAAAAATCTTTGGCGGAGGCTCTGCATTTGCCCTCTGCAATATTTAAAGGTACCGATACCATAGCTCTTTTAAGTTGGCTCTTTAGATTAAATTCCTCAGATTTTGGTAGCTTTTCTGCTAAATTGTATACAATTTTCAAAATTTCAATAGATTCTGTCCAAATTTCAAGTTTCTTATACATTAAACAGCTTGCCCTCCTGACCTCTTGCCTTCTGAACTTCTGCCAAAGTTTTCTGCACTTTGTCTTTGTCTGACAAAATTGGTTCAAAGTCGATTTCCCAGTCGATATTGATATCTTTGTCGTTCCAAAGAATACCGCAATCAGCCTCCGGACAATATTCTCCGCTTGCTTTGTATAAAAGTTCAACCTCATCTGATAGGGCTACAAAACCATGTGCAAAACCTTCAGGAATAAATAACATATGCTTGTTTTCCTCAGATAATTCGACTTTTACGTATTTTCCAAAGGTCTTGGAATTTGGGCGAATATCTACAGCTACGTCGTAGATTCTGCCTTTTGAACATCTCACAAGTTTTGCTTGCGCATGAGGGGCTTTTTGGAAATGCAATCCGCGAAGAACTCCTTTGGTTGACTTTGAATGATTGTCCTGATTAAATTCAACAGTTATCCCGTTTGCGAAGAAATCTGATTTTTTGTATGTTTCCATAAAAAATCCGCGCTTGTCTCCAAATACTTTCGGTTTTACCAATATTACATCCGGTATTATTTGTTTTTCATAGTCAAATGGCATTGTTTCTCCTAAAATAACTTGTTTTTTGAATAAATCGTTTTGTTGAAAAGTTCGACTTTCACCGTACGAGTATTTATCTTTTGGTATTTATATAACATAAGAATGTTGGGAATACCAGTTTTGTGATAACAAACACCCTCGTTATAGATTTTCAAAAGTTCCTCGTTTTTGTGATTAGCAAGGTATTGTCCTAAAAGTTCCTGCTCATAATTTCGCGTTTGGGTTGTTAATTCGCTCATTCTGGCGTTGTTGCCGATTGTATTTGTATCGTGGATTCTATACGAAAACAAAATTTCATCAATAAATTTCATTTTTTTGTATTTTGAAATTTGCAACATCAGCCAAAAATCTTCTAATGGCGCGTTTTTAGTAAAATTGCCAATCGTGTCAAAAATGTTTTTTCTGATAAGATAACCGTTTGGAATGTAGTTTTCTTTATACAAAGTTTTGTATGAACCAAAATCGTCAGATAAAAAATCAATCTTTAACTTTGAAGAAAGAAAATCTTTAACCGTTTTGTATTTTGCATTTTTTATGTTTGAAGTGAAAGCTTTTTGAGTTCTGAAAATCTGCTTGCCATTAGAATCTACATACTCGTTATCTCCAACAACAAGGGCGTAATCAGGATTGTCTTGCAAAAATTTCACTTCTTTTTCTATAGCTTGCGGTTTTGCCAAATCGTCTGATGCGATTATGTAGACAAATTCTCCGCTTGACAGTTCTAACAACTTATTCAATGTCAAACAAGTCCCTTCATTTTGCTTGGTTTCAAAATAAATTTTTACAAAATGTTTTTCGCATTTTTGTTTTAGTTCCAAGATTTTTTCCCAAGTTTTATCTTTTGAACCATCATCAAGAATAATTAGTTCAATATTAGAGTATGTCTGATTGATTATTGATTCTATTGTTTCTTGGATATAATTTTCGTGATTATATGCAGGAATAAGAACTGATACAAGATTATTTTCCATTTTTGCCAATTACTCTCTTTCTTTTCCAATTATTAAATCAAATCTTATTCCGAAAACATATAATTTAAGCCTAAAAATGGTAGATACATTAGGAATAAAACTTATTTTTATACCTTTTTTAATTTTTTGAACAGTTATTGTTTTAGAATTATTTAAGTTAGACATTTTGATATAATCTAAAAATGCCCATTCAAAATTAGTTTTTGCAAAATCATAGGAATTTTGTTTTCTTGTATATTTACATAGTTCTATATTTTCAAAACAAAGACTGGTTTCTTCAGTATTATTAAAGGATAAAATTTTAATATTTATATTTTTTGTAGGATATAATTCTTTTAACTTGTCATACAAATACTTAAAAGGCTCAATTTCTACTCCATAATTCATTGCAAAAATAAATAAAATATTATTGGATTTTTCTATATAATTTAATAATCTGCTAAATCTTCTATTGATTTTATTTTTAACGTTATTGTATTCTACTAATTCACGACTTTTAAAATGATTTGCCCATACAATTCCTGTTATAATATCTTTATATTGTATATTTTCTTTATGTTTTGGATTTAATGGTAATTCTTCCAAATTTTCTTTTAGTAACTGGTCTTTAAAATGTTTTGCAAAACTATCTGCCAATTTATACACAGCATCGGTATTATCAAAATATGTCCAGTCAAAAGGCAACGCGAATTTTCGTAATCCCCTAATTTGAAGATTATGAGCAACAGAACAATTCCCCCCAAGAGAACAAACTAAATCATATATTTGTTTACCACTCATTTACAACCTCAACAACTTTTTCTACTTCTGAATCCGTCATTACAGGGGAAATCGGCAAACTTAAAATTGTGTTGTGGATTTCTTCTGTAATCGGAAAAGATAAATCGTTCCACTCTTTATACGCTCCTTGTTTATGAGGAGGGGTCGGATAGTGAATAATTGTTTGGATTTCTTTGTTTTTCAAATATTTTTGGAATTCATCTCTGTTTTTGGTTCTCACTGCAAAAATATGCCAAACATGAGATTTTTCATCATAAGTTTCAGGCAAAATTATTTTTGGATTTTTTATATTTTCTCTGTAATATTTTGAAATTTCGCGGCGCTTGTTGTTATCTGAGTCTAAATGTTTTAATTTTACATCCAAAACTGCAGCCTGAATTTCATCCAGTCGTGAGTTTACCCCCTTATAAATATGATGATATTTTCTATCTGAACCGTAATTTGCGATGGCTTTTATTTTATTAAATAACTTTTCGTCATTTGTTGTAACAGCTCCGCCATCTCCCATACAGCCAAGATTTTTCCCCGGATAAAATGAAAATCCGCTTGCATCACCAAGGTTTCCTGTGCATTTGCCTTGATAGATTGCACCATGAGCTTGTGCGGAATCTTCAATGATTTTTAGATTGTACTTTTTAGCAATCTCCCAAATTTTTTCCATTTGAACAGCTTGCCCATATAGGTGAACCACCATAATCGCTTTGGTTTTCGGAGTTATTTTTTCTTCAATATTATCAGGGTTTATATTGTATGTTTTGATGTCAGGTTCAACTAAAATCGGAGTACATCCGTTTTCTGAAATTGCTAAAATCGTTGCAATATATGTATTTGCAGGAACAATTATTTCATCACCTTTGCCAAAACCATAAGCTTTTATTATCAAGTTCAAAGCATCAAGTCCGTTTGCTACCCCTAGGGCAAATTTTGTGCCACAAAAATTCGCAAAGTTTTTGGTGAAAATTTCGTTTTCTTCCCCTTGGAGATACCAACCTTTATCAAGGATATTTTTTATCCTTGAATCAATTTCTTCTCTATATCTATTGTTTATTTTTTCTAAGTCTAAAAATTTTATCATTAATTTACTCCTAATTCCTTTTTAATATAGCCAAGTACAAATGTTGAGACATTCGGATAGTTGACCATCAATTCTTTCTTGGCAAATTCCTCTCTATTAGCTGCCATTGGGTCATTTTCTTTGATGATTACATTATCAATATAATCGTAGATTTCTTCTTTTGAAAATGCCTTGTAGCAGTTTTCAAGGATTTGTTTTCCGTTATCCATAAAGAATTTGTCAATTGAATCTTTTGTTTTTAACATGTAGCAAACTGGTTTGCCTGTGAACATGTATTCTGCCAAAAATGATGAACAGTCGTGAATAATTCCGTCAGAATTTGCAAAAGTTTCAAAATAATCGCCACCTGCTTGATATGTCAGGTTTGGATTCTTTTCTAATTTTTTGAAATATTCATCTGTTTTCTCTTCTCCCCAGATGTGGTTTTGTGCTAATGTCACACGCAATAGCGGATGTGGGCGGAAGATAAAATCAATTTGCGGATATTTTTTCGGTAACTCTTGGAACAGTTCAGCGTATTCTAAAAAGTTGCTTAATCCGATTGAATTTCTGAATTTCGCCTCTATCGTGTGGTGCGGTGCAATGATGATTGTTTTTCGCTCACGTTTGTGGATAGATTGTTTTGCAAGGTTATCCATTTTCATATAGCCTGCAAGTACAAGATTTTCACCGTGCGTTTTCATGGAATTGCTGTATTCGTTCATCGTTGCAGGAGATTCAGAAAAAACTTTCCACATTTTAGATAAACTTACCAATGCTGCAACTCTTCTTGCCCACAACACAGCAGGATATCCGTAGTTGAAATATATCGGCAAAATATCTTTTTTAGAAAGCTTTCCAATTCTATATAACTTGTGAGTCATTCCATCATAAGGATTTGCACTGCAAACTATATCCATTTCTTTAGAAAAATCAATGAATTTTTTGTGTTTTTCATCCCAAGATTTTTGAACATTTTTATACTTTGCTCCGAGGGTTTTATATGTTTTTTCCATTTGAATATACATATTATCTTCTCCGCGCGAAATGTCAGGAATGACGATAATTTGCGGTTCAAATAACTCATCTTCAAGCATTTTTTGATATAGCGGTTCGGCAGGAAAAACCGAGTCAAAAATAACTAAAAATGAAACTTTAATTTTTTGATTATTTTTGATTTTTTCGTTCAAATTTTGCACAACTTTTTCATATTTAGAATATAATTTCCTAATCTCACTTGCCTCAAATTCTTCACACTTTTGGGTTGGGAGTGTAACTCCTCGCCGTTTTAAGCGTTTGGCAAAATGTGAATAAATTTTATAATCAAATTTTGAAAAAGTTTCTTTGTTTTTATTATATAAATTGCAAATCAATCTATATATTTTTCTTTTTAAATTTAGATTTCTTATATGAATATAATCATCCCATAAGTAACCATTTTCTCTAAATTTTGAAAACTCATTTACCGTTTTGGCAATTGATTTCAATTCCATACATTTATTAATTGTCAAGGTAGATTCTTTAGCATACTTTATAAACTTTTTAAAAGAAGTTTCAACCATATGATTTTCAATTAAATAATTATAGCATTGATTACCTAGTTCTGCTTTTTTATTATTTTTATAAATCATGTCTATAATTTCATTTAGAGAATATGTTTTTATTAGATATTTATCTACCAATTCCTCTTCACAGCCTAGGTTATAGTACTTAGAATCAAAAAGAAAATAATATCTATCAATATCATGTGGTTTCATATCATAAATTGGAATAGCCACAGGTAATTTCATTGAAGCAGCATCTAGTGATGCAATTCCAAAATTAAATAACATATCTATATGAGTAGATATATATTTTTTTAATTCTTCACCATGTAAATATGATGTAAGAATTAAATTAAATTTTTCACCATAATATTTTGTGTCAATTTTTGATGCATGAGTACCATCTCCAATTATGTGAACATTGATAGTTTTATCAGTATTCAAATTATATATATTATTTAAAAAATTTATTACGGTCTCGATTTTATCAATGTCAAGACGGCACACACATCCAATATTAATTTCATTTTCTGATATTAATTTATCATTTTGATATTCTAAATTAGTTTTTTCAATAAATGCAGGAATGTATTTCTCTTCAAAATTTACATTACTAAAGTCAACTGTTGCGTCATAACAGGCTTTATCCATAAAACTCATTGCATTAGAATCAGAAATTAATTTGAATATTTTTTCTTTTTCTTTATCTTTTTTTACACTTAGATTACTAATTAAAAACTGTGAGGTTTTAGGATGAAAATTTATTAAATAAATTTTACCTAAAAGAATATTTTTAAAGTTTTCAAGCAATAATGGCAACATGTGACATGACGTAAAAAATATTGTATTTTCGTCAAATATACCATTAGTTTCTTCATAATTTATAAAATGGACATTTGAACAATTATTTGTTTGTTGATATGTTTTTGTATATGGTGAATTGGTATAATTTACTATATATGCTTCATAATCAGGTAAATTACTACAATACTCTGCAAGCTTGTAGAAATAAAACAGCGCACCACTAATCTTGTGTCGATGTGGATGGTAAAAACATATCTTTTGCTTATTATCTTTCATAATTTCCTCTTTTCAAATTTTATTTTTTACAATTGAATTAGGTTTGACGTTTTTGGTGACGATGCATCCTGCGCCAACTGTTGCGTTTTCGCCAATTTCAACATTAGGCAAAATTGTTGCATTGGCTCCAATACTTGCGCCTTTTCTAATTACAATCGGTTCAAGTTTAAAATCTTTATTTTTTGATTTCGGATATTTGTCGTTGCAAAAAGTTGCATTTGGTCCGACAAATACGTTATCTTCAATTGTTATTCCATCATATAAATAAACGCCGTTTTTTATCGTCACGTTATCTCCGATTTTAACATCATTTTCGATAAAACAATTTGAGCAAATATTACAATTTTTTCCAATTTTTGCGTTAGGCAAAACCACACAAAACTGCCATATATTTGTCCCTTCGCCAATATTCGAGCTTTGAACATCTGATAAATTATGTATCATTATTTATTAACCTCTTTTAAAAATTCATTGTAATCTCTGATATATTCTTTTTCATCATAATGGGTGCTTGCAAGTACCATTAATTTGCAACCGTAAGAAAAATGTCTCATTTCTCTCCACATCCCAGGACCTATATACAGAGCTTTTTCAGGACTATTTAACCATACTTTTTCTTGAGTTTTGCCATCATCTAACACAAATTGGCATGCTCCATCAATTGCAATGATTAGTTGCTCCAAATTTTTATGCGCATGTTTTCCGCGCTCCAAATCAGGAAGAGTATCAAAGATATAATAAACTCTTTTGATATCAAAAGGTATATTTTTATTGCTTTCTAGAGAAACAAGTTTCCCTCTTTCATCTCCAAACACTTTCATATTAATAAGTTTGTAATTCATATATTCTCCTTCTTAATTCCTTTTATATATTGTAAAAGTGTGTCCCAAAATTGTTAAAAGCTTACGTCGTCTATCTGACGAATTGGTCAATGTAAAAATTTTGTTCAAAAATGTTTGTTTTTTTACTCCGCAATCGTGATTTTTAAACTGTGGGTCAATTGTTGAATAAAATTCAATGTCGCTTTTCTTAATCCCATCAAGTGCAGATGTTCCACAACTCAATGACCCTAGATGAATGATTTTGTCGCATCTTAATTTGAAGTTTTTTCTACCTTCATCTTGATTGGTTTTTAGTAAAAAATTATCCCCACACCAAATTTTCATCTTTTGTGGAATTTCAGAAAAATGTGATTTTTCTCCAAAAATTGCAACACCCCAATATCCGATATATAAGTCATTTTTTATTGGTAAATACTTGATTTCAGAGTCACGCGGATAGTCTTTTATTTCTTCAGGTTTGTAGCCAAATATTGATTTTTTATCAATTCCGACAAGTCCGACATTTTCTCCTTGCAAAAACGAATAAACATCCGATACTAAATTTTTCGGCAACAAAATATCATCATTAAGGATTCCGACATAATCAAATTTTGACTTCTCAACGCCAAGATTCCACGATGGATTTACAAACAAATTTTCATCAGGAATAATTACTCTTAATTTGTCAGACTTATATTCAAAACCCTTTAGCGAATTGTCAATTAAAATTATTTCGCCGACTACTGGGTCTTGATTTAATTCATCAAGCAACATTTTGAGAATTTTGGTGTCTTTTTGTAATGTCGGAATAACGATAGAAAACATACGCTTACGCTTTTGCCTCCTGTTTTTTGAATTGCATATCGTATAGCATTTTGTATGCGCCGTTTTCGATTTGTAATAGTTCATCGTGAGTGCCTTCTTCAACGATTTCACCTTGGTTAATTACAACGATTTTATCCGCGTTGCGAATAGTTGAAAGTCTGTGGGCGATTACAAATACGGTTTTGTCTTGCATCAAATTATCGATAGCTTTTTGTACAATTGCTTCTGCTTTGTTGTCTAGGGCACTTGTTGCCTCATCAAGGATAATAATCGGGGCATCTTTCAAAAATGCTCTAGCAATTGCAACACGTTGTTTTTGACCGCCTGAAAGTCTGATACCACGTTCACCGATTTGAGTTTCCAGTCCGTCTTTCAAAGTTGCAATAAAATCTTCCAAATATGCCATCTCGATAGCTTTTTGCAACTGTTCTTTTGTTGCATTTTCATTGCCCAACATAATATTTTCTCTGATTGTTCCTGAGAACAAGAAATTATCTTGGAATACAACCGCAATATTTTGTCTCAACGAATACAACGTGTAATCTCTGATATCAGTTTCGTTGATTTGAATTGAGCCTGATTTAACATCATAAAAACGAGGAATTAGACTCACGATTGTAGATTTGCCACCACCAGAATTACCGACAAATGCGATAGTTTGACCTTTATGAATATCAAGGTTGATATTTTTTAATATCGGAGTATTTTTTACATATTCAAAATTAACATCTTTAAATCTGATATGTTCAGGGTAAGTCAAAACTTTGGCATTTTCTTTATCTTTGATTTTTGGAGTTGAATCAAGTACACCAAAGATTTTTTCAATGGCAAAGAATGAGAATTGAACAGCGTTTAAGTTGTTTCCGATGTTTTTAACTGGAGTATATAATAAAATCAATGCTGTAATGAATGATACAAAGTTACCGCTTGTAATAGTGTTAGACAAAATCAAATGAGAACCAACACCAATTGCACCTGCAATACCGACAGATACAATTACGTGCATCATTGGAGATAGCCATTGAGTTTTTTGTACCATTTTTATTTTTAGATTGAAAATGTTATTTAGAATATTTTCAAATTTATTTGTTTCGTTTTGAGCAAGGTTATATGATGTGATAGTTTTGTTACCTGCATAAACTTCGTTAAATTCAGTGATAATAGCTGAATCCGCAACAATTGCTTTATTCATAACACCCTTGATACGTTTTTGGATTTTTGCAACAGGTGCAAATGCACAAGCCAAAACAACACACGCAATCAATGCTAATTGCCAAGAGTTGTAGAACAAAACACACACCAAAGAAATTGATGAGAAAATTCTTTGAGCAAATACACTCAAATTGTTCAATAACCCAGCACATGCCGTATCTGCTTGGTTGTTGAATTGGAAAACAATATCACCTGATTTTTTCTTGTCATAGAATGAAGTTTCAAAGGTCAAAAGTTTTCTGAACAATTGATATTTCAAACCATTGGTGATTTTTCCGCCAACCCAAGTTGAAAGATATGCTGACAGATATTTCAAACCACCTTGAATTGATGTGAATGCAACAATCCCAATCGGAATGTACCAAGGCGACTGAATACTTTTGTCTACCATTACGATATCCATATATGGTTTTAGCGCAAGTGCGATAACCGCATCCAACGAACCTATCGGAATACAGATTAACATTGAACATAATGCTCTAAACCAAATTGGCTTGACATAAGGCCACATGCGCTTGTAGTTTACATAAAATCTCTGATTGTTTAAAATGTTTTCTAAATTTTCCTTAATTCCCATAAAAATCCTTACAAGCTGCATTTGTTGTACCCAATTTTAGGTACAAAATTTATACTAAAACTTTTGTTCAAAGTTTTGGTACTTACAGCTCTTATCTTATATATATTCTTAATTCCATTGCGCCAAACTAACTTTCGCGCTACAAAAATCTTATCTCAAAAAATGCTAAAAATAAATAATTTTAGAACTTGATGATTAATATTTATTAACTGAATCAGGTGTCAACAATTCACCATAAAATGTTGATTGTTATAATTTGAGACATTTTCGGATTTTATCTCGGTAATTTCATAATTTTCTAAACATAGATTTAACGCTGTTCGTAATTTTTCTAATTCCAAATTGTTTAAAACTGGAAGCATTTGTTGTGTGATTTCATTGATAATTTGATTTTTCATATTTTTCTCCTTTTTCTTTTTATAAAAGGTAAAATCTTTTAATTATAACATTTCTAATAGTCGTATTAAGACACAATAAATTTGTTATTTACAAAAGGGTCTAATATCTATATTTATGATAGAATTAGCGTGTTAAATAGGTGTTTTATCTAACGAGGGTTAATATGGCAGAGAAGAATAGTGCAAATATCGGTTTTGAAGAACAATTATGGAAGGCAGCTTGTGTATTATGGGGGCATATTCCTGCTGCAGAATATCGAAAAGTTATCGTTGGTTTAATTTTTCTAAGATATATTTCAAGTGTTTTTGATAAAAAGTATCAACAACTTTTAGCAGAAGGCGACGGTTTTGAAAACGATAAAGATGAATATACTGCCGAAAATATCTTCTTTGTGCCTGAAGAAGCTCGTTGGTCGAAGATTTCGGGAAACGCACATACTCCTGAAATTGGCAAAGTTCTTGATGAGGCTATGCTTGCGATTGAAAGAGAAAATAAGTCTTTAAAAGGTGTTTTGCCTAAGAACTATGGTTCACCTGATTTGGATAAAAGAGTTTTGGGTGAAGTTGTTGATTTGTTTACAAATAATATCAAGATGGATGATACGGAAGAAAGTAAGGACTTGTTGGGTAGAACTTATGAATACTGTATTGCTCAATTTGCAGCTTATGAAGGTACAAAAGGCGGTGAATTTTACACGCCACAAAGTATTGTAAAAACTCTTGTTGAAATTCTTAAACCGTTTGAAAATTGTAGAGTTTATGACCCTTGTTGCGGATCCGGTGGTATGTTTGTTCAATCTGTAAAATTCTTACAAGCACACAGCGGAAATCGTGATAGAATTTCGGTTTATGGCCAAGAATCAAATGCTGATACTTGGAAAATGGCAAAAATGAATATGGCAATTCGAGGTGTTGATGCTGATTTTGGACCTTCTCATGCTGATACGTTTTTTAATGATTTGCACCCGACTTTAAAAGCAGATTTTATTATGGCAAACCCTCCATTTAATCTTTCAAATTGGGGACAAGATAAACTTCAAGATGATGTAAGGTGGAAATATGGAGTTCCACCTGCCGGAAATGCCAACTTCGCTTGGATACAACATATGATTCACCACCTTGCACCAAATGGTAAAATCGGTTTGGTACTTGCAAACGGAGCGTTATCTAGCCAAACAAGCGGTGAGGGAGAAATCAGAAAAAGAATTATTGAAAACGATTTGATTGAGGGTATTGTTGCACTGCCAACTCAATTATTTTATAGCGTAACAATTCCTGTAACTCTATGGTTTATCTCAAAAAATAAAAAACAAAAAGGTAAAACTTTGTTTATCGATGCTCGTAAAATGGGCTATATGGTAGATAGAAAGCACAGGGATTTTACAGATGAAGATATTAAAAAACTATCCGATACATTTACCAAATTCCAAGAAGGAACACTGGAAGATGTAAAAGGATTTTGTGCCGTGACATCAACAGAAGATATTGCAAAACAAGACTATATTCTAACTCCAGGTCGTTATGTTGGAATTGAAGAACAAGAAGATGATGGCGAACCTTTTGAAGATAAAATGAAAAGATTGACCTCCGAACTTTCTGAAATGTTTACAAAATCAAATGAGTTGCAAGATGAAATCAAGAAAAACTTAGCAGCAATTGGATTTGAAGTGAAGTAGGAGAAAAAATACAATGACAGATTTATCAAAAGGACAAATTGTAATATACGAAAATAATGGTAATAGTAATCTTGAAGTTATTCAAGAAGATAATACTTTATGGTTAAGTGCGGAAAAAATAGCAAAACTTTTCGGAAAAGATAGAACAACTATACAAAGGCATATTGCAAAAATCTACAAAGAACAAGAATTGCAAGAAAGTTCAACTTGTGCATTTATTGCACAAGTTCAAAAGGAAGGCACAAGGCAGGTTTCAAGAAATATTCCTTATTATAATTTAGATGTAATCCTCGCAGTAGGTTATAGAGTTACGTCTAAAACAGCCACAGAGTTTCGTAAATGGGCAACAAAAATCTTGCATAAATATATACTGGAAGGTTATGCCATAAACGAAGATAAACTCAAAATTGAACGAGAAAAAGTAAAAACTTTGCAAAACATAATTAGTTTGCTTTCAAGAAGCTTAAATAATCAAATTGAGAATTTGGGAGATGCACAAAATGTTGCAAAACTGCTTGATAATTTTGCACATGGACTTGATTTACTTGATAATTTTGACCATAAGACCTTAGATAGTAAAGGAAATACTCAAAAAGAGGCTATAAGAGTTACTGAAGATGAATTTTTGCAAGTTATTGACAAGATGAAATCAGAGTTTGCAAGTGATGTATTTGCGAACCCAAAAGACGGCAGTTTTGCAAGTTCTGTTAATCAAATTTACCAAACCTTTGATGGTCAGGAACTTTATCCGACATTGGAAGAAAAGGCGGCAATGTTATTGTATTTAATAACAAAAAATCATTCATTTTCAGATGGTAATAAACGAATTGCGGCAAGTTGTTTCTTGTATTTTATGGATAAAAACGGAATTTTGTATAAAAACGGTACTCCAATTATAGATAATGCGACCTTGTTTTCAATGACTTTGCTAATAGCAGAAAGCAATCCGAAGAAAATGGAAACAATAAAAGATGTTGTAGTTAGTGTACTGAATGGGGGTAGATAGATGAACCAAGCAGAATATTTATTCAAAGCAAAAAATGTTTTAGAAGTTTTGGAAAGAATATTAAACAATAAATTTGTATCTAATGAAGAAAGAATAAAAGCAATTAATGATGCTTATGACTTATTACAACATGATTTGAGAAATCAACAACAGCATGGAGTATAAAATGACCTCTAAAGAATGGAAAAAATACAAATTTAGTAAATTAGTTTATATCTTAGGCGGAGGGACTCCTAAAACTACCGTTCCAGAATATTGGAATGGGACCATTCCTTGGTTATCTGTTAAAGATTTTAATTCTGGAGAAAAGTTTGTATATACAACAGAAAAAACAATAACACAATTAGGTTTAGAAAAAAGTTCAACTCAGCTGCTCAAAAAAAATGATATTATCTTATCTGCAAGAGGTACGGTGGGAGAAATTGCAGTTATTCCATTTTTAATGGCATTTAACCAATCTTGTTATGGTATCAGAGCTAAAGAAGAAATTATTAATTCTGATTTTTTATATTACTTGTTAAAGAACAGTATTACTCTTTTAAAGCATAATACTCATGGTTCTGTATTTGATACGATTACAAGAGAGACGTTTGATAATATTGAAATCAAACTCCCTCCCCTAGAAACACAACAAAAAATAGCAAAGGTTTTGAGTGCGATTGATGATAAAATTGAATTAAATAATTCTATAAATAATAATTTAGAACAACAAGCTCAAGCTATATTTAAAGAAACTATTTCAAAAATTTGTAATAATTCAAAAAATGGATGTATTGGAGATTATTGTGCTATAAAATCGGGATTTGCATTTAAAGGTTCTTGGTGGCAAAACACTGGAATTAAAGTTATAAAAATTAAAACAATCGACAATGATAATATTAATTTTAATGACTGTTCTTATGTTTCAGAAGATAAAATTCAATATGCTAAAGATTTTATTGTAAAAGGTGGAGATTTATTAATTGCGATGACTGGTGCAACAATAGGTAAATTTGCAATTGTACCTAAAGTTAATGAAACTATTTTAGTCAATCAACGTGTTGGCAAATTTTTCTTAGGGGAAAATCCTGTTCAAAATTTACCATTTTTATATTGCACTTTGAAAGAACAAGATGTAATCAATGAATTAATTAATAAAGGACAGGGGAGTGCACAACCAAATATTAGTGGAAGTGATATAATGAATACTTTATGTTATTTCCCAGAAAAACAAAATATTGTTGACTTTAATAATTTATGCACCCCCATATTTGAGAAAATTATCAACAATAAATATGAGAATTATCATTTGATAAAACTTCGAGACACTTTATTACCCAAACTTATGAGTGGTGAAATTGATGTTTCCAAGGTTGAGATTTTATAATAATTATATACTTTTAGACACTTGACAATTTGCAATAATAAGACTAATATGTAATAGAATATGCAAAAAGGCGGGATAATTACATGATTCATAATTTTAAAGTTGAAAATTTTTATAGTATTAATGAAAAACAAGAATTAGATTTTACTTCAAATAATAAATATAGTGACAGTTATACTGACTTTAAATCTAGTTACGTTAGTAACATTAGTTGTTTTGTTGGGGCAAATGCATCAGGAAAAACAAATATATTTAAGGCTCTGGCATTTTTGTTATGGTTTGCTGAAAAATCCTTTTATCGAGTTAATGATGCAGGAGACGATTTTTTATTTCAGCCTCATAAACTTAGAGAGGGAGATGTAACAACATTTGAGTTGCTATTTGATATTAATGATATTCTATATAAATATGAATTGGTTCTAACTACAGAAAAAGTTATTAGCGAGATACTTGAAATAAAATCGGTAAAGGGTTATTCATATTTGTATAAATTAACAAATATAGATGGTGAAATTAATATAAAATACAATAGAGCAAAGCTGCTTGCTCCGATTAATAAAAAAGATGAAAATAGATTTAAAACCAAACAAAATGCGACTTTTTTATCCTTTTTAATAGGAACTGGCTATTTAGAAGAATTGAATTTTAGTTCTATCTCTCCTGCAAGATTTTCAAATGTTTTTGTTGCTGGTCCTAGAAGTTTCGACCAAATTTCCGAGTCAATATTTTTAACAAAAGAATTAGAATCAACCGATATTAGATCAAAACTCTTGCCATATTTAAAAAGTTTTGATTTTGGAATTGAAAATTTTTCAGAAGATAAATCTTCAGTTAGAGTTGGAAATATAGATTTAGTTGAGTTTAAACATTCTGGTTTAAATAAAACTTTTAATATATCTGCTATTGATGAATCGGCAGGAACAATAAAAGGTACATTTCTTTTACTAAAATTATTAGATATTCTTGAGAAGGGTGGCATTGCCATAATTGATGAGTTAGATGCTCGATTACATTATGATATTGCACGAAAACTTATTAGTCTTTTTGCAAACAAAGATTCAAATGTTAAACACGCTCAATTATTTTTCTCTACACATCAACCATTATTTTTAAATGACAGAGATAAGAAACAAATATTCTTATGTTATAAAGAAAACTGTATAGACACCGAAATTTATCGATTAGATGATGTTGAAGGAGTTAGAAATACCGAAAACTTTTTTGAAAAATATTTATCTGGTGAATATGGGGCAACGCCAAGAATAGGAAAATGCTAATGGGCAAAAAGAAAAGAAAAAGAGAACGTAAAACTAATATATTTATTGCTCGAGAAGGAGATCGCGAAGAAATTTTTATAAACTACTTACAATCTTTGTTCGATCCAGAAAAAAAGATTACATTAAATTTTCCATTAGAAAAAGGGGGCAACTCAAATGTCATTCTTGATCGAGCATTAAAAAGCTTTTACTCAAAAGTTTACGCTTGGTTTGATGAAGATGATGGTTTGGATGATGATAGAAGAAACATCTTAGAAAAACGATGGAATATAAATTTTCCTTCAGGAGTAAAAGATCGCGATTTACAATCATACAATGCAAATCTGAAAAATCCTATAATTATTGTTTCTACTCCATTAAGTGTTGAGGGCATATTGATTCGGTTATTTGATTTTAATCTTCCGACTTTAATATCTCCAGTTTTGTCGAAAGACGATTTTGAAGAAAATAAAAAAAGAATGAAGACTTCAGTTAAGGGCTTTATGGGGAGTAGTTCTGACCTAGAATATTATAAAACTAATTTAACAAAAGAAAAAATTCTACTCAAAGCAAAAGATATTGTAGAGTTACAATTATTGCTTTCGATATTTAATGTTAAATCTTTAGAAGAAGGAGACTAGATGCAAGGACTAACAGAAGCTGCTTATGAAAATTCAGTAATCGAATTGTTTCAACATTTGGGTTATACGCATGTGTATGGGCCTGATGTCGACAATCGTGATTTTTATTCTCCTTTGTATTTAGATATTTTAGAAGATTCTATTTTTCGAATTAATCCCAATGTCCCAAAATCCGCTATTCAAGAGGCATTATTCAAAATAAAAAATTTTGACAATGGGGAATTGTTGCAACAAAACAAAATTTTTATGGATTATCTGCAAAATGGGATTACTGTCAAGTATTTAGAAAATGGCGAACAACGTTCAACTATTGTTTATTTAATCGATTACAAAAATGTTGATAACAATTCTTTTATTGTTGCTAATCAATGGACTTATGTTGAAAATTCTGAAAAAAGACCTGATGTTTTGTTGTTTATTAACGGTTTACCGCTCGTTCTTTTTGAACTTAAATCTCCATCACGCGAAGAAACAGATTCATCTCAAGCATATAGACAAATTAGAAACTATATGAAAGAAATTCCTTCTATGTTTATCTACAACGCAATTTGTGTTATGTCTGATTTATTGATTTCAAAAGCAGGAACAATTACATCTGATGAAACTCGTTATATGGAGTGGAAAACAAAGGATGGCAACTACGAAAACAATCAATATGCACAATTTGATACATTTATTGAAGGCATTTTTCAAAAAGAAAGACTATTAGACATATTAAAAAACTTTATTTGTTTCAACAATGATGGACCAAATACCTTCAAAATTCTTGCCGGTTATCATCAATATTTTGCAGTTAAAAAAGCTATTGAATCCACAAAACACGCAACGCAAACCGATGGTAAAGGCGGTGTATTCTGGCACACACAAGGTAGTGGAAAATCTTTATCAATGGTATTTTATGCTCATCTTTTGCAAGAGGCTTTGAATAGTCCGACTGTTGTAGTTATTACCGATAGAAACGATTTAGACAACCAGTTATATTCTCAATTTTCAAAGTGTCAGGAATTTTTGCGTCAAACTCCAATTCAAGCACAATCAAGAGAGCATTTAAAAGAACTTCTTGACGGTAGAGAGGCAAACGGCATAATTTTTACCACAATGCAAAAGTTTGAAGAATCGGACGAACCATTATCTACCAGACGAAACATTGTAGTTATGGCAGACGAAGCACACAGGGGACAATATGGACTAACAGAAAAAGTCGATGCTAAAACCGGTAAAATTAAAATAGGTACTGCCCGAATTATCAGAGATAGTTTGCCAAACGCAACATATATTGGTTTTACAGGAACTCCGATTTCTTCAAAAGACAAAAACACAAGAGAAGTTTTTGGCAATTATATTGATATTTATGATATGACACAAGCTGTTGAAGATGGTGCAACTCGTCCGGTTTATTATGAAAGCAGAGTTGTAAAACTTCAACTTGACCCTGTGACATTAGCGCTTATTGATAAAGAATATGACCTGATGGCGCAAAATGCTGATGAAGAAGTTGTTGAACAAAGCAAACGAGAATTAAGCCAAATGGAAACAGTTTTGGGCGATGATAGCACAATTAATTCTTTGGTTGATGATATTCTAAATCATTATGAAAACAACAGGGAACATCTTTTGACAGGAAAAGCAATGATAGTTGCTTATTCTCGACCTATTGCAATGAAAATTTATAATAGGATTTTACAACTAAGACCAAGTTGGGGAGAAAAGAACAAAGAAAAGATTGCAGTTGTAATGACATCAGGAAACAATGACCCTGAAGAATGGCGTGATATTATCGGAAACAAAGCGTATAAGGCAGAGCTTGCAAAAAGATTTAAAGATAACGATGACACTTTAAAAATCGCAATCGTTGTCAATATGTGGCTAACAGGCTTTGATGTTCCGTCACTTGCGACAATGTATGTTTATAAACCAATGAGCGGACATAATTTGATGCAGGCGATTGCTCGTGTAAACCGTGTATTTAAGGACAAAGAAGGTGGTTTGGTTGTCGATTATGTCGGTATTGCAACAGCACTAAAACGAGCAATGAATGATTACACTGCAAGAGATAGAAAAGCGTACGGTAATCCTGATATTTCTCAGATTGCATATCCAACATTCCTTGAAAAACTGGAAGTTTGTCAAGATTTATTTCATGGTTATGAGTTTTCTAAATTTACAACAGGCAGTGATTTAGATAGAGCCAGAATAATTAGTGGAGCAGTAAACTTTATTATTGCTCCAAATATGCAGGATAGAAAAGAATCTTTCCAAAAAGAAGCCTTGTTATTGCATCAAGCATTGTCTTTATGTTCTTCAATAGTCAATGAAAAAGACAGAATTTTGGCTGCATTTTTTGAATCTGTAAGAGTGTTATTAAATCGATTATTGAATACTGGTGTTGATAAAAAAATATCGCTACCGGAAATGAATGCAAGAATAAATGAACTATTAAAACAAAGTATTAAAAGCGATGGCGTAATAAATTTATTTTCTGATATAAAAGAAGAATTTTCATTATTCGACCCTAAATTTTTAGATGAAATTTCAAAAATGAAAGAAAAAAATCTTGCAGTTGAAATATTAAAAAAATTACTCGCAGAACAAGTTTCATGTTATAAGAGAACAAATGTTGTAAAATCAGAAAAATTTAGCGAACTTATTCAAGCAGCAATGAACAAATATATAAATGGTTTAATTACAAATGCAGAAGTTATTGAAGAACTTTTGAAAATTGCAAAACAAATCAAAGAAGGTTCACAGCCTATTGGAGATTTGAATGACGAAGAAATCGCATTTTATGATGCTTTAACAAAACCTCAAGCTGTAAAAGATTTTTATAAAAATGATGAATTAATAAATATGACAAAAGAGCTAACTGATTCTTTAAGACGAAATAAAACCATAGATTGGCAAAAGAAAGAATCAGCAAGAGCAAATATGCGACGAATTATTAAAAGACTTCTAAAAAAATACAACTATCCTCCTGAAGAAGCGCAAGACGCATTACAAACAGTAATGACTCAGTGCGAACTTTGGACAGATAAATTAATGGTTGTATAAAAACAATTTTATACAACCATTAGTGCAGATATTGTTGCTTTTGTGGTTTTGTCTGTTTGTCCTCTTCGTTGATAATTTATTAAATAAAACTCATTTTAAAATCAATATTAGTTTTTCTCAAAATCCCCTGGAAATTTTTCTCAAATCTGTTGGTAATTTACAAGAAGAGGAAGTCATGAGAAGAGTTAGATTGATAGACCAACATGATAAAATTAGAGGAATTCTTAAATATAGGGATTAATATTTTGAGTTTGAGTTGCATTTTGGTAATTACCCACACATTACCCACAGAATTACGCAATAAAAAAGAGGGTCTTAGAACCCTCTTTTTTATTAGCAAGGGAGAGACTCGAACTCTCGACCTCTCGGGTATGAGCCGAACGCTCTAGCCAGCTGAGCTACCTTGCCATACTTTTCGCTGTCGTGTATGTCTATTTTTACATGAAGAAAAAAATATTTCAAGTATTTTCTAAAATTTTGTTTTTCGTGTCTCGATTTTGTATCTATTTTAGTTTTTTAACCAAAGTTTTGAAGTATTCGGATTCCGCTTTTGCTTTTTGTGCGCAAGTCATGCCATTGTTTGCCTCGGAACTTTCCAAGTTGCAATATTTATCCATATCGGTATACTTCGTCCCCTTATCACCCATTGTCCTCAATACTCCATCGCAAAACTCAAACGCAAACAAGTCATACCCAAGACGGTTTGGCGGATTTTTTGTCCCATTTATATCTGCAAAAATCCAAATATAATTTCTTCCAGCAGATTGTTCAAATAACAACAATGTTCCATCCGGCAAAGCAAGCTGTCCATCATCAAAAAGGTGATTATCTATATCATTACTGCCGTCGAGTGTTTTATACACAGGTTTGGCGTAAGCTATATTTACACAAGGAGTTGCAGATACACGCGAAGACAAAACATCTCCACAATTTGTAACACCTGTAAGATAGTTTTTGAATGTCTTATAAAATTCACCATTACCATCGGCTGCACCTCTTACATAATCATTTGGATTAGTCGAAACATCATCGGCTTCCATTTGTTTAAAAACCTGTTGTACAACTGAATATGTCTTCAAAAACTGAGTACGAAGTCTGTTCGCTTTATAATTTGTCAAAAGTATTGGAATCGTCATTGCCGCAACAACACCGATTATGCCAAGGGTGATTAAAACTTCTGCCAAAGTAAAACCAACTTTAGCTTTTGTTGGTGGCAAATTTACGTGCGTAGCACCTTCTGCAAGTGTAAATCCAAATCTTTTGGTATTTATGTTTGTAGCCCCATATTTGTTCTTAATTTCCAAAACTCAATCTCCTATTAATGTTCACATGTATGAACTATTATAGAAGTTTGTTTTGGTAATATCAAGTTACAAGTTCACACATGTGAAGATATGTAACGCTATGATAAGTCAAGATTTCAACCAAATAGTATGTCAAAGGATTGCGCAGCTAAGAAAAGAGCGCAAAATGACGCTTGAGCAACTTGCTTATCGCAGTGGAATATCAAAGGGCGGACTCAGCGAAATTGAACGCAACATGAAAGAGCCAAGAGCGTATACGATTTTGAAATTATGCAGCGGATTGGGGATTTCTATGAAAGAGTTTTTTGATTTTGATGAGATTAATGAGTTTATGAATTTGTTGTAAAGATGTGGGGATGGAATATTTCAATATTTTTGACAGAGTAAAGTAGTAATCCTCAACATAGCAGGCATCCCCCTCATAGAAATCAAAGATTTCGGTCCGTCCACTAGGGGCGGACATTGTGACCGATGTGTTCGATTTGAGATTCCGAAACAAGTTCGGAATGACATAGACCTTTTTGCACAATTAGTTTACGTTGGTCGGCATTGCTATGCCGACAAATAAGCAACAAAAAACCGTTCGGAAATTGAACGGTTTTGTAAAATTATATTTAATTATGTTTTATCTACATCTCTATCTTTTGGCTGTGGTTTTTATTATATGCCAGCCGAACTTTGTTCCGACAGGGTCTGAAATCTCTCCAACTTTGAGGTCAAACGCGGTATCTGCAAATTGCTGAACCATTTGTTTACGGTTGAAATACCCCAAATCACCACCGTACTGACCAGATGGGCATAGAGAATATTGTCTTGCGGCATCTTCAAATGTTATATCGCCATTTTCGATTTGTTTTTTCAATTGAAGAGCCTCTTTTCTGGTTTTAACCAAAACATGGCTTGCACGAACTTCATGCACATCTAAATTCGGATTCAAAAATCCGCCTGCTGCAAATGCGTTTAGCCCTAAAAATACAACCGCTACTGCCAAAAATGTTTTTATCAAATTTTTCATTATTTTCTCCTTAATTTATAAGTCATTTTACAACATAAATTTTGAAATTAAATACTACAACTGGATTGAGCGCAGTACAAAATAATATCTGTAATTGCCCCAATATACAATAATCGAGATGAAATTATTGTCCATATCAGATGCTTCTAAATATGTATCAGGAATTGGCTGACGTTTAGAGCTTTTGACATTTTTTCCGACCGCTTTTAGAAATTTTTCTCTAATGAGTTGAACTTTTGTCATTTTTACTTGTGGCAAATTGTTTTTGTAAAAGTCCATCGGAACCATTTCTTTTTTGTAGCATGGCACGATATATTTAACTTTGCCTGCCTCTTTAAACAAAATATACCATGCTCCATCATGTTCGCGCGGAGTGAGCAAGTAATACCCCGGTTCAATGGCTATGGTTTTGAAAAACAACGGTGCCGTCAACCTGAAAAGCGGATAAGGTGACCAAGTTGAATACATTGTGTCTTGATATTCTCCAGGGTCAATATTGTGCATATATTTAAAATCAGGAACCGGCAAGTCTCGATACATTTTCTCAATATCAATATCGTCAGGGGAATATTCATCATCAAGAATTTCTTGCGTATCGACATCTTCAGGGTATGATGCAGCCTTTTGTTCAGCAGAAATTGCAGATACATTAAAACAAAATGCACCCAACAGGATTATAAAAATATACACCGCTAACTTTTTCATACTCTGATTTTAATATTTTTTTGCCAAAAATCAATCATTTATTCTTATGAATGAATTTGGAACGGACATTTTGTACAGTGAGCTTTTGGGTGTAAAACAAGATTGTCTTCCAAATCGTACATTCGCGCAATCCTTGTATCTAAAGGAGCACCGCAACGAGGGCATTTCAAACCGCCTGCACCATTTAGAATCAATTGTTTCAAACTTTCAATGATTTCAGGAGAAACAATATTGCTTGCGATATCTTTTTCAAGCCTTTTGATTTCAGAAGGTTCACATTTCAAAACCTTTGCAATAGCCTGCCTGATTGTGACAGGCAAAAACAATTCTTTGCCATCTTCGACTTCTTCAATCGTTTCGACAGGAATATTGGCTGCAATAGCCAATCCTGCTTGTGTCAAGCCTAATTCTTCACGCTTTGTTTGGATAAATCTTGCTAATGTTTTCATAGAAATATAATAGCATAAATTCTATAGAATATAGTTTATTAAGAAATGTAACGTGAAATTATAGAGCTAAAATTCAATAATAGCAAGAAATTTCAAATTTTGATATCAAAAATATGACTTTAGTCATGCAATTTTCAAAGAGCAAAATTGTTTATATAAGTACGGGGACAGAAAAAGAAAAATCGGGGAAAAGAAAGATGTTTACCAATTTATCTTATGCAAACTTACCATACTGGGGCATCCTACCAATGGGTGTAACAAATTATGGCAGAGACACTCAAGTCTTCACAATTCCTGAGTATGCATCCGGTCAAATAGGTATGGCACTCAATCCGATAGCTCAATTTCAGTTCGGAACAACAGGTCTGCAAATGCCTTCACCATTCGGATTTAATCCAATGTTCGGGTGCGGAATGATGTTTCCATTCTATGCATAATTAAAACAAAAATTACGGTACGAAAATAAAGAAAAATCGGGGAAAAGAAAATGTTTACTAATTTATCTTATGCAAATTTACCATATTGGAATCAATTACCAATGACTGTTACTAACTACGGTGGTGACACTCAGGTTTCAACTATTCCTGAATATGCATCAGGTAGAATCGGTATGACAATGAATCCGATTGCTCAACAACAGTTCGGTATGAGTATGCCATCAGTTCAAGATTTGGCTCAATCATATCTTAACCCTGCAATGAACCAAATGGCAAATACCGTAATCAGAAACGCTCAACAAGCAATTGCGGCAACAAAACAAGGTTTGAATGTAGCATTGCAAAAGAAAGATTTGAAAGAAGAAGACAAAAAGAAAATCAATGACTTGCTTGAACAATTGAAAAAACAAGAAGAAGCATTGAAAGAATTGATGCAAGCTACAGAGACAAAACCTGAAGATGCATTTACTAAAGCTCAAGATATTCAAAATGAAGTAAATAAAATCAAAACTTCTGCAAATGAATTATTCAAAGCAATCAACAAAGGTACATCAACAGACAGCACAAAAACTGACAATGATGATACCAAAGCTGATGATACAACAAAAGCCGATGGCGATGACACAAAAGCTGACGGTAAAACCAAAACAAATGGTAAAACAAAAGCAGACAGCAAAGACGAAAAACAAGGTGCATCTGTTGACCAAGCAAAAATCACAAGTTTAGTTGACCAATTCTACGATGCAACATATCGTATCGGTACAGATGACGAGGCATTCAACTCAGTTTGTGAACAAATTACAGATGAAAATGTTGTAGATGTAATGTTGGCTTGGAAAAAATTCCATACAACAGAAAAAGGTGAATCATTTATGCAAACCTTTATGTGGGATGCAAACTCAGACCAAAAGAAAACTTACGGCAAAAAGATTGCAAGAGCATTGCGTGACAAAGCTGTAGCTCTAGGTATCTACGACAAATGCCGTGAAGACTTTGCTACAATCGACAAAGAAATGAACAGTTGGTTCTACATAAGCAATGATGTTGCTAAAAACTATGACAACATCATCAAAGAAATTGCAAACAAAGAAGGTAAACCTTATGCACTAAAAGATTTCAAATATTAGAAAGTATATAAATTAAGATTCCTCAAGTATATGTGAATTAGATTAATAGGTTAGAAAAGTAGTGTAGAAATTTCATCCCTGTATTTAACAGGGATTTTTTTTGCGCGTTTTTATAAAAAATTTTTAAAGATGAATATAAGAATTTTAAGGCAATTTTTTTGAAGAAAAATACTTTATATATATAGGAAAATCAACAGGTGAAATATGGTCAAAATAGTTTCAGAACAATATTTCAGATATGATACTTCAGATTATGCCAAAAATTTAAGACAAATCTACGGTGATGGAGGTTACAAAAAATATGCTGCCAAAATGAACAGCATAATAATCAAAGGCAAAACTTTCACCAACCCAATCGCCGAATCCAAGGCTGAATATATCGCAGAAAAAGAGGCGCAATATAAACAAGCACTTGCAAATTTATCTAAATCAAGAAACATTTGGAACAGATACAAAAGCAATTACCATGCAAATTTAGATGCTACATCAAGACAAAACAACGGAATTTCAATCACAGGTCAGCAACGCCAAGCCGCACTGGAAGGCGCAGGTGGAGGTGCTGTCAAAGCATATAACAACTTCAACGATGCTCAATCTGAAGCCGATTACGCATTGAGCCTTTATAATGACGCAACTCATGACGGTATGCCGTTAAATTTGATGGGTTAATTGTTCTTAACATCATGTATTGATTTTTTTCTTTGAACATATTATTATCTATCTTGTAGAGTGCTTACGCCAATAATCACTCAACAAGAAAAAAAGGAAAACTAATATGTCAATTAACTTAAAAAACAAAGCAGAAATCGTTAAGGCTTACGGAAAGAACGAAAAAGACACAGGTTCAGCAGCAGTTCAAATCGCTATGATGACTCAAAAAATCTCTGAACTAACTGAACACTTGAAATCTAACAAAAAAGATTTCGCTACAAAAAGAGGTCTTTTGATGATGGTAGGTAAAAGAAAAAGATTACTTGCTTACGTAAAATCTCAAAATCTTGACGAATACAGAGAATTGATTAAAAAATTAGGTATCAGAGGTTAATTCTGATAAAAACTTTTTAAAAAAGTCGACCTTCTTGGTCGGCTTTTTTGTTTGTAACTTTTGGGTTAAAATGTAGGAAATTTATTTATACAAAAGGAATTTTTTATGAAAACTTTAAAATCAATGCGTTTACATATCGGAATTTTTGGTAAAACAAATGTCGGTAAATCATCTTTATTAAACAGAATAACAAATCAGGATATTTCAATAGTTTCAGATATTGCAGGAACAACAACCGATGTTGTCGAAAAATCAATGGAGCTTTTGCCGATTGGTCCGGTTAATTTTCTTGACACCGCAGGGATTGACGACAAAACCGCATTATCTGCAGAAAGAATCGAAAAAACCATGAAAATTCTAAACCGCACAGATGTTGCGGTTGTGGTTTGTGATTACAACGGAATTGATGAATATGAAATTAAATTGATTGAAAAATTTGATGAACTAAAAATTCCTTATATAATCGTTGTAAATAAGACTGACGAAAAGCCTCTAAGTGATGAGATTTTGGCAAAATTGCAACAGTATACAAAAAATATTCTTATTACTTCGGCAATTTCTGACAAGGATTTAGTTTACAAATTCAAAGAAAGTTTGGTGAAACTTCTTCCTGATGATTTTGTAAATGTACCTAAAATCGTAGGGGATTTAGTACCTGAAAAAAGCACGGTAATTCTTGTTATTCCGATTGATAAAGAAGCTCCAAAAGGCAGAATAATTTTACCGCAAGTTCAAGTTTTGCGCGACTTGTTGGATTCTAGTTGTATGAGCCTTGTTGTTAAGGAAACCGAACTTAAAAATGCGCTAGACAATTTAAAAACTCCACCAAGCCTTGTTGTGACTGACTCACAAGCATTTAAACAAGTTGCGGAAATTGTACCTGACTCAATTCCTTTGACTTCATTTTCTATACTTTTTGCAAGGTTAAAAGGAGACTTGAAAGAGTTTGTAAAAGGGGCGGAGGAAATCTCAAAACTAAAAGACGGAGATAGAGTTTTAATCTTGGAAAGCTGTACCCACCACGCGATTGAAGATGATATCGGCAGAGTCAAAATTCCTCGACTTTTAAAAATGCGCACAGGAAAAGAATTGGCGATTGATAATATTTCAGGTCATGACTTCCCTGACATTTCAAAATACAGTTTGATAATCCATTGCGGAGCGTGCATGACAAACAGACGCGAAGTGTTGTCTAGGATTTTACTTGCCAATCAAAACAATGTACCAATAACCAATTACGGCATCGCAATATCATATTGTCTCGGCATCCTTCCGCGTGCTGTGAAGATGTTTGAATAGGTGTGGGAAAGTTCATGTCATTACGAGGAAAGTTTACTTGCAAATGGCACATAAGTCATAACGGATGGTAATCCACAACAAAACTTGCAGGGGATTACGACGTCACTTACGTACCGACCATTTTTTATTCGTACAATATTGTTCCTCGTAATGACATGTTATAAGTAGGGTGGGCTCACTAGCCCACCTTTATTATATAAAAGTCAGTAGGTCGGCTTTACCAAGCCGACAAATAGTATTCTAATCATACAAAAAGGTCTATGTCACCCTGAACAGCAAGAGCAGAGTGCGGAACGAAGTGGAGTCACGTTTAATGCGACTGCGTAGATTCAGGGTCTACCCATTTGATTATAGTCATGCTGAACTTGTTTCAGCATCTCAAATAAAACAAATTAGTCTTATGCAAAATTTGTAATATTAGAGACCCTGAAATACCAAGTAGGAACAGAATATTACGTTTCGCTTAGCTCAACTCATATTCTAGTCAATTCAGGGTGACAGTTATGCTTTTTAAAATCAACATTGATAGATTCTGAATAGGATAAAATCTACGTTGCTACGCAACTTGATTTTTAATCCTTTCAGAATGACACTTGTTCCCTCGCCCCTTGTGGGACACTAGCCGAACCAACGAGCTAAGCGAGTTGTGTGAGACTGCGTGCCGAATGGCTGAGGGCTATGGAGAGGGGTTTTTCTAAGCTTTCAGAATGACAATATTTTTACATTGTCGGCATAGCAATGTCGACCTACATCATTCATCCTGACCTCTTGCCTGTACCCTATGGTACTCTAAACCCCTGAAACATCAGGAAGGTCAATACTTTTCAATCTTTGCTCAATACGACGATACCATTTCAAATGTTGCTTAAACAAAATCTTATAATCGTCCATCTTGCCTTGCGAAATATTTTGGAACTGTTTATCACTTGTTTCAGTAAGTTTTGCTTCCAAAAATTTTGTATAATCTTTTCTGTCAATATTAGCGTCAGACAATTCAATCCTTTGTCCGAAATCAACAATAACTTCAGGTCTGTTGTCTCTCAAAAAACAATAATCAATAGACACAGGTATCAAATTAACTTTACCGTATCTTTTTACTGCATTTTGCGCAATATACGTCAATCCTGTTTGGAATTTGTATGGTCTAAAATGAGGTGGTCTGATAATTCCCTGTGGGAAAATACATAAAACGTTTCTCAAGTCGCTTAACAAGTCTACTGAATATTGCAAAGCTTTCATTGCAGATTGAGCAGATTTTTTGTTTACAGAATATGCACCACCACGTCTCAATAGCGGAAATCTGTTCAACTCTTCAACCATCAAACGAATTTCTTTGTGGCAAATTCTGTGGGTAATGTTATACAAAACAATACCATCCCACCAGTTGCAATGTGGAGCAAACAAAATTGTCGGATGTTCTTTATCGCGCTCAGTGTAGTTTTCAACACCGGTGTAGCGAAAAGCATAAAACCTGTTTTGTAACATATTGAAAAAGAACAAACTAGCTATAGTTAGCCAAAATCTGTTAGTTTTTGCAGGTTTAAATTTCTCTTCCTTATTTCTTAATTTTGTCGGTGGTATGTCCGAATATAATTTTTCCTCAGTTGCCATAAATCTATTTTACCCTAATAACATAAATATTAAAACATTCAATTAAGAAAACTTAACCCTTTTATAATACGATTTCCATAGAAAAAATGCAAGTTATCTCGTTGATTATATTTGTAATTATTGTACCACAGTCGAAATATATCCTCAATATAAAAGGCTGGATTTTTCAACCCAACCTATAAAATTTCAAATAACCTGATAACAAATTTACTTCTTAAAAGCTTCGGCAATAGACTTGTTATAATCAGGTCTTAGGATTCCTTTTTCCGTGATAATACCTGCTATAAGTTCGTGCGGAGTCACGTCAAACCCAGGGTTAATGATATTTACACCCATAGCACAAATCGGTTTGCCGTTGATATGTGTAACTTCGTCATGAGAACGCTCTTCAATCACAATATCATCACCGGTTTTGATACTTGTATCAATTGTAGATAGCGGAGCTGCAACATAAAATGGGATGTTGTGGTATTTTGCAGCAATTGCAACGGTATAAGTACCGATTTTGTTTGCAGCATCACCGTTTGCGACAATTCTATCTGCCCCAACACAGACCATATCAATCATACCTTTTTTCATAAAATATGAACACATTCCATCAGTAATCAAGGTTACAGGGATTCCATCCATAGTAAGTTCAAGAGTGGTAATTCTTGCACCTTGTTGGCGCGGTCTTGTTTCATCGGCAAAAACCTGTACGGTTGGGTCATTTGCAAATGCAGAACGAACAACCCCCAACGCTGTACCATAGCCAACTGTTGCCAAAGCTCCTGCGTTACAGTGAGTCAAAATAGTAGCACCTTTTGGCACAACGGTTGCACCATAATCACCGATTTTTTTGTTAATTTCGATATCTTCAAGTTCTAACTTTTTACCGTTGAACTTCAAATCATCAATAAGTGCTTGTTTATCAGATTTTGCATTTTTAATAATGTTTTTTTGCTGTTCAACAGCCCACATCAAATTTACGGCAGTAGGTCTTGCACTAGCCATATAATCAGCTTTTTTCAACAATTCTTTTTTAAATTCATCAAAAGTAAGGTCGCGTTTTGCAAGTTCTTGAGCATACAAAACAACCCCATGAGCACCTGCAATTCCAATAGCCGGAGCACCTCTGACAATCATTGTTTTGATTGCATCAAACATATCTTGTCCTGTTTTGATATCAACATAGTCAAAATGTTCAGGGAATTTGGTTTGGTCAACCATTCTTGAATATGTGTCAATCCATTCTATTGTTCTTATTTTTGATGTAAATTCAGCCATTCTATTTATCCTTTTCTATTTATAATCGTTTTGGTTAAAATCGTTGTTTGGGTGTTTTTGTTCATACATATCTCTTATAAAATTAATTATATAATATGTCGCAAATCCACTAAACGCATTGGTTGTCGCACATAACACACCTACAAAAATCACAAAGACCGCAAACAACCAAACTGGTGAATGTGTAATCATAGCGGTCAAAATAAAGTTTGGTGTGTAGTGAAAAATCTTGTCTAAAATTACCATTATCAAAGAATATGCAATCGAAAACGAAATATTAGCGCAAAAACCGGTCAATGCACCTGTCAAAATACTGTCTTTTGTCGTAGTTAAATCAAGTTTGCCATCCATTATCAGATAAACCATCACAAGCGGAGCAGTCAAAAGCAATGCCACAAGCAAAATTAAAACACCTAAAAATGGAATAGATTCAAGCAATCCCAAAATTGCACCTAAAATCAAACTTAAAATTATCAGATTTTTAATAACAAATTTATCCATATCTTCACTCATCTTATCATTGAATTATTCAAAACTCAAATTTTCTTCAAATCCTCTAAAGCGTCCACACTTCTTGTATATGTTATTGCAATAGCGATTGAGTCAACCGTATCATCAAGTTTTGGAAGTTTTTCGACCCCTAAACTGATTTTTACCATCTGTTCGACTTCTTTTTTATCAGCACGTCCATATCCTGTTAAAATCTGTTTAACTTCCATAGGAGTGTATTCATAAATTTTGATATGATGTTGTTCTAAAACTGTCAAAATCACTCCACGAGCGTGAGCAACAGGCATAACGGTTGTTCTGTTTCTAAAGAAAAACAGTTTTTCAATTGCACAAACATCAGGCGAATATTTTTCAACAATTGATGTCATATCATCAAAAATTTCAACAAGCCTTGATGATTCTCTCGTACCTTTTGCGGTTTGTATTGAACCGGAGTGGAGAAGTTTTGCATTTTTACCGTCAAAATCCAAAATACTATAGCCGACTATCCCAATTCCGGGGTCTATTCCTAAAATCTTCATACTGCAATTGTATCAGCACAGAGCAATTAAAACAATAGTTCTACTTATTGAACATATATTCTGTTTTTGTTTTCAAATCATCAAGAATTTCGCGGTAATTCACACTCACAACCGTCGGTTTTGAGGTTTCAATTTCTGTTAAAAATACTTGTGCATTTTTCGGTTTATTTCCATCTAAAAAGATTTCTGACTCTGCAACATCAACACGCGCAGGAACAATTAAACCGCTTTTGGTAAATTCTTGCGAACTTTGTTTTGAAGATAAATATTTGACAAGTTCAATTGCCTCTTTTTTGTGTTTTGAAGATTTTGAAATTGCCCATCCTGAGCCATCCATCGGCACAACGCTACCTGATGTACCTTTTGGAAATTCCACAACATCCCAGTCAAAATTTGCCTCTTCACGATACTTTGGAACAAGCCATCTGCCTGAAATCTGCATCCCTAACTTACCTTGCAAAAACATTTGCGCCATTGTTGCGCTTGCCGAGTCTTCTTTTCTTGGTGCAACTTTATATTTGTTGCGCAAATCCGCATATTTACTCAATCCTATTTGAGTTTGACTATCTTCAAATTTTGGGAGTGAATTTAAACCGAAACTTGTCAAATACGGAAGATAAAACAATGGTTCTTCTTCAAAAGATATCCCAAAAACATTTGGTGCATGGGTGAGTTTTTGTGCAGTTTTGACAAAATCATCATAAGTCCAATTTGATTTTGGGTATGGAACATTGTATTTTTTGAACAAATCTTTGTTATAAAAGACAACCAAATTTGAAATATCTCTTGGCACGGCGTAAATTTTTCCTTGCCAACTCAAAGTATCAAGAGATTTTTTATAAAATTTGTCATAACCAAATTCAGAATTTAACCCTGACAAATCTTCCAAAACACCAGCATTTGCATAAATCGGAAGATATTGATTATTCATAAAAATAACATCAGGTGCGGTATTTGAGGCAAAAAGTAAGTGAATTTTCGGAAAATAATTTTGCGGAATGTGCATAAAATCCACTTTGATATTAGGGTTATCTTTTTCAAAATTCATCAAAATGGGTTTCAAAATCTTGATTTCCGATTCTGAACCCCATGATGAAAATTGTATTGTAATTTTTGAATTATTTTTGCTGTTATTTTTAAATTTTAGCAGTCCTAAAAAGCTCATCCCTGCTATTAAACAAACAAGTAAAATGATTATTTTTTTGTACATTTTTTATAAATTATATTTCAATAAGTGTTCCCATTTTGTCTTTTGACACATCAACAAGACATTTGAATTTGCCGACTCTTACGATATAAACATTGGCATCATCAGGTCTTACTTGAATTGCTTTGTCTACAACATGGTCAAATTTCTTCAAAATAAAGATATTGTCTTTGATTCTACCAACCAAAGCTGAAACACCATCCATATTAACTACATAAAAACCTTTTTCTGAATCAATGTTGTAGCCTGATTTTACAATCAAACCGTTCATATAAGGTAACGGTTTATTTCCGCCGAATTTTTCCATCGGACTAGGAGCTTGTGCAATCGGATTTGTAACGCCTGAACGTCTCATTACATCAGACATTGAAGTTTTCGGATGAGACAAATTGCTGCTAACAGGACGAGCAATTGCTGTTGTTGATTTGCTGTCTTCTGAATCCAATATTGATAAATATTCATCCAAAGAAGACAATAAGTAGTTTTCATTTTCCTTGTTCATTTTCATTTCCCCATTATTATTTGTTAAATATTTATTACCTGTTTCAATCAAATCAGAAATTTCTAAATCTGATGCACCGTTTTGACGTCTTGTTACACTCAATGGTGAATTTTTAAGTTTAACAAATCTACCTTCTTTATAAGATTTGTTTCGAGATAATTTTTTATCTTCTTCTGCCAAAGTTCTATGAGTTTCTTTTAGTGACATAGATTTTGAGAAAGATTTCAATTTGATTTCAGAGAAGTTATTCACAATTGCATTATCTTCTGATTTCACGTCTAATGAAACTTCTTCAGGCTCTTTTAGTGTCGGTGTTTGAGCTAGGGCGTGTTCCATTTGCGAAATTTTTGCCTGCAATTTTTCTTTCACAATTTCATCATGCGATTTTTCTGACTTAATCACATTCAAAGGTTTAACTTCAGAAACTTTTGATGGAATATGTGATGATGAATTGATATTTTTTGTAACTGTTTGAGCAGATTGTGTTTCTTTGATTTCAGGCATTTTAATTGATTTTTTCATGCCGGACATATCAGTTACATAAGAAATTGTATTTTGCGCTTGTTTTGGTTTTGGATTGCGCTTTTCTTCTCTTTCGACATACATTTTGTATTTTTCTTGCCAATTCAAATCTTCATTGTTTGCAATGTCGTAATACTCACGTCTGCGACGTTTTGCTTGATTTTTAGCTGACAAATTGAAAAATGATTGAAGTCTTGATTTGTCTTTTTCTTTAGAATTTGCAAGCGCATCAAATACAAGATACATCACACCTAATGCCAAAACAGAACCGCCTGCAATCAATATCCAAATCGGAAAATGTACTGAATTATCAACAGCTTGAGGAGTATCAACCGCTGTCGGAGTTTGAGCACTATTAGAATTGTCTTCGATTTTTACATTTTGAGACTGGTCAGCAGCAGGTGCTGATGCAGTTTCTTGTTTTTTCGGAGTTTCTGGCACAATGTTGTGTACGACTCTTGGTTCTAAATCAATAATACGTCTGCCGTTTGAATCAAATTTAACTTTTGGAGCATAATTGCTTGAACTGTCTGCAAGTACATTAGACTGTGCAGGTTGAGCCTTTGGCTGAACATTATGCTGTTGCACAGGTTTTGGTTGAACCTGTACTTGAGGTTTCGGAGTTGAAGTTTGAACTTTTTTCGGTTCAATTTTCGGTTTCAAATCCTGAATTTTCAATTTAGGCAACTCAATCGGAATGATTTTTGGAGTTGTCGGGGCAGATGCTTTTTGTGTATTGTTAGACTTGTTTTGTGCAACTTGAGGCTTAACCTGTGTTGTGGTATGTGCGACAGTTTTTTGTGCTGTTGCTTGAGGTTTAGCTGTTTGAGATACCGCAGGTTTTGTTGCCACAGGGGTTGCTGTCATATTTTTTGCAATAATCGCTTTTGAATCCTTTTGAGCCTGTGTCAAAGGATTTGTTTTTCTCATATAAGTTTTGATATTGATAGGTTTTGTTGTTCCGAAAGTAACTTTTGTATAACCACCAATACCATCGTTGACGTGTTTTACATCAATATCGGTAATTAAATCTTTTACACCGCCTATACTTGGAGCAACTGAACTTGAGCTTGAAGTATTCGGAAGTAAAACAACATATCTGTTGTTAGATTTACGCGTTACAACAGAGTTTCCTGACTCCCCTGTTGTATAAAATGTAACATCAACAGTATCTGCAACAGATGATTTTTTCACATCCATTTGCAGCAAATTATTTAAACTATCGGCATTTGCAGAGTTTATTCCAACGATAAGCATTGCTAAAACTGCTGCAACTACAATATTTTTTCTATTTCCCATTGTTTCCCGTTAATCTAACAACTACACATTTCTACTTATATAATACCTGAGAGTAAAAAAATTTGCTACTTTATTAATAAAAAAACAAATTTATGTTACAATATCTTTATGAAAAGTGGATTCGTTGCAATTATTGGGCGTCCTAATGTAGGAAAATCAACTCTTTTGAACCAAATTCTGGGTCAAAAAATCGTTATTACAACAGACAAAGCCCAAACTACAAGAAAAAGAATTAAAGGTATTTTGACAAAACCGGAAGGACAAATTGTCTTTGTCGACACCCCTGGGGTGCATAAACCTTTAAACAAATTAGGTGAATTTTTGCTGGATGAGGCAAAAGTTGCAGTGCCTGATGCTGATGTAATTTTGTTTTTGGTAGACGGTTCTGACCCTGCAGGTAAAGGCGACAAATGGATTGCTCAAAACCTTTTGCAAACAAAAATTCCGATAATTATTGTTATGAATAAAGTTGACAAAATTAAAAAACAAGAAAAAGTTGAAGAAAATTTGCTCAGCTACAAAACTTTATTCACAGAAAATCTTCCGATTGTGAGAATTTCGGCAAAAACAGGACGCAACATTGATACGCTAATAAAAAATATTTATAAAAAATTACCTCAAGGCGAACCGCTTTACCCTGAAGACATTGTGACAGAAGAGACAATGCGCGATGTAACAGAAGAAATTATCCGTGAAAAAATTCTACTGAATACATCTGACGAAATTCCTCATTCTGTTGCCGTTAAAGTTGAAAAATATTCTGAACAAGAAGACATTGATAGAATTTCAGCCTCAATTTTTTGTGAACACAAAAGCCAAAAAGGAATCCTCATCGGCAAAGGCGGAAGTTTGCTAAAAAAAATCGGCACAGAATCAAGACTTGAACTTGAAAAAATCGTAGAGAAAAAAGTCTACTTAGAACTTCAAGTGAAAGTTGAAAAAGATTGGCGTAAAAAAGAAAAAATTCTAAAAAACTTTGGTTATCAACAAGAAAAAGAGTAATCAAAATTTTAAATATAATAATAAAAAAACTCTACCTCCGAAATTGGATGGTAGAGTTTTTAAAAGTCATTATTTCTTAAATTTATTTTTTAGATTTATCAGCCAATTCGCTGTCAACTCTTAAAAATACAGGATGAATTTCTTCTTTAGAAATCAATTTACCAGCCTTGATATTGTCAGATTTGATATCATCAAGTTTTTGTGACAAATCATAAGACAATTGTTTTGCCATATCAGCTGCAATATTTGGACAATATGGATAAATCAAAGAAGAAATAATACACATAATTTCTAAAACTGTTGCCAAAACTTGACCACATTCTGTCATTTTTTCTTCTTTTGCCAATGTCCAAGGAGCGTTGTCGGTTACAAATTTGTTTGTAGCATCAACAAGTGAAATAATAGCTTGTGCAGCCTCTTGAATTTCAAAGTGATTGAAGTGATTTTCTACAATTTTAATTGTACCCAAAGCTGTTCTGATTAGACTTTCAGCCTCTTTAGAACGGTTTGTCAAAAATTCTTCTTTTACCTCACCATCAAAATATTTTACAAGCATAGACAAACTTCTGTTTAACAAGTTGCCCATACTGTTAGCAAGGTGAGCATTTACTTTTTCTTTGAAATCTTGGTCAGAGTAGTTGCCATCACGTCCGCAAGGTGCAGATGTTGCCATATAATATCTGAATGCATCAGGATGTTCCAAATTGTAATGTTCCAAAACTGATGTTGGAGAAACAACATTGCCTAGAGATTTGGACATTTTTGTTTCGTCAATTGTAATCCAACCGTGAGCAAAAATATGTTTTGGTAACGGCAAACCTAAAGCCATCAAAATACCAATCCAGTAAATACTGTGGAATTTCAAAATATCTTTACCGATTACATGAACATCAACCGGCCACAATTGTTTAAATTGTTCTGACGGATTTTCTGTGTCGTAACCGATTGCGGTAATATAGTTTGAAAGTGCATCAATCCAAACATAGATAGATTGTTCAGGGTCATCTAATACATCAATACCCCAACCTACATTTGCTTTATTACGAGAAACTGAAATATCTTGAATATCTTCCAATTGGTTTAGAACTTCGTTAGCTCTAAAACTTGGAACGATGAAATCAGGATTTTCTTTGATATGTTTCATGATTGCATCTTTGTATGAAGAAAGTTTGAAGAAATAATTTTCTTCTTTTACAACTTCAGGCTTTTTAAGGTGGTCAGGGCAAAGTCCGTCTTCTGTCAAATCTTTAGGATTCAAGAAACATTCACAGCCTGAACAATACAAACCTTCGTATTCGTGTTTATAAATATCACCTTTTTCAACCAATTTTTGGAAAATCTTTTGAACAACTTTTTCATGGTCTTCATCAGTTGTACGGATAAATCTGTTATATTTGATATCCAAAGCTTTCCACGCATCTTTAAATTTTTGAGCATTTTCATCACACAATTGCTTAGGTGTTTTGCCTTGTGCAGCAGAAGTCTTTTGGATTTTGATACCGTGCTCATCTGTACCTGTTAAAAAGAACAAATTGTCAGTTCTTTGAGAGTAGTGTCTTGCAATTACATCACTAAGAATTTTTTCGTATGCGTGCCCGATATGAGGAGCACCGTTGACATAGTCAATCGCCGTAGTTAAATAAAATTTATCCATTTTCTTTCCTCTTTTATAGCTATAAATTTATGTTTAAATACTAGCACAAACAAATGATAAATACCCTGATGGATTTACAACCCACCAGAAAAATGGTATTATATATGGCAATAAGGAAGAGATTATGAAAAATTTTTTAATGACAATTTGTACATTATTTTTAGTAGCCGGTGCGGTTTATGCAATGGGTAGTGCCTATATGAGCCTAAAATACGGTACATACACTTGCCCTGAAGGCAAAACGACTTGCCGAATCTACAAACTTAAAAACGGTGAATTAAATTTTAGCGAACAATGCAAAGAAACCAGTGAAAAAATGGGCAGTTCAAAATATGCACCGATGATTAAACTTGGCAGATGCAAATATGTTCCTGATACAAACAAATATTTCTCTTGCGAATACGCAGATGCAAGATGTACTGTCATTTTATATTCGGATAGCAGAACCCAAACAGCTTGTTCAACCAATATAACAAACAACGTCAAAATCACTTCTGAACAACGTTCTAAAATATATGACAGAGTAACTGCAGATGCTAAAAACGGCAACTGCCAAGAGTTATACGCAGAAGAGCCTCAAACCAAAAAATAAAAATTTACAAAATACGCAATTTTGATGAAAAAATTTCCTTTATATATATGTAGGTTAAAAATAAAGGAAAAGTATTATGGCTTCAAATTGGGTTTATCCGCTGGATGCTTGCGCTGCAGCAGGAATTATTGATTACGACGCACCGGCAGATATTTTAGGGCAAGAACCAAGATATATGGGCAGTCCAAAGTTCAAAGATATTCCAACATTAGATACATCTTTGCTACCTGATGGCACTAAAATGAAAGGACAGCCAAAATCTGACCAATTTAATAAGTCATCAAATGACTTGATAAACAATCCGACTTGGAAAAAATGGGCATTTGGCGCACTGGCAACACTTGGTGTTGGCGGAGCAGTCGTTGCAGGTTTGGTAAGCAAAGGGAAAATAAAACTTCCGAAAATGCCATCAATGCCTAAAATGTCAGGAATTGGCACAAGTTTGAAAAACTTTGGCGCCAAAGTTTGGAATTTTATCAAAAAACCGTTTGTATACATTGCCTCAAAATTCCATAAAACGTAAAAGAGGTCAAGATGGCAGGAAGACTGACTTGTTATGTCATTCCGAACTCGTTTCGGAATCTCTAATTAAACAGATAGGTCATTGTCATTCTGAAAGGATTAAAAATCTTGCCAACTTGTTTGGCTTAGATTTTATCCTATTCAGAATCTATCAATGTTGATTTTAAAAATCGACCTTTGTG